>NZ_CP112885.1:0-311250 GCF_047114695.1 Nereida ignava
ATTCTGGCGATCTACACTCTTGGCTGGCGGGGCTTTTTGTATCTGCTTCCCGTTGCTGTGGGGCACTTCATGACGCTCAGTGATTGGAACAGTAACTTTGACGAATTAATCACGATGGCTGTGCTATCGCTTTTGGCGCCGTTTGTTTCATTCAATATATTGCGTTGGTCACGGGTGATCGCGCCACAGCCTCCGACATTGCGTCTTAATTGGCGCGAGCTTTTGTGTGTGGGGCTGCTGTCAGGCTTCTTGAACTCGATCCTGCTGACCATCGGTTTTGACCAAGGTCTGGAAGAGGTCGCGTTCATCACGATCGGGGATGTATTGGGCTTCTTGGTTGTGTTGCTTGCGGCGATGTTGGCGATGCGCTGGATGCGCTTTGCGCGCCATCAATCAAAGCGCGGTTGGTTGGCATAGTAACGTGGGCTTAGCAGGGGAGTGCCCTTAAGCGCTCATCGCCATGAGTTCTGAACGCAACTGCTCTGAACGCTGCAGCGTGTGTTCCGTACGGGCAGCCAGATATGTCATCAATTCTTCACGCAACTGAGGTGACAGAGCGAGGGTCTTGCGGCTTTTCTTTTCACCGGGGACGACAACAAAACTTCCGTTTTCAATGCGCGACTTGATGAACGTGTAAATGGTCATCGAGTTTTCAGTCCGCGTTTTCAAACTGTCGATGTAGTTCCAAATCCCATACTCGGTGTTGCCGTTCAGCTTAGCCACCAGCAAAAGAAGTTCCCATTTGACAATACTTTTTGAGAAGTCAGCCAGCGCTGATTTTGGCGGTAAGCTCTCCAGAACTTCCAATTCCAATTCCACTAGCATCTTAGAACTCCTGTCTTGAAACTTAATTCGCGATCTTGTTCGTCCTATTGGTTTATTTTTATAGCAAAAGCGGATTCGCTGTTTCTATAAAAATGGCCAATAAAGTATTATTTAGATACTTTAGTGTGTTAAATTCATGTGAAAAGATTGAATCGATACCCTGATACCAAAGAGAGGCTGGGTATCATATGATACTGATAGGCGTCCTGTAGTCCCTTGGTGACACTAATAACGGGCGAATAAGAAAAAGCCCGCCAAACCAAAGGCTTGACGGGCTTTAAGCTGTTGAGTGTGGCGCTGACACTAGTCGCGCAGGGCCAGCTCCTGAATACGCGCAACCGGCGACCAGAAGTACTCAAGGATAGTTCGCTTGCCAGAAACCACATCTACCGTAGCAGTCATGCCTGGCAGCAGCGAAACGGCAGTCCCATCGTTAAGTACCATATCGCCAGACATTGCGACGTCCACAATGTAGAACGACTGTGTCTCGCCCTCGCGGACAGGGGTCGCATCTGGGCTGATGTTGGTGACGAAACCATCCAGCGTGCCGTAGCGAGCGGAGTCGTAGGCTGACAGACGGATGCGCGCCAAATCATCAACCTTAATATTAGAGATGTCCTTGGGCGCGATGCGCGTCTCAATTTTTAGCGCATCGTTCGTTGGCACCAGTTCAAGCACCGCGTCACCCGCCTTTACGAAAGCGCCGACTGTGCGAAAATTCAGACGGTTTACGATGCCATCTACAGGGGCGGCAATCACAGTACGCTCAATCCGGTCTGATAGGGCAGGGAGGGCCTTCTCAAGTTCTGCGCGTTCCGCCACTGTCTGCGCAAGCTCTTCCATGGCTTGGCGCAGGTATGTGTCTTTGCGGTTGGCAATCTCGCTTGTAATCTCTTGGATCGAGGATTGTGCGGCAAGGACAGAGGCCTCAGCATCACTGAGCGAGCCAATCGCTTGTTCGCGTTCACGCTTAAGCGCGAGCAGGCGAGTTTCTGGGGCAATATTTTCGCGGACCAGCGGCTCGACCACAGCGATCTCATCTTTAATGAGCGCCAACAGGTTAGTGGCAGTTCCAACAGATTGGCGAGACGAGTTAAGCGTGGTCTCTTTTTGCGCACGGCGTTCTTCCAAGATCGTGATCGCGCCCTGAAGTTCGCGTTTGCGCGCTTCAAAAAGGCTCAGCTCATTGGCGCCAATCTGAACAGATGACCCGACTATATCCGTAGAAGGGGTGAAATCTGTGCCTGCGATTTCAGCTTCAAGGCGGGCGACCTTGATCTTGAGGGTATCAAGACGCTGGAACATCCGATCGTATTCGGCTTGCGCTTCAATCGGGTCGATCTCAAACAAGATCTGACCTGCTGTAACGCGGTCGTTTTCAAGCACGTTACGGCGCAACACGACGCCAGATTCTGCAGATTGCACCAATTGGTTTTGCATCTGCGAAACAATTTTGCCTTCACCGCGAGTGACGTTGTCAATTTCAGTCACTGCGGCCCAAGTCAGGGCGATCCCGAGAAAACCTGCAATGGAGAAGAGAACCACTGAGTTGCTGGCGCTGTTGCGGCCGGACATCTCGCGGGAGAGTTTTTTGAAATCAGTACTGCTCATGTCGGATCACTTCTGTGCGGCTTTAAGTTGGGAGGGGGGGCTATCGAGCATGATCGCACCACGATCAATCACCAGAACGCGGTCCACCATTTTCAGCATTGAGTTGCGGTGGGTAACAGCAAGCATCGTTTTGCCGTCCATTGCAGCGCTGAGGCGTTCAATCGTTGCTGCCTCTGATGCGGTATCCATAGAGCTGGTCGGCTCATCAAGGATCAAAATGTTGGGATCATGCAAAATGGCGCGGGCCAGATTGATAGTCTGCTTTTGACCACCAGACAGACCCACACCGTGCTCACGGATCATCAGGTCATAGCCGGACGGGTGGCTGCCGATAAAATCATCAACACCTGAAATTTTTGCCACCTTAAGGATATGCTCGTCGTCGTATTCAAAGTAGCCCATTTGCAGGTTTTCACGCACCGTACCGGAGAAAAGCCACGTTTCTTGAAGCATGACACCGACGTTGCGCAAAAGGTCTGTTTTGTCGATTTGTCGAATATCAACGCCGTCGATCAAAACCGCACCTTCGCTTGGAGTGAGAAGTCCTGCAGCAAGGCCTGAGAACGTGGATTTGCCCGAGCCCATTTTGCCAACAAGTGCAACTTTCTGACCCGCCGGAATTTTCACCGACAGGTTGCGGATGATTGGCTCATTGGCGCCCGGGAAGCTGTAGCTTACGTTGCGAAACTCGATTTCTCCGCGCAGAACCGGACGGCTGAGGCGTTGTTGAATCTCATCCTCGGGAGAGGTTTCGGTCATCAACGAGCCGAGTGAGCGGTAGGCTTGGCGTGCAGAGTTTGCACGCGCAAGTGCTGCAGCCAGTTGCGACAGCGGTGCAAGCGTACGGCCTGCCAAGATAACTGACGCAATCAAGCCACCCATCGTTGTGCTGCCCTCACGGATCAGGAACACGCCGTAGAAGATAAGCGCGATCTGGGCAAACTGCTGAACGGACGCGGCGGAGTTGATCGCAAATTGCGAGAACATCCGGCTTTTTAGTCCCAATTCTGACTGGTTTGCCGAGGCTTCTTCAAAGCGCTGACGCATAAAACGGCCTGCGCCTGTTGCGCGGATCGTGTTCAAGCCGCTCAGGGTTTCAACAAGAACAGATTGCTTGGACATACCTGTTTCCATGGCACCGGAGGCAAGCTTTGCCAAAGCAGGCTGCACGGCAAGGCCAAGGATGATCACGATAGGAACTGCCAGCAAAGGCACAATCGCCAAGTTGCCACCGATCAAATAGATCACGAAAATAAAGAAAAAGATAAACGGCAAATCAACGATAGCGATCAGGGTGGCAGAGGTGAAGAAGTCGCGCAGCGTATCGAATTCGCGCACAACGCTTGCTACAGCACCTGATTTCCGGCCCTTTGCATCAAGGCGTAGATGCAAAATCTTGTCAAAGATCATCCGCGCCATAGTGACATCAGCGCGCTTGCCAGCGCGGTCAATGAAGTTGGCGCGCAATGACTTGATCACGAAGTCGAACGTCAGCGCGATCATCACACCTAAAGTCAGCGCAAATAGGGACTCAATCGCCTCGTTCGGGACAACGCGGTCGTAAACGACCATGATAAACAGTGAGGTCGACAGTCCAAGAAAGTTTGAAAACGCTGCGGCCAGAATAACCTGACCGTAGATCCACTTGCTTTTGGAAAAGGCGCTCCAAAACCAGTGACCGCCTTGGCCATTTTGTTTTGACTGCGCAGACTGCCGATACAGAAGTGTAAAGCCTGCGTATACCTCGGCGAACTCGTCGGCGCTGATGTCACGTGAGGTGAAATTGTCCTCAATAGACTGAACTGTGAGCGTGCCGTCCGGGTTTTTCTGCGTCACCAGAAACGGATTGCCATCTTCTTGGAAGGCAATCATCGGCAGGTGGCTTTCTTTAATAGCTGAAGCCTTCAACTCGCCAAAACTGGCGTCAAAACCCAGCTCATTAAAGATATAGACAACATCTTTGGGTCCAAACGGTGTTTCGCTCATTGGCGCCATATCCCGCAGCGCCGCAGTACTAAATGTGAGTGAAACGGTTTTGAGTGCGATTTTCAGCGTCTCAACAAGTGTTGCAGCGGCCTCATCAGTGGCGGCACTGTCACCGTCTACTTCGTATTCTTGGGTTTCAACGTCGATGCGCGCAAGTTCGACAGAGCCAGACTGCTCATCTGGTTGCGTGTCTGTTGCCTGCTCGGCGCCCTCAACGGAAGATGCGTCATCTTGCGAAGCGGCCTTTGGTGTAAGTTCGTTCATTTGTCTAACGCTTTAGTAATGTTTGATTGGGGGGCAGGGATGCCGAAGCTGGATAGAAGACGCCCCGACTGGGCAGCAATGCTAACATCAAGCTTCATGATCTCTGCGTCGATCTCAATGGCGCGGTCGGCAGTGCGCAGCGCCTGAATTTCCGCGTCAATGACGCGCTTCAGATCGGCTTGACCGGTTGCCAGTTGCTTTTTGAGCGTATCGCGTGAGGCGAGCACCTCTGCGTTTTTGGCGCGTATAGAAGACTGGCTACTTAACAGTGAGGCGCGGGTCTTCATCATTTGAGACAGCATCGCAACGGTTTCGCGCTTCTGCGTATCAAACTGCTGTTTCTCACGGGTCAGGTTGGCTTTGCGCGCGGCTAGCTCCGCATCACGTCGCCCGCCGTCGCCCAATGTCCAGCTCAGCTGAAGCCCGAGGGCTACGTCAGTACTGCTTGTTTCGGACATTGGGCTATCCACGCCAGCGCGTAAACCAACGCTTGGCTTCTTTTGTGCCGCTGCAATCTGAACGTCTTGTTCCGCGACCACAATTGATGCGGCTGTGCCACGCAATGCAGGATTACCCTGCCACGCTGTTGCAGCGTTTTTGCCGGTGGGCAGCGAGATAATTTGAGAAGGGCGCGCAACGGCACCTCCATCGTGTTTGAGATATTTCGACAAGCGGCTTTGCGCATCACTTACGCGCTCGCTCAGCCGCAGTTCTTCAATGTCGAGATCGTGTATCTGGATCTTGGCGCTGGCGACTGATGATTTGTCTACCATGCCGCTGGCAACGAGGCGGTCCATCTGTTGCACAATGTCGCGCCCTTCCTGTGACCGTTCGGCCAACAGAGCGCTGCGTTGTTGATACTGCCACAGATCAATCCAGGCAGAGGCCATGTCGGCCACGATGCCCGTGATGGCTTCCTCGGCTTGGGCCTCAGCTGTGATGACACGGGCGAAAGCCGCGTTGATCCCAGAGACTGATGCTCCGCCGTCGTAAATGAGCTTATTGACGGCCAGGCTTGCGCTGACGCCGGTGGTGTTTTCGGTGCCGGTTGTGTCTTTCTCGGAGACACCGCCCAATTGCGATTGCAAAGATACTTGCGGGGCGAGGGCGCTGTTGGCGACAGTCACGCCTTGGGCGGCACCTTCGATGGCCGCTTGCGATCCGGCATAGGCGCTGCTTGAGAGAGCTGCTGCTTTAATGGATGGTTGGTAATCTGTAAGTTTCACCGTGATAGCAGAATTAACCACATCCGCCGGCCCACTACTTATTATGTCACCGACTGCGTCCGAAACATATGCGCCGTTTGTAGGGGCTTGCGCACATCCCGCTACAAGGCCTAAAGCCACCAGACATGATGTGATTTTGGGGCGGAATAGCATGTGGAATTCTCCGGTGCTTGGTTACTGCATTTAAACCCCAAATAGTTAAAGCACCGCTGACAAGCCACAGAAATGTATACAGCAATTTATTATGTAAATAACCTACATAAATTGACTATTATTATTTAATAACAGTAATTTAATTGGGAATTAATGTAATTGAAAGGCTGTTTGGAATTGTGTTTTTTGGGACCTGATCGACACTTCCTGGCGACGAATCTCGCTGGGATATCAATCTAAACCGAGCAAATGCTCACGCCTTATGAGGGAAAAACACATGCAGGCTCTAGATATTAACAGCACGATGAAAAACGCCGAGAAAGTTGGCGGTTCTAGTGCAACCAGCAAGCTGGCGAAGGCTTGGGAATCCAAAAACGCCAAGAACGCTGCAAAAGCGTCTGGTCTCACATTGATGGCATTGTCGCTGTCAGCTTGTGGTGGATCCGATTCAACTCCTGCAGAAGTAGAAGCAGGAGATTCGAGTGGTTCTACTGTCACTCCCATCACTTTGAAAGTCCAAACCTCGCCGGACTCGGTTACTTTGACGTCTGGCGACGACGTAGTAGACGGTAAAGTCGCCAACAGTTTTGGTGATAAGGCGGATGTCATTGTTGATGCGTCGACCACTGACTCTGATGTAGCGAACATTTTTGTAACTGCTGCTCCTACGACTGGTTCGCTCTTGCAGAATATCGAAACCGTAAATTTGACTTTGGGTGGTGATGTTACGGCAACTGGTATGATTCTGGGCGCCAATGAAATCAATGTGAGTTCGACTGCTGCTGCGCACACACTGACTATGGCAGATGTTGCGTCGGGCACATCGATTAACATCGTGGATACGTCAGTTTATGGTGCCACTTCCGCTGCTGCCAACTTGACAGTTGATGCGGCGACTGCTGCTGCAGAGCTGAATGTAGGCGTCTCTGCTGGTGGCTCTACCACCTTGGATTATGACGGCAGCGGCCAGGTTGAGTTTGCCACGTTAAATATCAATTCAACTGGCGGTGTGGCTAATACGGTTGTTCTTGCAGACATCTCGCGGGAGCAGGCTGGCGATAAAATCGTTGTCACTGGTGATACAGATATCACGATCACAGGCCGTTGGGCTGATTTTGGATCTGATACATCATCAAGTGTTGAAGCTACTATCGATGCTTCCGAAGCTACTGGTGTTGTTGCTTATTCAAGTAAAGGTGACCTCACAGCATCACATATCCTCGATGCGTCCAAAATGACCGGTGTTGACAAGTTCATTCTAACTCACTCAGGCACTAAGGGTCACTCAATCGATGGTACCGTCAAAATTGACGACATGACCTCCGGGCAGATTGTTGAAATGAATGGTTATTCATCTGGGGCGGCTGCTGATGACCTCGTTCTTGAGCTGGCAGATGCTACATCTGCATCTGACGCGATCACCTTTGTGATGAACGACAAATTGGGTACTGAAAGCCAAGAAATTGACGATTTGACAGTTACTGGCGTCAACAATGTGACCATTGAATCTACTGGCATATCCGCTACAACGGCTGGGGCAGCATTAACTAACAGCATTGCAGACATTATCACTACTACCTCGGGTTCAACGTTGAACTTAACTGGTGACAAAAAGCTTGTTGTCGACGGTACTGTCGATGAGCTGTTCACCACAATAAATGCTGCAGCTAATACTGGTGGCGTTGATCTGACGATGGCGGATGTCGCTGCAAACACAGCATTCACCGGTGGTACAGGTAATGATCGCATCGACGTGCATACGAAGCTTACTTACGAAGACAATCTTGTTGGCGGCGCTGGTGAAGATACTCTCGTAATTGAAGCTGGTACTGCTGCATCGACAGCTGTGTTATCGAACACAGGCACCACTGGGAACACTGCAGGCTTTTCGGGTTTTGAGATCCTTGAGATCAACAATGCACTGGACTTAGCTACCAGTGGTGGTGATGTCACTGTCGACCTAACCAAAGAAGCCGGAATGAACGAGCTGAAGTTGGCAGCCGCTGTTACAGTTGACTCCAATGATACCTTTACAGTGAAGGCGGCAAGTGGTTTCACCCTGGAGCTAGATGGCAGCGGTGATATTGCGGGTGCGACAGGTGAAACTAACTTCATCGTTAGTGTTACTGACGCGACTACGGCTGGAACTGATGACGTTGTAAACCTTGTTTTGGATCAAGGTACGAGCAGCTCAGATCTCACAGGCCTAAGTATTGATGGTGTTGAGACGCTAAACATCGTTGAAAACGACAACCATGCGTCTAATACTTCTACCATTGAAGATATCCACGGTTCTGTACTGCAAACTATCAACATTTCGGGCGCGAAAAACAGCTCAAACGTTGTTGCCAAAAAAGTAGTTTTGTCTGACTTGAACACTTCGAACCTAAGCACTCTGAATGCTGCTGAGCATACAGGTGCGTTAGATATCGATGGTCTCGACAATAACTTCTCTGCTCTTGGTGCAACGATCACTGGTGCTGCTGGTGTTAACAGTATCCGTGGTGGTACTGGTTCAGATAGTATCACTGGTGGTGCATCGGCTGATACAATTTTTGGTGCGGATGGCCTGGATACTATTGTTGGTGCCGCAGGTGGTGACGTTCTCATCGGTGACGGTGGCGGCTCCACTAAGGAAGCAATGACGACTGTGATTGGGTCAGGTGGTTTCACTGCTTCCAGCGATACTATTGCTGTAACTATGTTCGGTGCAACTGTCACAGTTGCGTCTGCCGGCACCACCGCCACTGATACTGGCGCCGAAATGGATGACATTCTTGCTGCCGCAATCAATGACCACGCCATTTTGGGTAACTTGGTCACTGCTACTGCCACATCGTCTGGTGATGACGGTGGTATCACCGTTACTGCCGAAGTTGATGGCAACTTTACTGATTTTGACTATGTTTCCGGTGGCGGAGCTGGTGCAGTTTCAGGTGAAGCTGCGACAAATGGTAGTGCGTCGTCTGACGGTGTTGATACTATTACTGCAGGCACAGGTGCTGACTTTATTGCTGGTGGTAAAGGCGCTGATGTCATTAACCTCGCGGTTGATCAGCAAGCTGATACTGTAGTGATCCTAGCTGGCGGTTTAGGCGATGTGATTACCGGTTTTGAAAGTGGTGCAAACGGTACTGATGTAATCGTTTTTGCTAATGATCTGACTAAAAACGGCACTGCATCAGCCACTCTTAAGTCCATTACTAATGAGGGCACAGTAGCTGCGAACGACAGTTATATTGAGATCACAACTGCAACTGTAGCAGGTGGCGCAGATACTGCCGCCGAGATCGCAACTTTCCTCGATGGCCTCACAATCACGAACGTCGATGATTCAGCAAACGATATCGTTATGTTTGCTGTCAATGATGGAACTGATACTTATATCTGGCAATGGACTGAAGACAGTACAAACGGCGTGCAGGCAGATGACTTGGCCTTGGGTGCTGTTTTGAAAGGCGTAACAGATCTTGAAAACGGAGATATTGGCTTTATTGCGTAAATATCTTTGACCAAATTAAAGGGCACTCATACTCTGAGTGCCCTTTTCTGTATGGAAAATAGTAATGAAAATTCTTTGGGCAAACCTACATTGCCTGAGCGATACAACAAACGGTGCGTGTCGTTCAATCTCGACAATACTAAATAAATTAGCTCAAAAAGATAATGAGATCATTGCAGTTACAGCTGCTAATTTTGATGTGCTTACAACCTGCCCAGTAACTCAATACTTTGCAAAAAAAACAGATAAACAGCTTGTAAGGTACGAGCATTCGAATTTTACAGAAATTGTAATGAAGTCTGGCTCTGCAAGATCAGATGATATGACGAACAAAGAGTTATGGGGCTGGTTAACACAGGTACAGAGAGTTTTTAACGAGTGGCAACCGGATATTGTTATGTCTTTTGGAGCTCGGGTCGCCGAACAATGGCTATATAGGGAAGCAAAGTTACTTAACATTCCCACGGTTGCTTATTTGGTCAACGAAAACTATAAAAACCCTAATTGCTTCAATTATGTTAGCAAGATTATCACTGACAGCCAGTTTACAGCTAACTTGTACCGCACACGCCACGATCTCACAGTTCACCCATTTGGAAAGTTTATTGATTATGAAATGCGCAGAGAGCCTTCATCAGGTCATTCGCTCACATTCATAAATCCAATACTTACAAAAGGTGCACTATTGTTTTCTCAGATTGTTCAAGTCCTTAGAGAAAGAGGATTTACAGGGAATATTAACTGTGTTTCTGGCAGAGCGTCGTTAGTTAACTTGAAAAATTATATGATTGAGAAAGGTTACTCTGTTGACCACCTCAATACAGTTACTCAAGTAGATCATACTGACGATGTGCGTTCAATTTATAGGGATACAAAACTACTAATTGTTCCAAGTCTGTGGAAAGAGAGTGGTGCCCGAGTAATTGCCGAGGCTCAATGTATGGGTATCCCAGTTTTGGGTACAGATATAGGGGGTAATAAAGAAATGATCGGCGACGGTGGAGCGGTATTCCAGATGCCCACAAAATTTCATGAGGAGCCTTACGACTTGGTGCCTAATAAAAATGATATTGAGCCATTCGTTGACTACATTGAAAATCTCTTTACTGATAGTTCGCTATTCAACGACATCGCAAATAAAGCAATACTTCATGCCGAAAGAACTCACTGTATCGAACGTAACACGGAACGTTTAAATAAGTTCCTTAACCAGGTACTTCGGTGATTTGTGTCAATTTTTCTAAAATAGTGACATAAATTTTTTCCTTATAAAGGTAGTGCATAGTGAGAAAAAAAATAAAACAGACGTTGAAGATGGCAATCTTAGCGCACCAGTCGGGGGACGTTAAACATGCTGCTCAATTATACAAAAAAGTTTTAAAAATTGACGCGCGACAGTGTCATGCGCACCATAACTTAGGCACGTTAAAGTGGGCTAGTGGTGATCGTGAGGCCGCACTAAGCCTATTTAATAAGGCTTTGTGGATTGATCAGTCGATTCCTCAGTTTTGGAATAGTGCCATTGAGGCCTTAATCGAATTACGTGATGTGGCACAAGCAAATGACTTGCTAGAGAAGGCAAAAAATTCTGGTATCGTTGGGGTTGATTTTCAGGGTTTAAGAGCACGAATTACGCTTGTAGCGAACGAAGATAAGAAAGTGTTTCGGTCTTCAGCTTCCGAAGATAAATTTAATGACTTTTCCCAAGAATATATAGATCAATATAATATTTTAGTGGATCTTTGTAGCCAAGGGAAATTCGAGTTAGCTATAGACATGTCAAATGCTCTAATTTCAAAGACTGGTGAAAAAGCTACTCTACTCAAGATGCAAGGAATTGCTTTTAATGGTTTAGGCGACTATCGACAGGCGATAGATGTACTTAGAAAAGCGACGCTAATCAATCCAGTTGATTGTCAAGCCTACTATTATTTAGGACACTCATTCCTGAAAATACAAAGCTTTGAGGAATCCCTAGAGGCGTATAACAAGGCGATCCAACTCAATCCAAATATTGATTATTATCTGGCGCAGGCGGTTACTCTATCCAAATGCCGAACTTTGCCGGACGTAGTACAGGCCTATGATACAGCTGCAGAACTTTTTAGTTCACTATTGAATAGTACAACCCCATACCAAACCGCTGAGATTTTAAGCGCCAGGCAGAATATTGTTATTAGAACTCCTAATGATCAATGTGTGAAGCGGATACGTGCGCTGAAAGAATTTTCTACAGAAGTTCAAAGCTTAGTGGATTTTGAGCGATCTTCATTTATGCCGCAATTAATTGATGTAAATTACGAAAAAAAGTTTTATGTAACACCCTGCTATAAAAAGTTTGACTTTCTATCGGTTGAAGACCGGTCTGTTGAATTAAAGAATACTCTGCAGGAAATGGAACGGCTGAATTTACGACATAACGACTTATCTTTGTTTGACGAACTTTTTTTGGATGATAACGGAAATATTAAAATTATTGATTGGCAGTATGGTACGATTGGGAATGTAAAAGCAAATAAAGCGCGTATTTACAACGATAGATGTTTATTTCACGCGTATTCTTTTCTTCGAAAGAGTGACTGGACGGGCTTTGAGCCCTTACTCTTATTTTCGCCTGTTGCAAGTGAGGTGTCATTTAACCCTAGTAATGCGTTTGTTGTAGCGTCTTATTCGTTTGATCTCATCGGTGGAGTAGTTCACGAGGAGATGACAAAATTAATAGACGAAATAAATGGTAAGCAATTAAGCGTTTCCGGTGAATTGTTCGTTAGCCTGATATTTAGGAATGCTTCGTTTGAAATTCCGCAGAACTCGGTTGCAGTTGTTGGTTTAAGTGAGATAAAGAAAGCTATAGTCTCCCAGGCTTTATTTCAAAATGATTACATGAGCCGAATTTGGCGCTTTTGGTGGCAGCGCGAATTTGGGACTGACGAATCTGACCCTGTATTTCAGTATCGTCGAGCTGGGGTGGAACTACGCTATAATTTGATTTGTGATGCATTGCAGGCCGTTTCTAAAGACGATGTTATCGTTGATGTAGGTTCAAATGCGGGTGAGGTCTGTAAATTTGTAGTTAACTGTGGCTTCAATGTAATTGGGTTTGAACCGGATCCTGAGGTTTGGGAAATTTCGCGTTCAAAAAGCTTAGTGAATTGCTCTATCTATAATTCAGAGTTTGATGAAAAGAGATTGACTCAAAAGCCCGTAGGCGCTGCTTTGCTTTTAAGTGTATTTCATCGTATCTGGGCTATAAAAGGTCCAAAGCTAGCCTGTGAGGAACTGAAGCGGATCTCAAAGTGTTCTAATTTGATACTTTTTGAGGGAAGCAGCCATTTGCAGCGTTATGGTGCAGCGCGGCCTAGGTTTGAAAGTAACGACTTGGAGGGGTGCCATAACTGGCATATGGCACTTTTCAAAAGCGTCTTAACTGATTGGGATGTGGAATTTGTTGGTTATGTACCGCATACTTCGACAGAGCCTATGCGGTTATTCTATAAATTAAAGTACGTCGAATTAAAAAAACTTTTTATAGACTGTGGTGGCTATGATGGATGTTCAGCGATTAAGTTTTTGTCATCGAATCCAGAGTTTGATGCTGTTTCCTTTGAACCCAATCCAGAGTTATGGCGGTATTATGTAGATGTTCCGACGACGCTCATAAAAAAAGCGGCCTGGATCACAAACGGGGAGGCAGATTTTGGTCTAGATGTGAGAGATGCAGATGGGTCATCGCTAATTGAATCTAAGACGCTGGACTTTTTTGCTCAAGACAGTGCTATGTATCCGGTTAGCAAGATCAATGTACAAACAGTGGATCTTTCAGAATTCATTAGTCTTGCCAGTAGTGTATATGATCGAATTTTTTTGAAGCTTGATGTTGAAGGTGCTGAGTACGAGATCTTAAATAGACTAATTGCTACTAACACGATATCGTTAATTGACTGTATTCAAGCTGAGTTTCATTGGAATAAAATGGGAATGCCGGAAGAACAGCACAATGTGTTAGTCAACAAAGTCAAAGCGGCCACTCGTTTGGTTGAAGAGGAGTGGGATGCTCTGGGGTTTAGTGTACATTTGCGCGGCGTAGATATTCAAGAAAAACGTGCAATGGTTGTGCGCCAGAAGTTTGTAGACTTAAATAGGCGAACAAATCTCGATTTTTTCTTGGAAAGGTAAGTTACATTACCACAATTTTCCACCTGAAAATACGCTGGATTGCCTCGATCAGATGATGCTCGTTGATAATAGCAAATGAAAGATCAAAAATGGTGCGCAGGAGATGGAGGCGGTCAACTATTATCTCGAAATAGGATCAAGTTGAGGAGTTAGTGGAACAAGATATACTTAATTTGATTGTAACAACTTGAGCGACAAGTCGTTAGCAAATATATCACATTGGACCATATATTACGGCTGCGTAGGCGGTTTAGGATTTGATTTAAATACGTCGTTTTCATGGTGCGAAACGGAGCTTCAAAAGTGTGATTTATCCCCATAACTACGTTGACGGTATACGTTGAAAAATAAGTGGGGTACGAGGAGCATGGCTGATATCTTTCGCGCAGAGTAAAGACTTATGATGCCAGTCAATTCAACTTGTTAGGCTTAGACAAAGAAAGTCGTAAGGGCGCATAGGGCGTTCGATCACATATTTAAGGATAACTCATGCGCATTGCGATGATTGGAACCGGCTATGTCGGGCTTGTTTCGGGGATTTGTTTCTCGGACTTTGGGCATGACGTAGTATGTGTTGATAAAGATCCCGCCAAGATTGAGCAGCTAAATGTGGGTCATGTCCCAATATTTGAGCCTGGCCTTGAAGCGCTGATGACGAAAAATGTTGGGGCAGGTCGGCTGTCGTTCACCCTTGATCTGGCCAGTGCCATGAAGGGCGCCGATGCGGTATTTATTGCTGTCGGCACACCGACACGTCGGGGCGACGGACACGCGGATCTTACATATGTATTTGCCGCTGCAGAAGAGGTTGCGCATCTAATCGACGACTACACAGTGGTGGTGACCAAATCGACAGTCCCCGTTGGCACAAATCGTCAGGTTAAACAGATTATCCGCAAAGCAAACAAAGGCGCGTTGTTCGATGTGGCATCAAACCCCGAGTTCTTGCGTGAGGGGGCGGCAATAGATGATTTTATGCGCCCAGATCGAGTGGTGGTTGGGGTGCAAAACGAACGTGCCGCAGACGTGATGGCTGAAATCTACCGCCCCCTTTTTCTGAGGGATTTTCCAATTGTGACCACGGATTTGGAAAGTGCAGAGATGATCAAATACGCCGCCAACGCATTTCTCGCCACCAAGATCACATTCATCAATGAGATTGCTGCGCTGTGTGAAAAAGTTGGTGCGGATGTGAAGGAGGTCTCGAAAGGCATGGGCCTTGATGGGCGGATCGGCAATAAATTCCTACACGCAGGGCCGGGCTATGGCGGATCTTGTTTCCCCAAAGATACCAAAGCCTTGGCGCGTATTGGCCAAGAACATGCTGTGCCCATGCAGATCACGGAAACGGTCATCAAGGTAAACGAAGAGATCAAGCGCGGCATGATTGAGAAGCTTCTCACCCTTTGTGATGGCAGCTTTAACGGCAAAACCATCGCCGTTCTTGGGGTCACGTTCAAACCCAATACAGATGACATGCGTGATGCGCCAAGCCTTACAATTGTGCCTGCCTTGGTGGGCGCGGGGGCGAAAGTAGTCGTTACTGATCCGCAAGGTAAACATGAGGGCGAAACGCTTTTGCCGGGTGTCGTCTGGGCTGAGGACGCATATAAGGCCGTGCAGAAAGCTGATTTGTGTGTTTTGTTAACCGAGTGGAACGAATTTCGTGCGCTTGATTTGAACCGGATTGCACGGCGGATGAACACGCCGCGGTTCGCAGATTTGCGCAATGTTTATTCGGAAAAAGATTTGAAACGGGCAGGATTTGAAAGTTATGCGTTCGTGGGTCGATAAAAAAACTAGAGAGAGTGACTTGGGGCTAATAACCCATCTCAAGAGCGACATGTCGTATCGCTTCAATATAACCTGTCACTGCCCCACAGTCAAAGCGCAGCGCTTTCAGCATTGTAGATTTGACATCACCCTGCAGTGCCATCGTGTTGATTGCATCGGCTAGCTGTATTTCCCCGCCGTGCCCATGCACTTGGTTTTGGAGTATCTGGAATATTTCAGGCTTTAGAATATATCTACCCACGCTGGCCAATTGGGACGGAGCTGTTTCAATACTTGGTTTTTCTATTAAGCCGAGAACGTCATTAGATTTCTTTCCAGGCCTGATAACACCATAGTTTGATATATTGGGACCTTTGATATGTTCTATTAGTAGTTGCGTTTTTTCTGTGCGCTCGAAGGCTTTGCAGAGCCTTGCCATATCGCTTTCGTTGGAGTGTACCAGAAAATCATCTGCCAGTAGCACCGCAAATGGTTCATTGCTAACTGCTTTTTTTGCACACAAAATTGCGTGACCTAGCCCTAGTTGTTCAGCTTGCCTGACAAATATGCAATCTACATTCGCCGGTAGTATTTGTTTGATTTGGTCAGCTTTTTCGTCGAGTCGCTTTGATCTAAGATGAGCATCCAGAGCTGAATTTACATCGAAGTGATCTTCGATAGCTCTTTTGTTGCGTCCAGTTACAAAAATTAATGTTTCAATGCCTGCACTTACGGCTTCTTCCGCCGCATATTGTATCAATGGCTTGTCAATAATAGGCAATAGTTCTTTTGGCATTGCTTTTGTCGCGGGTAGGAAACGGGTGCCAAAGCCTGCAACGGGAAAAACTGCCTTTGTTATACGTGTCAACTTCGCACCCTCACATTTAATTTGGTTAGCAACGATTATCAATTTCACGGTTAGTGAGTGTCTTCCAGCCTGTATTATTTGCTTTGCTATAAATAGAGTTCAGTTGGTTAGAGCGATCGACTCATAATCGATAGGTCGGGAGTTCAAGTCTCCCCCGCGCCACCATTTTTACTCATTATGTCTGGTAATAGTCGCGGTACCAGCGCACGAATTCCTCAACGCCCTGTGCAACGCTTGTTTGAGGTTGGTATCCGGTCAGGTCTTTTAGCAATTGCGCGTTTGCCCATGTCGCGGGCACGTCGCCGGCTTGCATGTCCATCATGTTGAGTTTTGCGGTTTTTCCAGTGGCTTTTTCAATGGCCGCTATAAAATCCATCAGTTTGACCGGCTCCGAGTTGCCTACATTCACCGCACGCCATGGCGCAACTGGTGACAGGCTATCATTCGGGGCGATATCTTCGCTACGTTCAGGGACTGCTTCAATAAGTAAGCGGATCGCTTCGACCAGATCGCTCACATAGGTGAAGTCTCGGCTCATTTCGCCGTGGTTGTACACATCAATCGGCTCACCGGCCAAAATGTTGCGTGTGAACTTGTACAACGCCATGTCTGGCCGCCCCCAAGGACCGTAAACGGTGAAAAAGCGGAACATTGTGATGGGCAGGTTAAACAGATGAGCGTAGCTGTGGGCCATCGCTTCGTTTGCCTTTTTAGTGGCCGCATAGAATGACATCTGCGTATCTGCCTTGTCGGTCTCTGAATAAGGCATTTGCGTGTTGGCACCGTAGACGGAACTGGTGGAGGCAAGCAGCATATGTGCGGGCGGAAAGGCGCGGCCCGCTTCCAACAGCTCGTGAGTGCCGATTAGATTGGACTGAACATAACTGCGCGGATTGTCGATTGAATAGCGAACACCTGCTTGAGCCGCGAGATGCACGACCACATCGGGGCGGTACTTTTCAAAAAGGTTATGCAGCACCTGTTCGCCTTCCAGCCTGTCTTCACAGGCTGTGAACCCTTCGCTTTGAAGTAAAATCTGATGTCTGCGCTGCTTCAGGGCAACGTCATAGTAATCAGTCATGGCGTCTAGACCGATCACACGGAACCCGTCGCACAGCAGTCTTTGGCACAGGTGAAACCCGATGAAGCCCGCCGAGCCAGTTACCAAAGCGGTTCTTTGTTCAGTCATCTAAGTGCCTCACTCTTGTCATTATCGCTGAGTATCGTGCTAATTTACATATAGCCATAAAGTCTGTAAGCAGCTTATTGAAAAGTAACTTAACGCTTCTAGCCATTTCATTAGTTAGTTTCCGACCTTTTTTGTGGTAAAATGTTAAAAAGTAGTTTTTTGAGACTTTCATCATATGAGCGTGCTTGTATGCTAATGCGAGATGCTAGGTTTTGGTGGCGCCCCTCATGTTGCTCGAACGATTAGCTAAGACTGAGCTCCCCTTGGAAACTTGGGGGGCTTTTTCACGTGCTGCGCACAGATTTTAACAACAGGAAAACTATCATGCAACATGCACTCTCAGCCTCAGCATTCATCGCACTTGGCATAACAATCGGTACGCTGCTTACGGACAATACCAGCACAGCCAACACTCAGTTCGCCCCACCCAGTGGACAAAGTGGTGATGCGCTTTGGCACTTGCCCAAGTTTGGCGAAAGTGGATGGTTCTTACACGCCAACCGTGGACGGGTACGTGCCTGCAACATGGATAAAGTAAGTGTAGTGGGCGAGCGAACAGCGCCACGTTGTAGTTTGTGGACTGTTGAATAACTCGGCACACAGCCCTCAACTCCCATACACCGCACCCTGTGCCAGTCACAGGGGATGGTTGGTGCCGTGTTGAAGCTCGTTGAGGGGTGGTTTGACGCCAGTGTGCACAAAAAAACGAGCAGCTGAGTAGCTGCCCGTTTGTTGTTGTCGAACCTAGAGTTTCAAAACAGTGGGTTTCAAACCTACATTTTCGAACCTACGCTTTTGGCACCTCTACTTGATAACTCGCAGTTTAGTCGCACTAACCTGCAGCGCCAGCTTGTCACACAGCCGTCCAACAGTGCGCAAACTCAGCAAAGCATCCTCTGAACTCAGCTCCAGCTGTGCCTGCTGTTCGATGCGTGACACAGCAATTTTTATATCGTGCTGTGCTAGAACTTGATGAATGAGTTGTGCTGCTTGTAGTGCAGTGAAACCGCGCACTTCCAAGCAATCACATCTGTCGCGTATGCTGCCATCCAAGTTGCCAATGTAGTTGGTTGTAAGCAGTATCAGTGCGCGATGCTGCCAGTCGTCGATGAATGAACGCAACCACAGCTGATTTTCTTTGGACAGCACATCTACTTCATCCACTATCAACACGGGTGTTTGATGATTGATAACGCCCCATTGCATTGCATTTAGCAGCAAGCTGCTTTTGCGAAGTTCGCCGAACTGACTACCATTAGCGTGTACATAGTGAATGTCTGACTTTGCAGCTCCTCTGTCATGTGCAATCAACTCGACTGCGGTGCTTTTGCCCGTACCGTATGCTCCATAGAGGAGCACACAGCCGTTGAGTGGATTATTTGCGTAGCTTGAAAGTTCTTGTTTGATTGCAGGTTCAGCAAAGTAGCAGTCGTTGAAGTGCACGGGCTTGTTCGCGTAAAAAATGTTCACACTCATTATGCTGCCTCCTCTGTGGCGGTTTGCTGAGTGATTTGCTTGCGAGCTTCAATCTTTGTGACGTTGCTCACAGGTTCAGCTGAGCTGTTTGACTTGGATTGCTCCTCCAGTTCAGCAAACGCTTTTGCCAGTGCTTCTTTCACCAATGTGTTGTTGTTGAGCAGTGCGACGATACGCTTGTCACCGCCTGTGTGTGCTACAACAGCCAAGCTGTACTCGTAGTTTTGTGCAGGTGTGCTCAGCAGCAAGTCTTGTGCGCTTTGTGTAGCAAGCTGTTCGTGTGCGCTTAGTGCACGTTCTGTTTTGATTTGAGCAGCAGTTTTGCCTTTGTTTTGTTTGCGTACTGCTTCGACACCACCTTGTGTTGTGAGCCATTTGACAAAGTTTTCTCGGGTGATTTTTTCCTCGTGTGCTGCTGTGAGCACTTTGGAGTATATGGCACCGCGACTGCGTCCGATTGCGCCTGTGAACACTTCGCCAAACACCACACGCACCACTTTGGTTTCGATGCGTGTGCCTTCATTGAAAGAGTGCTTTGCGTCGCGCAGCAGTTGATTGAGTTGTAGTTTGAAGCTGATGTCTGCGGAACGATAGAACTGAGTGTGTGCGTAGCATTCAGCCAACAGCTCATACAGTTCCGTGCTTGCTGTGCGATATGCGTTTTTTGTCCACTTGTTTGCAGTCTTCTGTGTAGCAACCATATTCTTCATAAGTGTGTTTGCAGTAGTCATAGTGTGTCCTCTCGGGATTAAAGTTTGTTTGTCATCATTGACTATTCCACTATGCCACATAATTTGTACGCCAAATGATGAGCGTTACGATGATAGTATAGCGGCGTAGAAATAGATTTTGATATGAACGAACGAAGCAATTGGTATTTTTCTGGCAAACTCTTTTATGTGTATGCGCCGCCCATCAAAGGAAGACGCAACAAGCACGGCGAGCTAATCAGCAAACGTGTTCAGCCAAATGCGCCGTTTCGAGGGGCAGAGCCTTGGCAGTGCAGTGTGTATTACTTCTGGTGGGAATATTTACGCAGACACATGGGGTACAAACGCTGCTGTGAGCAGAGGGGCAAAGGCAAATACAGCAGCGTGTATGCGGACTTTGGAAATGTGCACGCAACGGATGACTTTTGGGCATGGTGGAGGGGGCACAATCATCTTTTTGCGGAACCACCAGCGAGGCAGTTGCGTGAACTTGATGAGCTTGATGTTCGCACTGCTCAACCTGATACTCTGCACATCCAAGTGCCGCTGGAAGTGCGTATGCCCTATTTAGTGGATGCGTTTCGCAAGCTGCTGCAGGCGAATTCCGAAGCAGTAAGGCGTGCAAAGAGTGTGAGCAGAGCGGCATACCCAGTGTGTGCAAAGCCCAATTTGGGCAGCTTGTATCAAACACTGGTGTTTTGGGACACGTATGTAGAACAACCCAAACTCAAGCTGCACGAACTTTTCGATGTGTGTGCTGATAGACTGGCAGCTGCTGGTAACGGCATATGGGTAGATGAAACGGTTGAAGGAGAAACTGTTGCAGAACTCAAGCGTTTGGATTTGCCATATGCCGATGTTGAACGAGTGATTAAACGCCGTAAAACCAACACCGCCAAGCGTCATATTACTATTGCTGAGCAGTATATTGAGAATGCAGCACTGGGTAAATTTCCCAAAAAGACACGTAGGTGATGCCTTTTCTCGTGTTGCTTTGTAGCGTATATCTTTATACGATTAACTAGTATTGGGAGCATATACATGAGCAAAACAACATCATTTATTCTTGGTAATCACTTTGAAGAGTTCATTGCCAGCCAAGTGCAGGGTGGGCGTTATGCCTCTGCAAGTGAAGTGATACGTGATGGATTGCGTTTGGTTGAAGAGCGCACAGAAGCTCTCGCTGCACTTAAAGCACAACTTGATGCTGGTGTTGAAAGTGGCATTGCAGATGATTTTAGCTGGGATGCAGTGCGACGCAGAGGCAGTGCTGACACGTGAGCAAGCGCCTTTCTGTTAGTCGAGCCGCTCAATCAGACATCGAAGACATCTACGATTACACCCTGGCGACATGGGGACGCTCGCAGGCGGATGACTATGTTACGCAGCTTGAACGCAGTTTGACAGCTGCAGCTGCGGGCGAGAAGGTTCTCCTACCTTTCGCGGAATGGCGGAAAAATTCTGGCTATATGTTCGTGGGAAAGCATACGGTGTTTGTGCTGCAAGAGGCGGAACAGCTGTTAGTTGTGCGTGTGCTTCATCAAAGCAGCGATTACGTCCGCCACTTGTCCAGCAGCTGAAAACGAGTGCAGGTTCAGCACTTCAGTTTCAAAACAGTGGGTTTGAAACCTACACTCTCAACACTGCGATGCTGAACCCACTTAATAGTATTTGCGCTATGTCTGCCTCGTGTTGCGTCAATTGTTCTATGCAGCACTAGAGCAGCACCGAACTTCACAGAAACAGCCAAGAACTTGGCAGTGTTGAACAACACTGTGTGTGCATCAACTCTTAGGCGCTTGTGGTTTTACGGCTCGGAGGCGGTTGAGCCGAGTGTTTAAGCTGGGTTCCGGCTTGGGTTTAGGTTTGGGTTTGGCTGTTGTGGATTTGGCAGGCTTGGGTATTGGCAGGGGCGGTGGTTTGCGTGGCTGTGTATCGCTGTTGTTGGTGCCTGGCTCTGCACTGATTGACTTGAGCTGTGAGATTGACGCCTGCAACATCAACTCGAGTATTCGCTGCTGTACCCGTGCGTCCTCATCTGCACTCAGCGCACGAATTGTATTCAGTGAATGTTGTACGTCTTGGACAGCACTCATTGCTGAGTAGGGGGTGTAAAATCACCACCCCGCTTTGATAAGTACTCCACCATAAGAAACTGCGCAGTTTGATATTTTGAGTGCAGAACCCCTTTCACGCCACAGCTGCCCACTTGCGCCGTGCTGTGGTTTGGATGCTTGTCCAACACGCCTCAGCCAATCGTTCAAATTCCACACCTAAATCCTTCAGGCGTTGGGCTTCTTTACTGTGCATCTGCTCTGCATAGTATTTGAGTTTGTTGCTCACAGTTGCCAGTGCGTCTGCACTTGGCTCTATTTTGCTGAACCTTAATGTGCGCATATAACATTCGCTTTTGCCCAACCAACGTTCACAAAACTCGCGTTCACTCGCAATCGCATCTGCTGCTCTCAATACATCACGCACTTCGTGCAATAGTTGTCTGCTCATAGTTACTCCTTGTTGATGTAAGTATTTATCAACTCGAAGTGGAACAGCTTGGATTGTGTTTGGATGCATCAACATATCTGCTTGCGCATCTATGTGCTGTTTGAGCTGTTCACGCTCGCTCAGCTTCGCATCACAGCTCTGCACTGCGTATCTTTTCGTTCGAATAATCACTTCAGCTCAAACACATCGAATGAATATATATGATGAATGATTAAGTATTATGAGGCATTGCAAGGAGTAGTCAGATCAACGCCTAGTAAGGCGTCAATCCGAACCAAGTGCATTGCACATCGTTTGCAGGCTGTATCACCAAACCATATTTGGAAGAGCAGGTTTTGCTATCATCTCTATTACTGGCGCATCACGCACACACAGGAGCCATACAGCGAGCTTTTCCCGTGTGCTAACGGTTCTCGTTTCCGAGGTTGTCATCCGTTTCACTTTTAGAAGGCGTTCCTTCTCAACCATTACGACTTGCGCAAACGTTAACGTCACTTCCGATTTTTCAGGATAAAAGGATGTCTCTCCAGTGGGACTTCGTTTTAGGCATCCCACCGACGAGGATGGGGTAGTGCGAAGAAGCAGATTACGAGCACTCTGTTTGCTCACCGTCTCACATCAGAACGGGTTTGCAGCACTATAACAATCGGCGTGCCAGCCTTGATCTCGTTTGGTTTGCCTGTGCTCGCCTGTACTGTTTTGCCTTACTAGTTTATTTATCACTTTGATAAAACTTCACTGCAGAAATGGCTCGTAGCTTACCACGTGTCTATTTCGTCAATACGTTCCTGGATGGCTTCGGAGTCAGTCCACGTTTCGCCGTTGCGCTCAAACCAACAGATTTCGTTTGAACCGCCTTCATCTTCGCCACCGAAGAATTCGAAAAATTTACCCTTGTATTTTATTCCGAATGCCTGCTTTTCAAGCCTCGTATAGGCATAAAGCTTTTGTGTAATTGAGCCAGTGTCGCCTGAGTCAACATCAAGTAGAACCAACCTCAAGTCCGATAGTTTGAAATTGTCATCAACTTCAATGCTAATGTTGTTAGGCGATTTATAACATTCTACTGTTTCAAGAGAACAATACTTGTACTCGCTCGCATCGGCAAAAAAATGGTTGTCGGCATCCAAGCAGTCGCTCTGCCTTGCAACTAAACATTCCTCATATTTTTCATCGTCACCATAATCTGCTTGGAATTGTTCTTTGATTTGTTCAATAGGAGCATTTTCATAATCAATTAGGTATACGCCGCCGTGAAATAACTCTTCGTCATCAACGCTCACCTCGAGCCAAAGGCTTCCATCTTCACAAAAGCCTCTGCCTAGAAAGACACTTTTCTTTTCATGCGAACCGCTAAAATCAATGAAATCATATTCGCCCTCGTCCATTTCATTGAGCTTCGTGAGGATATCGTCGTTATAAAATGTGACGTATGCTAATAGCGAATTACCAGTGATGTTGATTTGAACATTTTTCATTTGAGCGCTCCTGAGCAAATTGTCGACGGCATTTGTGATATGTAGATTATGTGAAAACTTCTGCCATCAATAATCTCAGAGAATATACAAACTCTTATATTATAGCGTAACCAACTGCTTTTATTGAATAATCATCCACCACCTAAATCGGTTGTCCACCTAAAATATCAGACTTTAGTGTGTGCGTATGAAACTATTAGATTTGAGGTGATGAATGGCACAAGCGCAAACACTGAATGACGCTCAACTGCGACGCTGCTTGAAGTGGTGTCAAACACGCAGACACAGCACACGTGACACAACTATCTTCTATGTCAGCTACTACGCAGGACTCCGTGCCAAAGAAATTGCAGCACTCATTGTTGGCGATGTGTATGATGAAGGGGGTGCTGTGCGTGAACAGTTTGTACTAGACGCTGTTCAAACCAAAGGTGCAAAGACACGCACTGTATGGATAAACGCTAAACTGCGTCGTCAACTGGAGCAGTATCGCAGCAGCCTGTTGTTCAAAGATCCAAGCAGAGCACTGTTCGCCAGTCAAAAGGGTGGGGCGTTCAGCGCAAATACAATGACGCAGCTGTTCCTCAACATCTATCGTGCTGCAGGATTTGAGAACGCCAGCTCACACAGCGGCAGACGCACCTTCATTACAGAACTGGCAAGCAAGGGTGTAAGTGTGCGTGTGTTGGCAGAACTGGCAGGGCACAGCAGCATTCAAACCACGCAACGTTACATAGATGTAAACCCACAGCAGATGAGTGCCGCAGTGGAATTATTGTAAACCTTCAGCCTTGACTTGTACGGTTTATTGTACAATTAATGCCGCCTGGAGTAAGGAGATTGTTATGGATGTCATGACGTACACAGATGCAAGAGCGCAGTTAAAAGGCGTTATGGATCGAGCAATAGTGGACGGACAAGAAGTCGTGGTGACGCGGAAGAAGGGCGAGGCAGTTGTTGTCGTGTCGTTGGATGCGTGGAACGAGATTAATGAAACGCTCCATCTTTTGTCTACTCCACTCAATGCGGCTCGGTTGCGTAGTTCTATTGCGGAACTTGATGCTAATGGTGGGCAAGAGCGTGAGCTGACAGAGTGAAGCTGGTATTCTCTTCAACGGCATGGGAAGATTATCAGTTTTGGTCAAACAATAACCCAAAAATCCATACTCGAATAAACGAATTAATCAAGCAATGCACACGCACACCATTTACCGGTGTTGGAAAACCAGAACCTTTGCGAGGCGACTTGAGTGGGTGGTGGTCCCGGCGTATTTCGCGTGAGGACAGAATGGTTTACCGGGTTGTTGGTAGCGATGAAGCACAGTCTCTGGAAATAGCACAGCTGCGTTTTCATTACTGAATGTTCATCGATGAACATGCGAACACTCATTCATAAGCCTTGTCTATTAAGCTGGCTGCCAGCTGTAGAGTTGCTTTAATTGTCCAACTTAAGGTGATGAGGAATATCCATAGCTTCGTGCAATATGCGAACGATTAGAACCTTGTCGCCCCTGCGTTCAAATACAAAGATGTGTTTTCGGCAATGCGATTGATGAACGTCAGAGGAGGAGCCGAGTACTGTTTTGCTGTGTGCTCTAAACTCTCCAATTGCGATTGTGTGTTGCTTTAGCTGTTCAGAGTACTGCCTTGCTTGAGCTATGCCCCAGGTTCTCGTTGTATAAGTAAAGATTTCACGCAAGTCTTTGCGAGCTGCATTTGTAAACTGAACAGCGGACATTAAGCTTCTGCAGCCGTTTTCTCAAAAAGTTCGTCCCAATCAAAAGCATCGCTTATGCCGCTGGCATAGCCCTCTTCGATAGCATCGTTCAGACGTTTCATAGCGGTTTGTTGCTCTTCGAAGATGCGCAATGCATCCCTTACCACTTCGCTAGCAGACGCATACCGTCCGCTACCTACCTGTTGATTGATAAGCCGTTCAAAATGTTCGCCAAGCACAAAAGACGTAGTTTTTCCCATGATAAACTCCTATTTGCTATTTAATAGTAGTTCTAGTGTTGTTGTTTATCAAGTTTTCATCAATGAACACGCCACTTTCACTCAAACGGTTTGTCTATAAGCTGTTGCAGGCGATGATCGGCAAGATGTGCATAATGCTCAGTGGTTGCGGAACGTGAGTGTGAGTGTGTTGGCGGAACTGGCAGGGCACAGCAGCATTCAAACTACACAACGCTATATTGATGTTAATCCGCAGCAGATGAGCGCCGCTGTGGAGTTGCTTTAATGCAGTCCTAGTGTTTAGCGTCCAGCCCCTGTAATTTGTCCAAGAGCTCGATCCCTCGTTTTGCTGAGCCACTTGCTGCCAGTCGTCTGTAACGTAATTCAATATCGTTTTCTGTTAGCGCCTGCGCCGTAAGTGTCTCAAACAATTTGTTAAGGCTCACGCCACGTGCTTGTGCCATTGCTTTCAGCCTTTTATGCTGATCGTCTGGTAAACGAAGTGTTACAACACTCATAGTGTCCTCCACATTTTTAAAAACTCAGCTGCGTTGACGATTTCCAAGTTAGGGAAGAGAAGGCTCATTTTCTGAAAGTCCCGCTCATTCTGCGTGATTATATAGCTAGCGTTTCCTGCTATCCACGGCAGATGAGTGCTGCTGTGGAGTTGCTTTAATCGCGTTAAACCAAGTCATCGATCGTTATATTTAGCGCAGTAGCCAAACGTCCCAACGTAGCAACAGAACCCTGTTTTCTGCCAATTTCAATTTCACCAATGGTAGTTCGGTTCACATCAGCCAGTTCTGCTAACTGAGCTTGGGTGTGTCCTTGTATTTCGCGGTACACTTTGAGCGGGTTATCGCCATTGAGAAGCCGGTTCACAAATTCGGCAGGGATAAGTTCCTCGTCCCCGTTAGCCAGCATTGAGTTTACCGTATCATATGCTTTGAGATCCTCTAAGTCCTCTGCTGCAGTGCACAGAGCTTCATATTCGGCTTTTGAGATTGTAACCATGTCATTCATAACTCTCTCCTTCATTCATATATGCTGCTGCGATGGCCAATGTCTAAAACCGCTAAAACATTACCGTCATCATCCATAATCACTCGCCAGCTTCCAACTCTCAGCCTGAACCCTTGCCGCCCTTTCAATGCCTTGACGTTGTTATTCTGTGCTTCTGGCTCATTCGCATAAGCTTCTATCTTTGAAATAATCAAATTCGCGGTGTTAGCCGGCATCTTTCGCAACGAGCGGATAGCGGATTTTGTATACTTCAGCTCTCTCATTCAGTAGCTTTTAGCTACTTTTGAGGTTCAGTCAAGCTGTTGGTAGCTGAAAGCTACGATAATATGTTCATCAATGAACAGGCCACTTTCACTCAAACGCTTTGTCTATCAGCCCAGCTGCCTGTTGCAGGCGATGATTAGCAAGATGTGCATAACGCTCAGTGGTTGCGGAACGTGAGTGTCCCAGCAGCTTCTGCACTTCGTAGAGTGTAGCGCCATTGTTCACCAATGTGCTGGCAAAGCTGTGGCGCAAGTCGTGTATGCGCACATCATCTAATCCAAGTTCTGTGCGGATGCGGCTCCATTTGCTGAACACACAGCGATAGGGTTTATGCGTTCGTGGGTTGATGAACACCCATTGAGGTTTGTGGCTGTACCGCTGTGCTTGTAGTTCACGTGCATACTCGATGATTTGTTGGGCGCTGCGGTTCAACATCACGTAGCGTGGTTTACCGTTCTTTGTGACAGGCACATACCAGCTGCCATTCGCCAAATTGATGTGCTGCCACTCAGCTGCAAACACTTCATGCCTGCGTGCGCCTGTGTACATCAGTAGCCCTAGTAATAGACACACTGCATCTCTGCGATGTGCGTCTATATAGTCCCGTAGCCGCGTTGATTCAGCTGCATCCAAATAGCGTTCTTTACGGTTTACAGTTCTCAGCTGCGTGAATGATTTGCGAATGCTAGCATGTGTATCGGCACCGCATAGCTCTTCTGCTCTATTGAGGGCGCTGCGCAGATGTTGAACGCACTTATTGATGAAGCCGTTATTGTAGCCACGTGCTGAAAGATCGTTAACGAAGGCAAATATGTATGGAGTGGATAAATCGCTGAGTATAATTTTACCGAACCGCTTCTTTAAGTGGTTCTTGTACATACTCTGATGCGATGAATAAGTGCGTTTGTAGACTTTACACCAAGGCAAGAAGTGCTGCTCGTAGTAAATGTCAAACCGCATATCCACGTTTGTATTGAGCACACCTTCGTGGACTTGGATAATAAATTGACGCTTGTGCTCGGCGCATAGTTTCCGAGCATCTGCTACGCTCAATACAGGAAACTTGCCTAATGTGATACGTTTAGAACGCTTCTGATACGCTGTGCGTAGATAGAAGGTTGCGCTGCTTCGGCGCACCTCCACGCTCAAACCCTGTACCTTTTTGTCGGTGAGGCTTATTCGGCTATCGTTGCATTTTTTGATATAATTGCGTATGATGTTGTCAGTGAGGTTGATCTGCACTTTGAGGTTCCTTTTACTCAAAATACAGTCTGACAACAGTTGTCGTCTATCTAGTTAAGTTGATGAAAATAAACAGTTTATTCGGCTGAGTCGGTATTTGAAGTTGTTGTCATGATGTAGTCTGGGTGTAAATTTTCCCTTTAAGTATTTGTGAGTAAAAGATAATTTTTTGCCGATGTAGGCAGCTAGTGCAACCAGCAAGCTGGCGAAGGCTTGGGAATCCAAAAACGCCAAGAACGCTGCCAAAGCGTCTGGTTTCACATTGATGGCACTGTCGCTGTCAGCTTGTGGTGGATCAAGCGATACGGCAACTACAACTGAAGCAGCTGATACAACACCAGTCAGCTCGAACTTCACTTCCGACATCGACAATCTAGTCGGCGGCGCTGGTGCAGACACTTTTATCGGTGATGCAAACACTACATCTGAAGCTGACCAAGTCGCTGGTGGTGACGGTGCGGATACTTTGAAGCTATACGGCGGCGCTGCGCTACCGACTATCTCAGGTGTCGAAAGCCTATACATTAAAGATCAAGCTGGCGATCTTGATGTGTCTGAAGTAACTGGTTTGACTTCAGTTGAGTTAGATGAATTTAGCTTGGCTGCTGCACGTGACGTTAACCTTACCACAGGTGCAAGCCTGACGTTGACTGATACAACAGGTACTGCAAACACAATCACGTTGTCTAATAACACAGCGACAGCTCAGACGATTAATGTATCTGGTTCAGGCGACGCAACAAACGCTATTGATTTTGACCTAGATGGCGATGCGGTTGCCACATTGAACTTGGTGTCAGGCGCTAAAGCGTCATTTGTAGACGTTGATAACACAGGTGCTTCACTTGCAACTGTTAACGTTTCAGGTGCTGGTGACCTCACAATCGAGGATGTTGAAGTAGCGACAGCTATCAACATCACACCTACTGGTAAGACTGTTGTTGATACAGCTGTTGCTAAAGTGGTTGTAACTGGTGGTGCTGGTGAAAAGACAGTAACATTGGATCACGCTACGGGTACTGCTCGTGAGTTCTCAGTGTCTACAGGCGCTGGCGACGATAAGATCGACTTGGGCGCAATGGTTGCTGCTGCAGATCTGACAGACGACAAGATCACTATTTCTGGTGGTGAGGGTACAGATACTCTCGCAATGAAATCAGCTATGGGTCACGTATTCTCAGACCTGAGTGCTGCAGCTTTCGCCAAAAAAGGTATCGCTAACGACTTCGAAGTTCTGGAAATCACTGACCAGGCTGGTGCGGCTGATCCTGTTGGCATTGCACGTATCGGTAACAACATCACAACTGTGGACTATGCCGCTGGTCTGGGTAATGCTGGTCAGACACTTACGGGTCTTGCGTCTGGTGGAACGGTTGTATTGGGTGCAGCTGCTGCTGGCGGGTCAAACAAACTAGCAGTAACAGTTCTTGATGCCGATGCGGCTGGGGCGATTTCTGACGTCTTGAATGTGACACTAGATTCAGTTCATGCTGGTGGGACAAAAGTCCTTGGAATTTTGCAAGCTGCAGCTGTTGAGACCGTCAATATCAACTCAACATCTACCAAAGCCACAGACTTGGTAGCAGCCGACAAAAACGACCTAAATTTGATCGTTGCAGATGCTACTACCGTAAACATCACCGGTAACGTGTATCTTGATTTGGGCAACGATGCGCTCGACGGTGGTGTGCAGGTGGTAGACGCTTCCGCTAACACAGCCGGCGTAGATATTGCAATTGACTCTAACACAGCCGTTGCAATCACTGGTACAGCAAAAGCTGATACTCTTACAGGTGGTGCAGGTGCTGATGCTATCACCGCAGGTGCCGGTGACGACGTTATCGTTGGTGCAGCTGGAGCTGACATCATTGATGGTGGTGCTGGCGTTGATACCATTACCGGCGGAGTTGGCGCTGACACAATCACTACTGGTGCAGGCGCAGATAACGTAGTCATCTCTAGCGGTCTGACAATGGATACCGTGAAAGACTTTACAGTTGGTACAGGTGGTGATCGAGCTCGATCTCGATATCAGTGCCCTTGAGGGTGCAGCTGCTAACATTGCAGCTACGACAATGAACTTCGTAACATTTAAAGCTGGTGCTGCCGGTGATGATGTTACAACAACTAGCACAAATAAAATTGTGACTATTTCAACCGACTCGACAACTGCGTCAGATATTGAAGGAGCCGACATTATCGTGCTTGGCGGTAATACTTATGCCAACAATGCAGCGGCACTTGATGCTATGGAGGCGAATGGTGATCGTACAATTACGCACACAAATAACTTCTCTGCAGATGACTCTTTCTTCTTCGTATACAGCAACTCCACTACTGGTGATGTGACGCTAGCTGCGGCAAACGTATCATCTGCTGACAACCATGCCAGCGGTACCGCTACGTTCTCTGCAGGCTTGCTTGAAGGTATAGATCTGGCTGGATTGGATGGGGTCACAGACCTCTCATCCTTGGTGTTGGCCAACATCGATATCGTTTGATACAACTGACGCTCTCAAGAGCCGCTCATTTCTTGAGGGACGTTAGCTAAGACTGAGCCCCCCTTGGAAACTTGGGGGGCTTTTCACGTTCAACGCACAGCCATCAACAACAGGGCAACTTCAATGAAACACGCACTCTCAGCCGCAGTACTGCTCGGACTTGGCATCACAATCGGTACGCTGCTGACTGACAATACCAGCACAGCCAACGCTTAGTTTGCTCCGCCCAGTAGTCCGAGTGGTGATGCGCTATGGCACCTGCCTAAGTTCGGTGAAAGTGGATGGTTTCTGCACGCCAACAACGGACGGGTACGTGCTTGCAACATGGACAAAGTGAGTGTGGTGGGCGAGTGAACAGCGCCACGTTGTAGTTTGTGGGCTGCGGAGTAGGGCGGCTAAGCTGAAAACAGTGCGGCGATATTAAGACCGTGCGGCACCAAAACAGGTAAGGGCGCCAAAATGACGCCCTTAAACAGAATATTTACATGGTTTAATGAAAACCTGATAGCAACTAAGGCGTGTCTAATGCACTCTTAAGCAACAAGTTCGTAGACCAGTTCAAGAGACGAGCCATCGGACAGGCTATACGTCGCGCCGGTCGATGTTTCTTCGTAGCTGTACCCAAGCAAGCCGTAGGCCAAGACGACTTCGTCGCCTTCGGTTTCGTTAAAGTCCGTGACCCGGTCGTCGCCCATGCCGAGATAAAGTAGAAAGTCGTCGGCGCCGTCCCCGCCCACCAAGGTATCATTACCAGATGATCCGGAGATCACGTTATCAAGTCCGTTTCCTGTAACCGAAAGCCCACCTTGTGTGCCGTATCCAATCACATTTTCAACATTGGAGGGCAGGGTGTAACTCGTTTGGGTATAGACCGTGTCTGTGCCCTCGCTCACCAGCTCAATGACAACGTCGCTTGCGTTCAGAAGGTAGTAAGTATCGTCGCCCGTACCGCCGTACATGGTGTCGACACCGCCACGACTGGTTGCGGATGAATTGAATACGTCATTTCCTGCTCGGCCATACAGTGTGTCATTGCCGTTATTGCCGAAAATTTCATTGTTCAGCTCATTGCCCGTAATGGTGTCATTCGCCTGTGAACCTGAAACATTTTCGATGTATGTGTTAAAAGCAATTCCGAAGTTTTCACTTGGGTTCCAAGACGCGTACCTGATCGTCGAATAGCTTCCGTCGTTTAGGTCAATGATGCACGCCTGCGAAAAATTGGAGAAATCCAAAAGGTCTTCTCCACCTGCATCCCAAATTGTCAGCGAAGTTGGCGTGGCGGGATCAAACTGATATTTTGTGTTACCCGCATTGTGTGTGCTGTTTGCGCCATACAAATGTTGAAGCGCCTGAATATCATATACCATGAGGCTTTCTGAAATGGTGAAATAGCGATCTGCACCAGAGCCAAAGTACGCCCAAGTAGGTTGTTCGTAACTCATCAAAGTGTAGTTGGTTCGATCAAGCGTGCTATCCAATGTCACCGCTCCGCCTTCATGCGGGTGTGACAGCCCCATTGAGTGCCCTATTTCGTGGAGGACGACATGATAGAACCAGGTTCCACTGGAAATATCTTCGTCTTTGAAGCTCGAGTTAAACCAAACATCTCCGTTTGATGCCCAGTAGTCGCCAGGTGTTTGAGCGAAGGCTACTGTATCGCCAGCTAATGCGCTCTGTGACATGCCAAAGCGGATCGTCCCGACTTCGTTGTTTTGCTCCGTCACTTCAACGAATTGAACATCGAGCACTTTTTCAAATTCATTGAGCGCGCTACGGACGGCTTCTTTCTGCGTGTCGCTGAATGTGTGAAATCCGTTTTCATAGACTTCACGGGTCAGGGGGTCCGCCTCATATGCGGTTTGATCGAGGAGTTTCAGATCGGTATCGAAGAAACTAAATGATATCGTGTCTTGGGCGCTCTGGTTTTTCCAATACTCAGTCTTTGTCGGAGTGGTGTCGTTTGCAATCAAAAGGCCATCGATGGAATTTTTGTTTGCCAGATCAGTGAGTGCCGTTTTTCCCTTAAATGCGGTCAAATAGCTTTCTGCTCGGGACTGATCGGTTGACGGCGCAGATAATGAGACGGGGTTTGCATATGTTTGGCTAAATACCGTCGATACTGGCGTCGTGAAAGAAGTCAGGCTTTGTGAGTTGGAACCAAACGACTGATTTTGTGACGGGTTGGTGCTTGCTCCGTCTGAACCGCCACCGCACCCTGCGAGAAGTAGCCCCATGGGAAGTGTCGAAGTGACCGGCTTGATGCCGCTATTAAGTTTTGGTTTAGCAGCATTTCGTTTGAGGCCTGTTGACACGGTCATATCTCCGCAAGTTTTGTGTTTATCAGTGTCGTGAGCCACGGTCTTTTATTTGGTGGTGCTCAATCTCTTGCGATATAATGTGCCAAAGTGATACTAGCTGTCTACTGAAATTAGTTAATTTTAGTATTTTGTTAATTGTGTTTGCGGCGATGATGGCGGCGATGAGTGGTCCAGGACTAAGTTTCTTTTTTTGTTTTTTTAATATTAAGCTTCAGCTCCGCAGATTTGTTTAAGGTGTATGTAATATATCATATTTTTTCTGATTTTGCGATGCGTGTAAAACTTAGGTGCCCGAAGTTGAGTGTTTCGGAGGGGGGCGTAGGGTGAACTTTTAGTTTCCAGGTCGCGCCCCCAAATGTATCGATTTCAATGGTCGTCATGAGGCGTACTGTACCAATAGACGATTTGACGTCTCGGAAGTCCTAGAGCTTAAAAAGAGTCATAATGATACTTATGTGGTGTGTTTGGAGTGCTTGAAATTAGGGCCGTTTCCACTGAGAATGAAAGGGTTGGATGTAATTGCGATTAAGGGTTTCCGACCCCAGATCGATTGCACAGGGCTATGGTTTTTCGTTGTCGGTAGTAGTGCCTAAGAATTCACCATTGAACATTAGTTTCAAAATAGTACTGTGACCGCGAAATTAGATAAGAGGCGAGTCATGGCTAAGCAGGCTAAAACAAAAGAAAAAGCACCTACTATCACCATCGATGGTACTGAATATGATGTGTCTAACATGAGCGATGCTGCCAAAGAGACACTGGCCAGCATTCAATTTGTAGAGGCTCAGGTTCAGCAGCTGAACAACGAGTGGGCCATCGCTGACACGGCTCGCATGGCATATCTTGGCGCGTTAAAGCGCGAGATGGCAGAGTAGGGCAGGCAATGTCGCAAAAGGTCACTCTTGATGGTGTCGAATATGACCTCGATGCCATGTCGGACGCCGCGCGCAGCCAGTTGGCCAGCTTGCAATATGTGACCGAGCAGATGCAGGAGGCGATCAACATGCAGGCGCTCTTGACCAAGGCCAAAAACGCATATGTCGCAGAGCTTAAAGCCGAGATGGTCCAAAGCCGCGCCGGCTTTCTCTTCGACGACGATTAATCACACCAAAGGACGAAACACATGCCCAAAATCACCGTAGATGGCATCGAATACAACACTGAAGACCTCAGCGATAACGGCAAAGCACAGCTTGCCTCATTGCAGTTTTTGGAAGTGCAGATGACAAAACTGAAGAACGAAATTGCCGTGTATAACACAGCAAAGAACGGTTACATTGCTGCGTTGAAAGCTGAGCTTTCAAAAGAAGGCTAAGTCTTCGTAGACTGGTAAGCTCAAAAGGCCCCACCGGTTTGGTGGGGCCTTTTTGTTTGAGGCGCCGCTGCTTTCACCTCAGCCTTGGGCATAGGCGTCCAGCCGCGCGGCCAGTTTTCCGATTGCCCAATGCAGCGCCACAGTCATGATTGCCAGCGTAATGAGTGCTGCAAACATCAAGTCAATCTTGGCCCGTCCGTTTGCCAAAAGCATCAGGTATCCAAGCCCCTTTGATGCGCCAACCCATTCTCCGATGACGGCACCGATGGGCGCGTAAACAGCGGCCAGCCTTAGACCTGTTCCAAGGCTGGGCAGGGCGTGTGGGATGCGTAGCCGCCACAGTGATTGGCGTGGTGTAGCCCCCATGGTTTTGGCCAGATCAAGCAAAGCGGGGGGCGTGTGCGACAGCCCGTCATGAAACGCGGATGTGACGGGAAAGTAGATGATCAACACTGCCATGATAACTTTTGAGCCGATCCCATAGCCGAACCATAGCGTCAGGATGGGGGCCAGCGCAAAGACAGGCACTGCTTGGGTGAAAACCAACATGGGCAACATGATGCGGCGGGCCAGTGCCGAAGTGGTCAAGTGGATCGCAGTCGCCACCCCAAGGGCAGTTCCCAACACTAGGCCAAGCCCCACTTCAAGGGCGGTGACCCATGCGTTGCTTAGGATAATCTCATAGCTTTTGATCGCCGTGCTCGCCACGCGCAGGGGCGAGGGCAGGATAAAATGTGGCGCACCTGTAATCATCACAAGCGCTTGCCACGCGGCAATTCCAGCCAGCAGGGCCCACAGTGCATCAAGTCGCTTCATCGCGCGCCCTCCTGTGGTCTCTGATTGGTTATGGCGGTACCGGCGCGCAAATGATCCAGCAACGCTGCCTGACAGCTGATGGTATCGGGGGCGTGTATGTCGCGAATAGGGGGGCTGGCTGGTGAGGGCCATGTGGTGGCACCGCCTGCGGACAAAAGAATGATCTGATGGGCAAGGCGCGCAGCCTCGGCAGGGTCGTGGGTGACAAGTAAGACCGTTTTGCCCCACAGCGCTTTGGCGGCCAGCTCCTGCATATCGGCGCGTGTGCCCGCATCAAGGGCCGAGAACGGCTCATCAAGCAACACAATGTCGCGGTCCTCCATCAAGGTCCGCGCAAGAGCAGCCCGTTGGCGCATCCCCCCGGACAAGGAGGCGGGTCGTTTATCGAGATGCGCCCCAAGACCCACGCGGTGCAAAAGGCTGTGCGCGCGTTCTGTATCAGGTGTTTGACCGCGAAGACGCGCCCCAAGGCAGGTATTTTCAAGCACGTTGAGCCATGGAAGCAGCAGGTCTGACTGCGCCATATAGCTGACGCGGTTGGTTAGCGCTGCGCCGTCATCTGCTGTGATTTCTCCGTCAAAATGCCCATCTGTTTGCAGACCCAAGATAAGCCGCAGAATTGTCGACTTCCCAACGCCTGATGGCCCCAAAAGGCAATTCCATTCACCGCCGCCAAGACGCAGTGAGACATCCTCAAAAAGAGGGCCGGTGGAAAAGGTAAAGCTACCTTCAAAGTGGATGCTTGGACCGGTGGACGAAGTCGCGGAGGATGTAGCGGCGGGACGGGTCATGATGCGCCGTCTAGCCCCATTTGCCAGAACCCGATCTCAAGTGCAGTGGCCTTGGTGAACCGCGCTTGTAGCTGTGCCCATCGGGGGCTATTTTGCAGGTTTGTTCCCAATCTATGGGCCACAGCACCGTCAAGCATTGCGCCCGCATTCGTACACACAGCCTGATATTCGGGGTCGGCGTAGGTGTTGATCCAGTCGCGATATGGCGAGGTTTCTGCTTGTGCGGCCAAAGACAAGCCAATCTCGCCATACCCCATAACGCAGGGCATCAGGGCCGCCATCAAGTCAAGAAAGTCGCCTTGCAGACCAGCATCCATTACATAGCGGGTGTAGGCGATGTTTTCTGTGGCCTCCGTGGCGGCAAAAAGCTCTGTCTCACTGATGCCTTCTGCGGCACAGGTTTTTACGTGCAGCGCCATTTCATGATTAACCAACGCGTCCACTGTGCTGGCGCAGGTCTTCATTTCCGCAAGTGTTTCCGATTTGACCACGCCAAGGGACCAAGCCCGTGAGAAATGGACTAAGAACACATAATCTTGCACCAGATAATGCACAAATGCCGCGCGTGGCAGGCTGCCATCCCCAAGCCCTTTGACAAAGGCGTGGCGGGTATAGGCGGCCCATTCATCCGGTGCGCCAAGGCGCCACGCATCAAACGTGGCGCCGTAGCTTGGCAATTGGCTGTTCATCGGGCCGTCACGTCGATGGCCAGTTTCTCAACCGGGTTCACAGATGGGATCAGACCGGCCTCAAACAAGAACTGCTCATAGGCTGCGTAGCGGCCCGCATCGAATGCCGCAGGGCGCAGGGCAAATCGTGGAATTGTGTCGTCCCACGCGCGGTCATTCAGCTCGTCTTGCAACTCTGTTGAGGTGGCTGAGAAGATCTCCCAGCTGTCTTCGGGGTGGTTCACGATGTATTGGGTCGCTTTTTCTGTGGCGGCTAAGAAGCGGGCGATCATGTCTGCGTCCATTTTGTCTGGATTTGCCACATAGATCAGCTCGTCATAGGGGGGCAGACCTTCTTCTTCGACGAAGAAGCACTTGCCCGCCACGCCTTCGATATCCATTTGGTTCAACTCAAAGTTACGGAACGCGCCGATAACCGCGTCCACTTGGCCGGACATAAGCGAGGGCGAGAGCGAGAAATTGACGTTCACCAACTCTACGTCGTCCAAGCCAACCCCGTGGGTGCCCAACACGCTTTGCAGCACGGCTTCTTCAACGCCGCCCACGGAAAAGCCGATCTTTTTACCTTTCAGATCAGCAGGGGTCTCAATTGGTCCGTCCTCAAGAACCAACAGACAATTGAGCGGTGTCGCGACCAATGTGCCCACACGCTTAAGCGGCAGGCCTTCGTGTACTTGAAGGTGCAACTGCGGCTGATACGAGATGGCCAATTCGGCACGCCCTGCCGCCACCAGCTTGGGTGGGTCAGACGGATCAGCGGGTGCGATGACTTCAACTTCAAGGTCTTGCTCAGCAAAGTAGCCTTTTTCCTGCGCCACAATAATGGGCCCATGATCGGGATTAACGAACCAGTCGAGAAGCAAAGTCATTTTGTCTTGCGAAAATGCGGGCGCAGCGGCGAGGATCAGTGCCGCGGTGGTAGAGAGAAGTTTCATCAGGTGTGTCCTTTTTTAGGGGGAAGAGGTGTTTGTAATTGCGTTTATGACTGTTGGCGTTGTGTCATGGATCGGTCAGCAGTGATGGGGCATCGCCCATGGCAATAAGGGCAAAATCCGCCTGTCCGCGCGCTTGTAGTGCGCGTGCAGCTTGCCAGGCACGCAGACCAGATCGACAGGTCAGGACCGTGCGTGCCGTCGGGGACGTCAGTGTAATGTGGCTCATATCCGGCACCAAATGGCGCTCTGCGCGCGGGATGACGGGGTTTTGAGCCTCTGCCTCAGGGCGCAGTTCAATCACGCGGTCTGCGGCTGTGATCTGATGCGGGGCAATAAAGCGAAGCGCATCGGCGGCGTCAGGCTCGGGGGCGCCATCAAAGCGAAACCCGCCTGTGCTGAAATCACTCAAGTTCAGGGTCATCAATTGACCAAGCGGGCTTGGCTGGGTGCCTAGCAAAACGCACAGCGCCATCTGGGCCTGTAGCGCGCCTATGGTGCCCACGACAGGTCCCATGACGCCAGCGGTGGCACAATTTGCGGCCGTTTGGGGTAGTTCGGGAAAGACGGCACGCAAAGAAGGGGCAGCCGCGCAAAACCCGCCGACATAACCTGTGGTCTCCAATGCTGACGCGCTGATCAGTGGGGTTTGTGCGGCCAGGCAGGCATCTGACAAGATGTAACTGGCCGCAAAGCTGTCAGCGCAATCAAGGGCGATTGTGACGCTTTGCAATAGATTATCCACGTTAGCGGGGGTGAGTGGCTCTGTAACGGTGGTGATCTGACAGACAGGGTTTAGCGCGGCCATTGCTGTGGCTGCCGCTTTTGCCTTCGGCGCGCCGATGTCATCCATCCGGTAGAGAATTTGACGGTGCAAGTTGCTTTCGCTGACCACGTCGCCGTCCACCAAGGTGATCCGCCCAACGCCAGCTCCCACAAGATATTGCAAAACAGGACAGCCAAGCCCGCCCGCACCGATCACAAGCACATGCGCGGCCTCAAGGGCGCGCTGTCCTGCCTCGCCGATTTGGGGCAGGATCATCTGACGCGCGTAGCGGCTCATGCGTCACCGCGCGGTGAGGCGGAATGTGGCGTGCGCGTTGCGTGCAGCCACGCTTTGACCTGCGCTTCAGGGTCCGCATTAAGGGTGATATCTGTGACGGCAGACACAACGTCTGCGCCCGCGTCATAAGCACCTGCCGCGCGCTGAATTGTCATTCCGCCGATGGCAATCAGAGGGGTGTCACCGATTTCTGCCCGCCATTTGCTAAGTTTCTCAACGCCTTGCTCGTGCCATTTCATTTGCTTGAGGATCGTCGGGTAAATAGGCCCCAGGGCTACATAATCCGGTTTCAAAGCCATGGCGCGGGCCAGCTCAGCGCGGTCGTGGGTGCTGATGCCCAGCTTTATGCCCGCAGCGCGGATAGCATCCGTGTCAGCATCATCCAGATCCTCCTGCCCAAGGTGGATCCAGTCGCATCCCAGATCAATTGCCGCCTGCCAGTAGTCGTTGATCACAAGTGTGGTCCCTGTGCGGGCGCAAACTTCTTTGGCGGCAAAAATCTCGTTGCGGATTGTTTGATCATCGGCATCTTTGATGCGCAGCTGCACCAATTTGATCCCAAGCGGAACAAGCCGCTCGATCCAGGCCGCACTGTCAAAAATAGGGTAGAAGCGATCAAGGCTCATGACAAAAACGCCTTTCCAATTAGCGGTGTTGAGGGGGCGGCCATGTCCCGTGGCTCCATCGGGTCTGCGGTGGCGGCCAATGTTCCGGCCTCCACGGCTTTGGCGAATGCGCAGGCCATGCCAACGGGATCACCGGCTTTGGCCACAGCGGTGTTGAGCAACACTGCATCATAGCCCAACTCCATGGCGGCTGCGGCTTGGGACGGAAGGCCAAGGCCTGCGTCGACCACCAAAGGCACATCGGGAAAATGAGCCCGCATTGAACGCAGTGCGTAGATGTTGTTGAGGCCAAGTCCCGAACCGATTGGCGCGCCCCAAGGCATCAAAACTTCGCAGCCCGCGTGCAACAGCTTATCCGCCACCACCAAATCGTCCGTAGTATAAGGGAACACCTCAAACCCGTCTTCCGCCAAGATGCGAGCAGCCTCGACCAATGCAAACACGTCCGGCTGTAGGGTGTCTTGATCTCCGATGACCTCAAGCTTGATCCACTTGGTGTCAAAGACTTCACGCGCCATGTGGGCGGTGGTCACGGCTTCTTTGACTGTGTGGCATCCGGCGGTGTTGGGTAGCACGTGCACACCAAGCTCGCGGATGATGCCCCAAAAATCCTGTCCCTCGCGCGCTTGCCCGCTTTCGCGGCGCAGTGAGACGGTCGCAACAGATGCTCCACTTTGGCGAAAGGCTTGCTCAAGAATGGCGGGGGACGGGTAAAGTGCCGTCCCAAGCATAAACCCGTTAGCCAGCTCTGTTCCGTAAAACTGCCGCATCGGTTAGCCCCCCTGCATTGGTGCAAGGATTTCTAACTGATCGCCAGCCGCCAGTTGTGTGCTGTCGCGCGCTGTTTTGGCCACAAACGCGCCGTTGACAGCCGTGGCTACAACCGCGCCTTCAAAGCCGTGCTTTGCCAAAAAGTCGGCCAATGTGGTGGCGTCGGTTTCGGTGGGCTCTCCGTTTACGTTAAGCAACATCGTAAAACTCCGGTTTTTCATCTTTTGTAATCACATCCGCCACCATGCGCGCCAAAGCGGGCGAGAGCAGAAAGCCATGTCGGTAAAGACCATTGGCGCGGATGATGTTTCCCTGCCTGCGAATGCGGGGCAGGTTGTCGGCAAAGGCGGGGCGGCTATCAACGCCAATTTCCAGAACTTCAGCTTCACCAAAGGCGGGGTTAAGCGCGTAGGCGGCAGACAACAGTTCCAGCATGGCGCGGGCCGTGGGGTGCGCTGAGGCGCTGCTTTCAATCATTGTGGCGCCGAGCATAAAGATACCGTCGCCGCGTGGGACCACGTAAAGCGGAATGCGCGGATGCAGCAGACGCACGGGCCGTGACAGGTTGACGTCATCACATTTCAGGATGAGCATCTCGCCTTTGACACCGCGCAGATCGGGCAGGGCGGGTTTGGCGGCAAAGCCACGTGTATCTACCACAAGGCCCGTAAGCTGATCGGGGTCTGCCTCACCAATCTCAAACGTTGCGCCATCCTCAATCAGACCTGCACGCAGTTTTTGCAGCGCTTTGCGGGGTGCAAGATGGGCCTCGGTTTCGAACAAAAGCCCGTTGCTGAACCGTCCGGCCAAATCTGGCTCAAGTTTGGCGATTTCCTCGGCGCCGATCTCGCGGAATTCTGTGGTGCGCCGTGCAAAGCGGCGCATATCGGCGCGGTCACGGGCGGGGCTAACAACGAGCGATCCTGCCTGCGTGACCAACCCAGTGTGATTTTGCCACCATGCCGCAGCACCAGCACCAAGACGCACAACCGGTTCTTCCGCGCTTTCGCCCTCACAAAACGGCGCAAGCATTCCGCCGGCCCACCATGAGCATTGATGCGGCCCGATACCTTCGTGGCGGTCAATCAACGTCACTTTAAGGCCGCGGTCCAGCACCTCACGCGCAATGGTTAGCCCTGCAACACCGGCACCGATGATTGTGACTTGGCTCATGACTGTGTGCCCTGCCAGCTTTGATAGAAATGATGCACGGGGCCGTGGCCTGAACCAATTTGTAGGGTGTCAGCGGCCTGAATAGCTCCTTGCAGATACGTATGAGCGGCTTTTGTGGCCTCAGGCAGTGCCATGCCACGCGCGACATAGGCGGCAATACTGGCTGAATAGGTGCAGCCCGTGCCGTGGGTATTATTTGTGGGAAGGCGGGGGGCCTCAAAGCGATCGGTGCGACGCGCGCCGTTCTGATCCGTAATCAGCAGGTCCGTGCAAATGTCGCCCGCGCTGTGCCCGCCTTTCATCAAAACCGCACGCGGGCCAAGGTCCAAAAGTGCTGCCCCTTGGGATTGTACTTCGGTCAGGTCTTGCGCCTCGGCCGTGCCAAGCAGGCCTGCTGCCTCAGGCAGGTTTGGCGTCAAGAGGTCCGCGCGCGGCAGCATGTGTGTTTTCATCGCCTCGACTGCGTCTGCTAGCAGCAATGCATCGCCGGATTTGGCGATCATCACGGGATCAAGGATTACTGTGCCTTTGAAGGCATCAAGACATTCGGCCACGACTTTGATGATGGGGACGGAAAAGAGCATCCCGATTTTGATGCTGTCTACATCCAGATCGCCCAATACTGCGGTGATCTGTGCGCCAACGATATCTGCGGGAACTTCGTGAACTGCGCTGACTGTCACTGTATTCTGTGCAGTGATCGCCGTTAGCACGCTGGCACCGTATACCCCCAAAGCGGAAAATGCCTTTAGGTCCGCTTGAACGCCTGCGCCGCCTCCGCTGTCTGAACCAGCGATGGTCAGGGCAATCGGTGTTTTCGCGGCTTGGCTCGCGTCTGTGTGCTGGCTCATGAAGCCCTCGTTCAAGTTGGGGACATCAGCTGGCGGGAAGGGGATTGGGTTTTTGCATGCGCTTAGACGCGTGTCACCCGTTCCCTACGCCGGCATTGTCCGGATCAGGTTCGACGGGTCAGTGCGCTGCACCTCTCAGCCTGCAATAGGCCCCCCGACGGATTGAGTAGTAGCTAAGTCATCGGATGCGCAGCGGCAAGGGGATAGAGTGCAGAATTTACATTGAGCCATCTCAACTGCTCCGCTAGGCTTGGATTGAAAGGCGTGAAGTGGCGCCAAAAAGTACGATATCGCAAATAGATAGGGGATGTATCTCATGTTGAAAAAACTGGTTCTGACAGGGGCCGCAGGACGGCTTGGATCAAGGTTGCGCGCGCCTCTTTCTGCGATGTGTGAAACGCTTGTGAGTACAGATATCGTCCAAAGCATTGAAAGTTTGGCCAACAACGAGACATATGTAGCCGCTGATTTGGCAGATCTTGCGGCGATGACGCAGTTGTTAAAAGACGCGGATATGGTGGTGCATTTTGGTGCTATCGGTGATGAAGCGCCTTGGGAGCAGATCCATTCAGCAAATATCATGGGGGCCTACAATGTGTGGGAGGCCGCTTATCAAAACGGTGTGCGCCGTGTTGTCTATGCGTCATCTATCCATGCGGTTGGAATGCACCCCAAGTCGGAGTGTATCGGTACCGATGTCCCGCACCGCCCTGATACGTTCTACGGTCTTGCCAAGTGCTTTGCAGAGGATCTTGGCTCGCTTTACTGGGATAAACGCGGGATTGAGGCGGTCTGTATGCGCATTTATTCTTGTGCGGAAGTAGCCAACCCCCGCGCCGTTGGTTCTTGGCTAAGCTATGACGATCTTATCCAGTTGGTGACCCGCGCCATTGATACGCCAGTCACTGGATTTGCGGTTGTGTACGGTATTTCCGACAATGATCGCGCACCCGTAGATAATTCAAAGGCGCAGTTCCTTGGATACCGCCCGAAGGACAATGCAGAGCAATTTGCCGAGAAAATATTTGCTGAGCACCCGCCGCTTGATCCACAGAATCCTGCGGATATGTGTCATGGGGGGCCATTTGCGACTGTAGAGCTTGGCAATTCTGGCGTGGCCGGACTGGGACTGAAGGACTAAATAGGCCGCCGACACGAGGTTAAGCTTACCTTTGGCGCTGATTACGTTTTGCAGCGCCAAAGGGATATGGGAACGAGTAGGGCGTAAAGCCTATACCGCGCCCGTCATATAGCGCCTGTCGCTAGCAAGATTTGTTTCCAAATCGCGGTTTCATCAATCAGCGCATATTCACGGCGGATGCCGCGTGGGCCGAACTCGGCCTGTGCAAGGCCCATGATGAACACGTCAGCACCAGTAGGACGGCCAAACGTACCCCAACCGTCATGACGCCCCGATAGGGAAAAGAGCACAGAAGCACGCGGCCCAATTAGATCGTTGTCCATACCGATAACTTGCATCACGTCAAATTGCGCCGAAGGAAATGCCGCGCGAAGGCCCATCCATGTCTTGTCGACAAACGGCGTGCCGTGCCCGTCAGAGTGACGCCAGTAGTGCCCTTCCACGGCGCGGTCCATGTTGCGGGTAACCGTCCCAAAGTCTGCCTGCATTAAAGCGGTCAGATGTTCTGCGTATTGCGCGCCCCATGGGTTTTCGTTGCCGTGTCCTGTGTAGGGGCCTTGGCTATCAATCGCAGGCGTGAAGGGGCGTACGCAAGCATCAGGGCCACCTTCGCGACTGATCAGGTCACGGGTCCAATCCACAATGTCTTGGCCCATCTGCTCAACAATTGCGCTTTGATCGCGCACTAGCCATTCGTCATCGATCTGATTTGCCTGTGCGTGACAGTTGGCAATGATCCGGTAGCTTAGATTGCGCCCCGTGGGATTGCCGTACATGCCTGCACCTTCGTGGGTGGCAGTGCAAAGTAGCCTATGAGACGACAAAAGCGCATCGTTGGGCGCGTCGCACCAGATGACGTCTTCGCCGTAAAGCTGACGGTTGGGAAATTCGGACAGCGTTGCCATGGTTGCGGGGATAACGCCCGCGTTGCCAATCACCATTGAGGCAGGAGAGCGTACATGGATGGTATCGCTGTAATAGTGGTTAAGCGTGTGGATACCGCGGTCTTCCCAAATGTCTTTGGTGCATCCCAGAATATAATCAGGCGCATCACGCCAACGGGGGTCAAACCCAGGTTTAAACGGGGTGTTGGCGGTGGTTTGTTTGGTTTCAGTCAACGGGAAGTCCTGATGGTACTGTTTCCGGCCGTCCCAATGGTCGATCATATGGGGAAGGGTCGGTGAGGGTTTCGAGAAAAGCGATGATTTGTTCAATCTCTGTCTGAGTTCGCGAGGGGATGTCAATATCAAGGACGCTACTCTGTCGCGCCATCTCGCGGGTGTCGGACTGTATGACAAAATCAATGGCAGCAATATGGGGCGCTGGGGGCAGAGCTGCATCGCGGCGCCTCCACGCGTTGCGTTCGGCCAACGGATCAAGGTGGTGTCTGATCATACGCTCCAAGGTGGGGTAGGCCCCGTTATGACCGTAGGGCGCTGTTACAGCGACATTGCGCAAAGAGGGCGTTTTGAACCGGTAGGCATCCTCAAGACGGTCGCTTTTGCCCATTCGTCCCACATCGCGGGGGATGGGATCAAATCTGCGCGTACGGCCAGGCCCAAAAGCGGGCAGGCCAAGGGCACGGAACGCACGGTCTGAAAACAGAGGGCCTGAGTGGCATGCTGAGCAGCCAGCATCACCGAAGAAGAGCTCTTTGCCTGCGGCGGCTGTGGGCGGCAGCGGGGTGCCATTGCGCAAATGCTGATCATAGATCGTGTCGATGCTGGTCCATTCCGAGATGATGAATGCCCCAAGTGCGTTGCCGATGTGCACGATAGTAATGTCGCGGGGGGACGACACATCTGCAAACGCTTGGGCAAACATATCAACATACTCAGGGATAGCGGCCACGCGCTCTGCGATTAGCGGCCATGCACGATCTATGCGGATTTGTGTGGCATGTGTAATGTCATTCTCACCCAAATTGCCCGCCATTTCAAACTGGGCTGTCATGGGGAACAGCGCTTGAGCCGCCACAATATTATCAAGGCCGCTGGGCAGCCATTCCTCTGCGGGGGAGTTGAAACCATTGCCGTAAAGATCGCTGACTGAGAGCCGACCATCGTGAAACAGCACTTTCACGTCGCGGTGCCCTATGTTCCAAAGTGCGGGTGCATTGCGCGGGATGCGCTTGCGGATCAGGTCTTTGCCTTGCCCAATTGTACGATTTGGGCCTACGCCCATACCGCCTTCACCAATGCCAAGACTAAGCCCATCAGTGCCTGCGTGGTCATGGTGATGGCACGTCCCGCAACTGATGTTGCGATTTCCCGACAGCACTTTATCGTAAAACAATAGCTGGCCGATTTGTACCTGTGCCGGATCTGCAGGCAAAAAATCATCAGCTGACAGTGGCGTCTGCGCACATGCAGGTGCGGCCACGAAGCCAAGGAGAGTAACGAGATGGGCAAGTTTTTGTGTGCAGGTATCATAAGTATTGCGTGTGTTTTTGCCTCTGCTCCGGCGGCTGTGGCCGATATTGAACATGCGCGTGATCTGATGGAGGCCGGAGAGTATGAGCGCGCAATGGAGGCTTTTTGGCCCGCAGCGCGGTCTGGTAATGCCGATGCCGAGGAGCTGATCGGTGTGATGTACGCCCTTGGATTGGGGGTTGAGCAAGACAGTGCCCGCGCATTTGATTGGTACCTGCGCAGCGCCATGAAGGGCCACCCGGGCGCGCAAAGCGGTGTTGCTTGGTACTACGAGGTTGGCCTTGGCATGCCCCAGCCTGACTTGATGCGGGCCTACATGTGGTACGTGCTTAGCGCGATCGGCGGCGATCCGGACGCGGCTATTTCGCAAGACGAGGTGGTGAAAAAAATGACGCAAGCGCAAATTGAAAAGGCCCATGAGTTAATCGATGACTACCGCGTGTGGATGTATCCGTTCCGGTGAGCCAAAAACTTAACGCAAGCTTACCGGTTAACGTAGCGTAGTCTGGCTTGGCTGTTTTTCGCAAGGCTGCATATTTACCAATAAATCTTGAATAAGAGCCTCATTCGCGCCTTGTGCGTGCCGCACGCTCGGGGCAAACTACCCGACGACATGACAGCACGGGCTTGAAAACGGCGGCAGAACGCCCCATTTCAAACCCTGATCGGAGACGGTCGAATGTGTTGGATTGCTGCATCTGCGGGGTCCCTGCCGTCTGCCAGCCAAAAGGAAAATTTTCATGCAAGATCCGTTGAATTCATCTTATCCCGTTTTGCCGTTGCGCGACATTGTTGTGTTTCCGCATATGATCGTGCCGCTCTTTGTGGGCCGCGATAAATCTGTCCGTGCCTTGGAAGAGGTGATGGCCGACGACAAACAAATCTTGCTCGCCAGCCAAGTTGACCCGTCCGCCGATGATCCTGACACGGATGGCATCTACAAAGCGGGTGTTTTGGCGAATGTCTTGCAGCTGCTGAAATTGCCTGATGGCACCGTAAAAGTGCTGGTTGAGGGCGTCGCACGTGTGCGCATTTCAGAATACCTTGAAAACGACAGCTTCTTTGAAGCCAGTGCGGAGTATTTGACTGAGCTGCCCGGGGATGCGGACACCGTTGAGGCGCTTGTGCGTACTGTGGGCGAGGAATTTGCACGCTATGCCAAAGTCAAAAAGAACGTCCCCGAGGAGGCGCTTACAGCCGTTGAGGAGGCCGAGGAGCCTGCGAAGCTGGCTGATTTGGTTGCGGGTCACTTGGGCATTGAAGTTGATGAAAAGCAAAAGCTTCTCGAAACCCTGAACATTGCCGAACGTCTGGAACAGATTTTTGCGCTGATGCAGGGCGAGATGTCTGTTTTGCAGGTCGAAAAGAAGATCAAGACCCGTGTGAAGTCCCAAATGGAACGGACACAGCGCGAGTATTATTTGAATGAGCAAATGAAAGCCATTCAGAAAGAGCTTGGTGACGGCGAAGAGGGCGCTGGCGAAGTGGCCGAGTTGGAAGCAAAAGTCATTGCGACCAAGCTGTCCAAGGAAGCGCGTGAAAAAGCTGATGCCGAGATCAAAAAGCTCAAGAATATGTCACCCATGTCCGCCGAAGCGACCGTGGTGCGCAACTATCTTGACTGGATGCTGTCGATTCCGTGGGGCAAGAAATCCCGCGTGAAAAAAGACCTTGGCCATGCGCAAAAGGTTTTGGACACGGATCACTACGGTTTGGACAAAGTAAAGGAGCGTATTGTTGAATATCTAGCGGTGCAACAACGCTCGGCCAAGCTGAAGGGGCCGATCATGTGCCTTGTAGGCCCTCCCGGTGTGGGCAAAACCTCGCTTGGTAAATCTGTGGCACGCGCGACGGGCCGCGAGTTTATCCGCATCTCTCTTGGGGGGGTGCGGGATGAATCCGAGATCCGTGGACACCGTCGGACGTATATTGGCTCAATGCCGGGTAAGATCATTCAGGCGTTGAAAAAGGCGAAAACCACCAATCCGCTTATTTTGCTCGATGAGATCGACAAGATGGGGCAGGACTTCCGTGGTGATCCGGCCTCTGCGATGCTTGAAGTGCTTGATCCAGAGCAAAACGGCACATTTGTCGATCACTACCTTGAGGTGGAGTACGACTTGTCTAACGTGATGTTCCTGACAACGGCGAACTCTTACAACATGCCGGGTCCGCTTTTGGACCGGATGGAGATCATTAGCCTTTCGGGATACACCGAGGACGAAAAAGCCGAGATTGCCAAACAGCATCTGATTGAGAAGCAGAAAAAGAACCACGGTCTGCGCAAGGGTGAGTTCGAGCTGAGCGATGATGGTCTGACGGGCGTGATTCAAACCTATACCCGTGAGGCGGGCGTGCGGAACCTTGAGCGTGAGTTGGCCAAGATTGCCCGTAAAGCAGTCACGAAGATCATTAAGAAAGAGGCGGAGACTGTAAAAGTTACCGCTGATAACCTTGATGAGTTCTTAGGCGTGCCGAAGTACAAACACGGTCTTGCGGAAAAAGAGGACCAGATCGGTGTCGTCACAGGTCTTGCCTACACGTCCGTTGGGGGTGAGCTGCTGTCAATCGAAGCGCTGAGCCTGCCGGGCAAAGGCCGCATGAAGACCACGGGTAAGCTTGGCGATGTGATGAAGGAATCCATCGATGCGGCGTCGTCGTACGTACGCTCGGTTAGCCCTGCGATTGGTGTGAAGCCGACGAAGTTTGATGCGGTCGATATCCACGTACACGTCCCCGACGGTGCGACGCCCAAAGACGGGCCAAGCGCGGGTCTGGCGATGGTGACGTCGATTGTATCTGTGCTGACCAAAATTCCAGTGCGTAAAGATATCGCAATGACTGGTGAGGTATCGCTGCGCGGGAACGCCATGCCGATTGGTGGGCTGAAAGAAAAACTTTTGGCGGCGCTGCGTGGGGGCATCAAAACTGTGCTTATCCCGCAAGAAAACCTAAAGGACCTGCCGGACATCCCCGACAACGTCAAAGAGGGCCTTGAGATTATCGCAGTGTCCCACGTGACAGAAGTTCTTGAGCACGCGCTGATCCGCCAACCCGAGGCGATTGAGTGGGATGAAGCGGCAGAAGAGGCGGCAGCAGCAGCTTTAGCGGCAAAAGCCTCTGCAACAGGTGCGACAGCACATTAGGCAATTGCTTGTGTAGTTGAGCGATGGAATACGAAAGGGCCGCAGGTTTTCTGCGGCCTTTTTGTTTGTGCAGTTTACGCTCGGGCGGTGCCTAGGCGGGGACCCTTACTTTGGATCCACCGCACACCCTTGGTTATAAACGAAAAAGGCCCGCCAAAATGGCAGGCCTTTTCCCAATTCTTTTTTCTAAGCGGTTAGGCTTAGTTTGCAGCTGCGAGCAACAAAAGCGCCATGATTGGAACCAGGATGCCTTGTGAGCTGCTTGATGTTGTATCAGCAGCGATAACTTCTGGAGCAACCATTGCGTCGGACAAGCCGCCAGCGAATGTTGGTGTTGCGAATGCCAGTACTGCACATGTTGTGATAAGTGTTTTTTTCATTTTGTAAGCTTTCATAGACCGCAAGTTTATAACTATGCCCCGTCATATCATCTTGGTGGTCATGGTCAATTATTGTGTAAAATATGACTTAATTCGCCGCAAAACCGCCCAAAAGTGGTGCGCAGACACAACAGGTGGGTGCGCGGCGGGCCCAATTAACCCTTTGTCCATGTCGGGTGTAGCTGGTCTGCGGGCTTTGCGCTAGCCTGCTAGTGTATTGGAAACGTTTAATAAGTAGGAGGCCGCATTATGGCCAAGACACCTAAATCACCGGTTCAAGCGGCTGTATCCACAGCAAAGAGCAAAACATCAGGCACAACTGCTGGATCAAACGTTGTGGCGGTGAAAACGGGGATAGGCTCTGCACCGGTTGAGGTGACGCCTAGCCTTCGCAAAAAAGAGTTGATCGACCGTGTCGTCCGTAAAAGCGGCGCAAAGCGCAAAGATGCCAAACCTGTTGTCGAGGCGATGCTTGATGTGCTCGGAGATGCGTTGGCACAGGGCGAAGAACTCAATCTGCAGCCTTTTGGTAAGCTAAAGATCAATCGACAAAAAGAAATGGCTGGTGCAAAAGTGTTTGTCTGCAAAATCCGGCAACGCAAAACGGTGCATGGAGCTGGCGCAGACACCGAATAACAGCCGGATCGTGATAGGGACCAACCCAGCCTGATCCAATATAATCGAGGTAAAGCTGGGATGAACAAAACTTATCCGGACCTATTGATCATGCGCCACGGCGAAACTGAATGGAACCGTGAAGGGCGGATGCAGGGTGCCCTTGATAGCAACCTGACGCCACTTGGCCGTCAGCAGGCCGCAGCGCAACACGCGATACTCAAACGTATTGGGATCAACGGGTGGCACGTGCTGAGCAGCCCCCAAGGCCGGGCTTTGCAAACTGCTGAAATTGCAGTGGCGGGTTTCGGCGAAATAGAGACAGATGACCGTCTTGCGGAAATCACCGTTGGCACATGGTCAGGACGCCTGCGTCAGGACTGCCTTGCGGAGCTGCCAAGCGATGCAGTGGTTGAAGATACGCCGGACGGGGCGATCGCGCTTTACGAATTCGCACCACAGGGCGAGGGGTTTGAGGCCCTTCGTATCCGTGCGCAATCATTACTCGATAGTTTGACAGGGCCGACCGTGCTTATCACCCACGGGATTACCAGTCGAATGTTGCGGGCGGTCGTTTTGGGGCAACCCACAGAAAACCTTGGGAAATTGCCGGGCGGGCAGGGTGTTGTGTACCGTCTGAGCGGTGGTGTTCAGACAAAACTCGAATAAGGGTGAAAAAGGGGGTTGCAGCGCCCAAAGGTTTGGCGCTAATACACCGCTCATCGGGTCGTTAGCTCAGTTGGTAGAGCGCTTCCTTTACACGGAAGATGTCGGGAGTTCGAGCCTCTCACGACCCACCATTTCCCTCCCGATGTTGTTGTCCACGCCGCAAACGCACTGTGCTTAAGTTGCGTTTTTAGAAGCGTTTTTATGACTTCAACTGCCGCCATCGAAATAATTGAATTTTTGTTACAAAATGCCGCGACTTCCGCTTGACGGGGTGGCGGTGCGTGGGTATCTGCACGGAACGCGTCAGGTTTGGCGTGTAGCAGTGGGCGGTTGTAGCTCAGTTGGTTAGAGTACCGGCCTGTCACGCCGGGGGTCGCGGGTTCGAGCCCCGTCAACCGCGCCACCGCTGCTAAGTCCAAACCAAACGTGTGAGATGCGCGGTTGTAGCTCAGCTGGTTAGAGTACCGGCCTGTCACGCCGGGGGTCGCGGGTTCGAGCCCCGTCAACCGCGCCACTCTCACCCTGGTTCACATATAAATTGTTTCGATTGAACGACCATTGTTTGGTGGCTTCAGTGCGAGCGCTATTCACCGTTTATAAAAAAGCGCGACGATTTTTCACCACCGCGCTTTGATTTGTTTTTGCAGATAATTAATCAACTATCGTGAGAGCGCGTCCAGCACCCGTGCCCAACTGCGCATCCCTTTGTGGAAACTCTCGAGGTCATATTTTTCGTTGGGTGAGTGGATTGCATCATCATCGCGGCCAAAGCCAATCAGCATCGCGTCTGTGTCCAATTCGGTTTTGAAGTGTCCCGCGATCGGAATTGAGCCTCCGCAGCCCACAAACGCTGCAGGGTTTGGCCACTCATCCGACAGCGCAAGACGCGCTTTTTCAAACGCCGGATCAGCCGTGGACATTTGCACGGCTGATGAATTTCCGTGGCCTTTGAATTCAACGCTACAATCAGCAGGTAAGGCGTCTTGTACCATTTGGCGGAACGCAGCACGGATCGCGTGGGGATCTTGAGTGCCAACAAGGCGGAAGCTGATCTTTGCGCTGGCTTTCGATGGCAGCACAGTCTTGAACCCGTCGCCAGTGTAGCCCGCGTTGATGCCGTTCACCTCACAGGTCGGGCGCGCCCATAACATTTCGAGGGCCGTTTTGCCGTGCTCACCCGCCAGTTCAGACAAGCCAACCGCTTCAAGAAACGCCGCATCATCAAAGTTCAAATCTTCCCACTGCTTTTGAAGTTCAGGCGACATTTCGGGCACGCCCTCATAAAAGCCGGGGACAGTCACACGTCCTTCAGCGTCATGCAGGGAGGCAATGATTTTTGACAGCACGCGAATAGGGTTAATGGCTGCCCCGCCGTACATGCCAGAATGAAGGTCAATCCGTGGTCCGGTGATGGTGAGCTCTTCGCCCAAAAGGCCGCGCAACTGTGTTGAGATAGCGGGTGTTTTGGGGTCGAACATGCCTGTATCGCAGATCAGCGCCAGATCAGATGACAGTTCGTCTTTGTTTTCGCGCATAAACGGGATCAAAGAGGGCGAGCCGCTTTCTTCTTCGCCTTCAAAGAAAAAGCTGACGTTGATGGGCAGGTTGCCGTGCACAGCGATCCACGCGCGACACGCCTCCACAAAGGTCATCAACTGGCCTTTGTCGTCTGCCGCACCACGCCCGCGAATGACTTTGCCCGCGTCCGTGTCTTCAAGCGCGGGAGCGAAGGGGTCACTTTGCCAAAGATCAAGCGGATCAACGGGTTGCACGTCATAATGGCCATAAAATGTGACGTGTTTTCCCGTCCCATTTGTATGACCAACCACCATTGGATGGCCCGGTGTTGCGCGTTTTGTTGCGGTCACACCCATTGAAGCCAAATCACTTACCAGCCAATCTGCGGCTGCGTCACAGTGTTTTTTGAAAGCGGGGTCTGTTGAGATCGACTGGATGCGCATCAATTCGAAAAGGCGCTCGGTCGCGGCGCTGAGGTTTTCGTCGATATGTGACAGGACGGGATCGAGATTGGACATGCTAGCGCCTTATTTTTAGCTAAGTTTTGCCGCACCCTAGGAGCCTTTGGTGGACCTGTCCAGAAACAGGATATAGGTTAACAGAAATTGAGAACAAAGGGGCGAAATCATGCGTATTGTTGGGGCGATTGGGGTGTTTTCGCTGTGTGTATTTGGGGTAGTTGCAGGCGCAGAGCCGGTCAGCAACGCTGAGGCAAAAGCGCAATTGTTCAGCCTGAAGGGCCGTGAAGTTGAGTTGATCCCCCGTGACTGGCTGACACCTGACAATGCGGCGTTGGTTGAACAAGTAGCCGAACAGCAGCTGTATTACGCAGCAATTGCCGCATCACCAGATGATGGGATCTTGAACCCAGCTACCATCGCCGCGGCCAACGATCACACGATGGACGTTGCCCGCGCCAAAGCGCTGTCAGCCTGTGACGCGGCCAAAAGGGGGCAAACCGCCTGCGAGATTGTTGCAATGGTGCGCCCGCGAAACTTTGAGCCGGTTGAGCTGACTTTATCGCATGGTGCTACAGAAGCCTGGCGCAAATCGTACCGCCGTGTGCGCGGTGAAAAGGCGTTTGCGATCTCTCCAACAGTGGGGACTTTTATCGTTGCAACTGGTGAAGGGGCCGCGTCTGCGGCGCTGAGTGCATGTGCTGAGCAGGCCCAAACGGACGACTGTCTCATCGCTGTTCAGGATTGATCTGGCGCAAAGTGACAAAATGTAGCGTGTGCTAGTGGATTTCTGGACCCTATATACCCTATAAGCGCCCCATCGGGAGAGACACATGACGTTTGACACACAGCTAGATGCAGCCCTGCAACGCCTTCACGACGAAGGTCGTTACCGTACGTTTATTGATATTGAACGGACGCGGGGGCAATATCCGCACGCTGAGTGGACACATCCCGACGGTAGCCGCAAACCTGTCACCGTGTGGTGCGGCAACGATTATTTGGGCATGGGGCAGAACGAGGAAGTACTGACCGCAATGCACGAAGCGCTTGATGCGACAGGCGCGGGCTCTGGCGGGACGCGCAATATTTCTGGCACGACGGTGTATCACAAACGCCTTGAGGCGGAATTGGCGGATCTTCACGGCAAAGAAGCCGCGCTGCTGTTCACGTCCGCCTACATCGCGAATGACGCCACACTTTCAACGCTGCCCAAGCTGTTCCCTGGATTGGTGATTTTGTCTGATGCGTTGAACCACGCGTCTATGATCGAGGGTATTCGTCGCAATGGTGGCGACAAACGTATTTTCAAGCATAATGATTTGGATGATTTACGTGCGCAACTGACTGCGCTGCCTGCGAACACACCAAAACTGATCGCGTTCGAATCAATTTACTCAATGGATGGCGATTTCGCACCAATCGAGGCAATCTGCGACATTGCCGACGAATTTGGCGCGCTGACCTACATCGACGAAGTGCACGCCGTTGGCATGTACGGACCACGCGGTGGCGGTGTGGCAGAACGTGACGGGTTGATGGGCCGGATCGATATTATCAACGGCACGTTGGCTAAGGCGTACGGCGTGATGGGCGGCTATATCGCGACCTCTGCAAAGATGGCGGATGCGGTACGCTCCTATGCGCCGGGCTTTATTTTCACGACATCACTGCCGCCAGCGGTTGCGGCGGGTGCGGCGAAGTCAGTGGAAGTTCTGAAGCGTCGCCAAGACCTGCGCGATGCCCATCAGACGCAAGCAGCTATTTTGAAGACACGCTTCAAGGCGCTTGGCCTGCCGGTAATTGACCACGGAAGCCATATTGTGCCGCTGATCGTGGGTGATCCGGTGCATACGAAAGTTCTGTCTGATCACTTGTTGCAAGACCATGGCATCTACGTGCAGCCCATCAATTTCCCAACCGTTCCGCGCGGTACCGAGCGTCTGCGCTTTACGCCGTCGCCGGTTCATGGGTGTTCAGAAATTGATGCATTGGTAGGCGCATTGGACAGTCTGTGGTCTCATTGTGCGCTGAATCGTGCTGACTTAACCGGTTAGAACCATACTGCTGTAATCCTGTTTGTTATGTGTTATTAAGTTGTAAATGGCGTGGGGACGCCTCGAATCGCGCGTGCGATTTCGGTAATTGTGGTAGGGCAGTGTATGATCGGGCGCATTTTTGCACCGCAGGATGTCGAGGAAGAAATCGTCGCCCCAAAAGGGTTTGATGATTTTGAGCTGCAGCTCGGCGACATGATGCGCGGCGAGCGGGCTACCCTTGGAAAATCTCTTCTTGATGTACAGCGTGAGCTTAAGATCAAAGCAGGATATATTTCGGCAATCGAAAACTCTGATCCCACCGAGTTTGATAGCCCCGGTTTCATCGCAGGCTATGTGCGTTCCTACGCACGCTATTTACAGATGGACCCCGAGTGGGCCTTTCAGAAGTTCTGTGAGGAAAGCGGTTTTGCGACAGCGCATGGCATGTCGTCTGAGGCGTCAAGCCCGCGTCCCGTAGCCCCCTTGGCAGCCTCGGCACACCGTAATGTATTCAACGACTCTGCTACGCCGTTTGTGCCCAAAGCTGACCCGTTTTTTGCGCGCATAGATGCGGGTGCCATTGGTACTGTCGCCGTTATGATTGCGCTAATTGGTGGCATGGGGTTTGGTGGCATGTCCATTTTGCGCCAAGTCCAGCAGGTTGAATTCACACCGGTTGAACAGACCCCCGTGGTTGCCTCAAGCATCGACCCTCTTGCGCCTGTGCCCCAGCTAAATACTGGCGCGTCGGGCTCTGGCGCCCAAACCGCTGCACTTGCGCCGACGCGCAACAACGATGCGTTAGACCGACTGTACCGCCCCGAGGCGCTTGATGTGCCAGTCTTCACCCCGCGTGACGCGCCGATTGCTACCATTGATCCAGGCACAGTCGGAACATTTGCCACAGGTGGTGTTGATTTTGCCGCTTTGAATGTGCCCGCCGAGGCTCCGCAGGTTCAAGTCGTAGACGGCCCCGCGCCGGAAGTGGTTCTGTTTGCCGTGAACCCGACATGGGTGCGCGTGCGAAGCGCCGACGGTTCTATCTTGTTTGAGAAAGTCCTCGAAAAAGGTGAAAACTATGCGCTTCCAGTCACCGAAGAGACACCCGTTTTGCGGGCAGGCAATTCAGGATCGCTCTATTTCAAGGTTAACGGACAAATCGTTGGGCCCGCAGGGCAGGGCGCAACGACTGTAAATAATGTGCAGCTTGCGTCTGCTGACCTGAGTGCGGCTTATTCTGTTGCTGATCCTCTGGAAGATAATGAGCTATTTGCGCTGCTGGAAAACCTTGATGCCCCGGATGTTTTGCCGCGCCCACGCACCCGCCCTATTGAGAGCATCGCTGCGTCAAAAGGCAGTGTAAGCCTTGTTGCATCGCAACCTTCGTGGGTTCGCATTACGGATGCAAAAGGAACGCGCGTGTTTGAAAAGACTTTGCAACCCGGTGAGCAATATACTCTGCCTGCGGATGTTGACGCTCCGCTGTTGCGGGCGGGTAATTCAGGCGCGCTCTACCTCAAGCTTGGTGACGCGCTGGTTGGTCCTGTTGGGTCCGGTTCGGCAACTGCGCGCAATGTCTCGCTTACGGCTTCAGATATCAGTGCGAAATATTCGGTGGTGGACACGGACGCATCACCGTCATTGAAAGCGCTGCTTGATCAATAGACCGATTTGTAATGTGCCAAATTCCACTTTTCTCTGGCGTAAAATTTCGTATCACTGTGCAAGAAATCCGCTTGCGGTGAACTCTGACGTGGCGCTTGCCCGCGCGGCACTGTAAGGTAAGGTTGACACTTAAAGAAGGCCGCCAGATGTCCATCAATCACGTTCGTCCATGGAAAAACATTTACCGTCGTAAGAGCCGCCAGATTATGGTGGGCTCGGTTCCGGTGGGGGGTGATGCGCCGATTGCCGTGCAAACCATGACGAACACGCTGACCACGGATATCAAAGGTACTATCGCGCAAGTACAGGCGGCGGCTGAGGCGGGTGCTGATATTGTGCGCGTTTCGGTGCCTGACGAGGCGTCGTCAAAAGCGTTGAAAGAGATTTGCCGCGAAAGCCCCGTGCCGATCGTTGCGGATATCCACTTTCATTATAAACGCGGCATTGAGGCGGCTGAGGCCGGTGCCGCGTGTCTGCGCATTAATCCGGGCAATATCGGCGATGAAAAGCGGGTCAAGGAAGTTATCAAAGCGGCACGCGACCACAGTTGTTCAATTCGGATTGGTGTCAACGCGGGTAGTCTGGAAAAGCATTTGCTTGAGAAATACGGCGAGCCGTGCCCCGATGCGATGGTGGAAAGTGGTCTCGATCATATCAAAATTCTGCAAGACAACGACTTTCACGAATTCAAGATCAGCTGCAAAGCCAGCGACGTCTTTATGTCTGCTGCCGCCTACCAAAAGCTGGCGGATGCAACGGATGCGCCGATCCACCTTGGGATTACTGAGGCAGGTGGTTTGGTCAGTGGCACGATCAAATCGGCGATTGGCTTGGGCAATCTGTTGTGGATGGGCATAGGTGACACCATCCGCGTTAGCCTGTCTGCCGATCCTGTTGAGGAAGTAAAAGTCGGTTTTGAAATTCTAAAATCACTGGGTCTACGCCACCGCGGCGTTAATATTATCTCGTGCCCGAGTTGTGCTCGCCAAGGCTTTGACGTGATCAAAACCGTTGAGACCCTTGAGCGCCGCCTTGAACATATCAAAACGCCGATGTCGCTGTCGATTATTGGATGTGTCGTGAACGGGCCCGGCGAAGCGCTGATGACTGATGTCGGGTTTACCGGCGGCGGCGCGGGTAGCGGTATGGTTTATCTGGCGGGTAAGGCCAGTCACAAGATGAACAACGCGGAAATGGTCGATCATATCGTCGAGCAAGTTGAAAAGCGTGCAGAGGCAATTGAAGCGGACCAACCTGCCGCCGAATAACTTTCAAATTGCGCGTAATTAACATCTGACAGCTGTCAAAGCGGTGTATAAACTGCTGCGTGATGGTAGTTAATTTAGTGCAGCGTCGCTTTGATTTGCGCGGCGTAAAGTCCAACGATAATTTTAGCAATCCCGAAATGTGGCTGCGCCTTCTGATCATGGCGACGGCCTCAATCATGTTGTCTTTTTGGCTGGACGATGCGGCGTTTGTGCTGATGTTCGGCGCCTACGGGATTGCGGTTGTTGTATATGCCACCACGGTGAGTTTGATGCCGAGGTACGTCAACTTTGGGCTGTTTGTGTGGGTTGGCTTTTTGTTTGCGGTCACGGTCATCATCCTGCTTGGTCTGATCTTGTATCTTTTCGCATATCCGCAACCCACGGCACAGGTGTTGGGGATGCTGTTGTTTGCGGGTGAGACTGCGCGACTGGTGTCCATGAGGGCGATGAAAACGACGTTTTTGCGCCTTGAACTGATGCTTTTGATTTTATGTGCGGCTGGCATGGGAGCTGTGCATTCAGCGCGGGTTGGGTTTTACCCAAATGGTCTCATCATGGCCGTTTCAGTGGCTGGCTTTGGGATGTATCTTGCATATGCAGTGCTTAGATTATCGAAATTTCGCGACACCATCACCATCGTTCAGGAAGGTGAGCGTGACGCAGACCGTTTGCGTGCGGTGGGTCAGCTGACGGGGGGTGTCGCCCATGATTTCAACAATTTGCTCGCAGTGATTTTAGGCAACCTTGAGATGCGCAATACGGCCAAGAACCCGTGGGAGTTGGAAATACTGCTGCGTGAGGCTGAGGACGCGGCGTGGCGCGGGGCAGATCTGACAAGCCAGTTACTGGCCTTCTCGCGCCGTTCAACCCTTTTGCCGCGCAAGACCTCTGTTAGTGAGATTTGTGATACAGTCACCACCCTTGCGGCACGTTTGCTGGGCGACCGACATCAGATTGTACTTGGCATCTTTACGGGACTGCCCGCGATTTACGTGGATGCAGGTAAGCTTGAAACCGTGGTGCTAAACCTGATCCTCAACGCCCGCGATGCCATGAAAAACGGGGGGCACATCATGATTGATGCCAGTGCAACGCGCCTGCTTGATCAAGAAACACTCAGCCTTTGGATTAGTGACACCGGAAACGGGATCGAGCCGCATTTGCTGGAAAAAGTGTTCGAGCCGTATTTCACAACCAAGCCAGTCGGCGAGGGGTCCGGTTTGGGTCTGTCCATGGCGCGCGGCTTTATGGAGCAGTCAAATGGACGCCTAGATCTGGTCAGCACAGTGGGTGAGGGTACCCGTGTAGGCCTGCATTTTCCCGTCTACACCGGTGATGAACTTCCGATGCCCGTGTCCGCCGCTTAGCTGCGTTCTTGGCCCACGATATCGCGCATCCCGTCCAGTGGGACATAACCGCGTACCATTTGATCACCCATCACAAAAGTCGGCGTGCCCGTAATAGATAGACGCTGGCCTAGCAGACGGTTGTCGTCGATGATTGCCTTGACCTCTACACCGTTCATCTTTGCCAGCACCTCATCACCGTTGAAGCCAAGGCTGCTTGCAAGACGGCTCAATGTGGTGTCAGAGGTGCCTTGCTTTAGGCTAATCAGCGCATCATGGGCCAGTTTGTAGGCGTCATTTCCGTGCAGCAGTTTTACAGCAATCGCAAATTGCGAGCTGCGTAGACTGTCTTTGCCCAAGATCGGAAATTCTTTCACGATGAGGCGGATGTTTTTGTCCGATTGGACCAGTTGCTCAACTTCTGAGTGTGCTTTGCGGCAGTAGCCACAGCGGTAGTCGATAAACTCAACGATCGTCACATCACCCTCAGGGTTGCCGCCGACCCATGCGTTGGGGTCTTCATAAAGCGCCTTGGCGTTTACGGCTAAAAGCTGCGCATCGTTTTGAGCGGCTTGTTGCGCTTGGCGTTGCTCCAAAACTGCAAAAGCTTCCATCAACACATCTGGGTTCTCGAGTAGGTAGGCGCGAACTTCGGCCCGAAAATCAGCCCGTTCAGCGGCGGTTAACGCAGATAAATCAGTCGCCTGCGCGGCAGTTCCCAGTAGGGCGGTTCCCACCGTAAAGGCGAGGGCTTTGGCAGTTTGGCGGATCATCAACGTTTTCCTTTTTCTGAGGTCTTGGCAGCAGCAAGCACATCATTGGCTCGTTGCCAAGGGGCAGAGCCACGGGGCAACAACCCTGCAGCGCGGTTTGCATGTATGGCGGCGTCTTTCAAACGGCCCCGCAACGCATAGCGTTCGGCAATGCTAAGGGACGCCATCCCGTTGTTTCCGGTTTTGGCGTAAGCGGTGCCAAGATCACGCAAAATGCGCCCATCAAGAGGGTCGCGTGCGCGCGCCCGTTCAAGTGTGTCGCGGGCCTTTGCATTTTGGCCAACCGCCAACAGAGCACGCCCGTAGCCGCCCAGAATAAGTGGCTCATTTGGTGCAAGGCGCACAGCGCGGCCGTATGCAGCAACGGCCGCGTCAAAGTCACGGCCTTCCAGTTTCAGTTGCCCGTCAAGTTCGTGCACGTACGGATTATCCGGTGCTTTGGCGACAAGTCGCTTTAGTGTGGCGCGGGTTTTGTCGCGGTCGGGTTTGCGGTGGTGGGCAATTGCTTGGCGCATCAGCGCGACGTGGTCGTTTTGGCCGCGGGTCCGGCGCAACGTCCAGCTTGGTGCGCGGGAGTAGGCGCTGATCTTGCCTTGGATAATCTCGAACCACGCGGCGTTTAGTGCAGGGGTCGGGTAGTCGCCCGCGTTGCCTGCGGCAAATGCTTCAAGGGCCCGAATACGGTCACGGGTCAGCGGATGGGTGCGCACATAAGGGTCCTGACGTCCAATGTTTAGCGCCTCTTGCCCGCGAAAAAGGCGCATCACATCAACGGCGGCACTTGGGTCAATCCCTGCGCGCACCATATAGCGGCCTCCGGATTGATCTGCGCTGCTTTCTTCGGCGCGGGTGTGGCCGAAAAAGCGGCGAAGCGCGGACCCTGATGAACCGACAGCGGCAGCGGCACCTGCCTCGGGGCTGCCTGCTGCGGCTCCGACGATCAATGACAAAGCCGTTCCAATGCCCGCAGCGGTGCGCGCGTTTTGAAAGTTGGCGGCGCGGCGTGCCAGATGCCGGTTGGCAATGTGGGCCGCTTCATGGGCGATAACGGCCTGTAATTCCTCGACGCGGCCCATGCGCATGATCAGGCCTGAATGGATAAAAATAGCCGAGCCATCGATCACAAACGCATTGAGCGATTGGTTGTCGACCAGCAGAATTTTGGTCCGTGACGCGCTTAGGCCGGCGGCTTGGAAAATAGGTTGGGCAATCGACCGCAGGCCGCGTTCAACTTCTGCGTCGCGCAGCAATGTCACGGCGTAACTGGGGATGGCGGCAATACACAACGCACACGCCAAGATAACTTTCGCCCACATGATGATTGACCTTCGCGCATGGGTTTGGTCTTGAACTCACAAGCAGTATCGGAGGGCATCATGGGAACTTCAAGACAAGGATCGGTGCGAGGCACGGTTGATCCCTTTATTGTGATGGACGTGATGGCAGAAGCCGCAAGCCTTGAGGCCGAGGGCCGGACTATTATCCACATGGAGGTCGGCCAGCCCGGCACAGGTGCACCTGCGGGCGCACGCGCCGCAGCGGCAAAAGCGATGGAAGACGACGCGCTTGGCTATACTGTCGCCAAAGGCTTGCCCGCGCTTCGTGCGCGTATCAGCCAGCTATACATGGATTGGTACGGTGTTGCGGTAGATCCAGAACGCATCATCATCACCCCCGGTAGCAGCGGCGCGTTTGTCTTGGCATTTACAGCGCTTTTTGATGCAGGTGACCGCGTGGCGATTGGGGCGCCGGGCTATCCAAGCTACCGCCAGATTTTCAAAGCCCTCAACGTGGAACCTGTTGATCTGCAAACCCGCGCGGAAAACCGCCTGCAGCCCGTGGCGCACGATATTTTAGACGCTGTCAAAGACGGTGGGCGTAAGTTTGATGGCATGTTGGTGGCCTCGCCGGCCAACCCGTCTGGCACCATGTTGGACCACGATGCGATGCGCGCGCTCATCGAGGCCTGCGCGGCAGAGGGCGCTGCCTTTATCAGTGACGAGATTTATCACGGCATTGAATATGAGGCCAAAGCGGTAACGGCGTTGGAGATCAGCGACGACGCGTGGGTCATCAACTCGTTTTCCAAATATTTCAGCATGACCGGCTGGCGCGTGGGCTGGATGGTTGTGCCCCAAGATCAGGTTCGCCGCGTAGAACGCTTGGCCCAAAACCTGTTCATCTGTGCCCCTCATGTGGCCCAAGTTGCTGCTTTAGCCGCGATGGATTGTGACGAAGAACTGCAGGCGAATATGGATGTGTACCGCGAAAACCGCCGCTTGATGTTGGATGGGTTGCCCAAGGCGGGCTTTGACAAGATTGCACCGCCCGATGGTGCGGTTTATGTTTACGCGGATGTCAGTGAGTACACAGACGATAGCCGTGCATTTGCGTCAGAAATTTTGAATGAGGCTGGCGTTGCCGTAACCCCCGGTTTGGATTTCGACCCTGTGCGCGGTGCGACCACCTTGCGGTTTTCATATGCACGCGGCACGGCCGACATTATCGAAGGGTTGGCGCGACTGACTGCCTTTATGTCCGCGCGTGCGGGCTAAGCTTTGCGCCCACGCTGCATGTCCGCTACATTTGAAGAAACATCAGCACGGTTAGTCATGCCCCGTTTTTCAAACTGTATCTTTTTGGCAATTATTTTTTGTCTCGCTTTGGTTGTGCAGCCATTCGGCCTGTTGGCGCAAACGCTGACGGCGCGGGCGGATTTGCGGGTGCAGGACAGTTCTGTTTCTCCGATTTGGCGCGGTGTTGATGTGCAATTGTCACTAACCCAAGGTGTCCCTTTTCGTATTAAACATGTGAACGAACCTCATAGAGTTATAATTGATTTCAATGGCCTGTCTGGCGAAGCTAATGTTGATGATATGATCCGCTCACAACGTGTAACGGATGTTGGGTTCGGCCAAATTCGGGCTGGATGGTCGCGGATGGTGCTCACACTGGATGGGCCGATGATCGTTGGCAAATCGCAGATGCGGATCAAACAAGACGGCAGCGGCGCGATGCTTAGCTTTGTTCTACGCCAGACGGATGAGGACGGTTTTGCCGCAGCTGTTGAAGCAGATGGGCGCGGAGTTGCGTTGGCAATTGAGGGCACGGCAGGTGTCCAAGACAGCGATGCCAATGTGGCCGATCAGGGCCTGACCATTGTTTTGGACCCCGGGCACGGCGGTATTGATCCGGGCGCCGAGGTAGGATCCTACCAAGAAGCAGCTCTTATGTTGGGCTTTGCTCGGGCTTTGGGCGAGGCGCTGATACGCGATGGGCACCACGTTATTTTGACCCGCAACGATGATGTGTTTGTGTCCTTGCGCGAACGGGTTTCGATTGCCCATAAAACGCAAGCGGATGTGTTGATATCGCTACATGCAGACGCGCTAAGCGGCGGTGGGGCGCGGGGTGCTACGGTGTACACCCTTGCTGATGAGGCGACCGATGCGGCCAGCGCACAGTTGGCCCGCGGCCATGACCGAAGTGATATTTTGGGCGGCGTGGACCTTGTGGGGCAAGACGACACTGTAGCCGGCGTTTTGATTGATCTGGCGCGGCGTGAAACCCAACCGCGCGCGGATCGGTTGGCGGAATTATTAGTGGGCGGCATCAAAGCCAGCGTTGACGGGATCAACTCGCGCCCGCGCAGACAGGCGGGCTTTGCAGTGCTAAAGGCGCCAGATATTCCATCAGTCTTGGTCGAGTTGGGGTTCATGTCGGACGCCCAAGACCTTGCAAATTTAACCAACCCTGAATGGCGCGCCCAGGCAATTTTGGGGCTGGTGGCTGGGGTTCGCCTTTGGGCGGCTGAGGATGCGGAATTGGCCAAACGGACACGTCAGTGAGCGGCGGTCTTTCGCACAACTGTGATGCGGGTTGTTTTGACGCGCCTGCGCCCCCACTATATACCCTATTCAGAGTTCAGGGCATTCAGGTGGATTAAATGCTGCGGTCGATTTTTTCTTTCTTTGGTGCGATTTTCAGCAGTGTGACTTTGGCGCTTTTCTTTGGGGCGCTGACCATTGGGGCTGTCTTTTGGATGTACGGCCGTGATCTTCCCAGCCACGAAAGTCTTGCGCAATACACACCACCGACGATTAGCCGGATTTATTCCGGCGAGGGCCGCGTGATTGATGAATTCGCGCGCGAGCGGCGGTTGTTCTCGCCCGCAGATGAGATCCCTGAGCTGGTCAAGGGTGCGTTTATTTCGGCGGAAGATAAGAATTTCTACACCCATGCGGGCTATGATGCGCGCGGGATGGCGGCGGCTGCGGTTGATGCGGTGAAATCGCGTGGCTCTGATGTGCGCGGGGCTTCGACGATCACGCAGCAGGTGATGAAAAACTTTTTGCTGTCGGGGGACAGGTCGGCTGAGCGCAAGATCAAAGAGTTGATCCTTGCCACGCGCATCGAAGACACACTTAGCAAAGACGAAATTCTTGAGCTTTACCTGAACGAAATTTTTCTTGGGCAAAACTCATACGGTGTTGCCGCTGCGGCGCAGACCTATTTCAACAAGGGTCTTTCTGAACTGACTGTCAGTGAGGCGGCCTATCTTGCAGTGCTGCCAAAAGCGCCGTCGCGCTATCATCCGGTGCGGCAGGTTGAGCGCGCTGTGACGCGCCGCAATTTTGTCCTGCGCGAGATGATGGAGAACGGCTACATCACCCGCGATCAATATGAGTTGGCCAAAGAAGAACCCCTTCGCACGGTACAAAGTGGCGATTACGAAGGCTTTAAGGCGCAACTTCCGGACCGCGATTATTTCACAGATGAAATTCGCCGCCAGTTGAGCCGCGATTTTGGAGAGGACGAGTTTTTCAGTGGCGGCATGTCAGTCCGCGCCACAATCGATCCCGAGATGCAGGTTGAGGCCGCTGATGCCCTGCAGCGCGGTTTGGAAGCCTACGATCGCAACATCGGTATCTGGCGACCTACGGGTAAAACACTGCCTGAAGAAGTACTGGAAGATGAGGCGGCGTGGCGCGAGGCGCTCAGCAACGTTGATATTTCGCGCGATATCTCGCTTGAGAACAAATGGTATCCGGCGGTGGTCCTTAGTGTATCTGGTGACAGTGCACGTCTTGGGATCGAAGGGGTCGCAGATCCTGAAGCGGGTGGTGTGATCGCGGCCAATGACGTGACATGGGCGCGCCGCCAAAATGCCGATGGCAGTACCGGCCGCCAAGCCCGCGTGCCTGCAGACTTGCTAAAGGTGGGTGAGGTTGTGCACGTCCGCCGCATGACCGCAGATGCAGATGGCAGTTTTATCCGCTGGACCCTGCGCCAAGTACCCGAAGTGCAGGGCGGCTTTATGGCAATGGACGTCAACACGGGCCGCGTTCTGGCCATGCAGGGCGGGTTTTCATACCAGCATTCTGTGTTCAACCGTGCCACCCAAGCCAAGCGCCAGCCTGGTTCTTCATTTAAGCCGTTCGTCTACGCAGCAGCCTTGGATAGTGGCTACACGCCCGCAACAATCGTGGTGGATGCGCCAATTGAAATTGATACCCCCCAAGGGCTGTGGCGCCCGCAGAATGCCTCGAAGCAATTCTATGGCCCGACGCCTGTGCGCACAGGGATTGAGCAGTCTCGTAACTTGATGACGATCCGCCTGGCCCAAGAAACGGGTATGGATGTTGTGGGTGATTATGCGGAACGCTTTGGCATCTACGGCCCCGATGAGATGCGCCGCTTTTTGGCAAACTCTTTGGGCAGTCAGGAAACAACGCTGTTCAATGTGGTCGCGGCCTATGCAATGTTTGCCAACGGCGGTGAGCGTGTTGAGCCGACATTGGTTGACCGCGTGCAAGACCGGTTTGGGCGCACAGTTTATAAGCATGACCAGCGCGTCTGTGAGGATTGTCAATTTGCTAGCCTTGAGGCCGGTTTTGCCCCGCGGATCACTTCAAACCGCGAGCGGGTACTTGATCCTATCACCGCCTATCAGCTGACATCGATGCTGAGCGGTGTGGTTGAGCGGGGCACAGCGCGCTCAACGGTAAATCTGTCGGTGCCCGTGGCAGGTAAGACCGGTACGACAAATGACGCCAAAGACGTCTGGTTTGTGGGGTTCACGTCGAACATCGTGGCGGGGTGCTACATCGGGCATGATACACCGCGCGGCCTTGGGCGTGGGGCATCAGGTGGCGGTATGTGCGGACCGGTTTTCAATCAGTTCATGACAAAAGCGGTTGAGAAATACGGTGGTGGTTCTTTTGATGTGCCAAGCAGCTGTCAGTTTCTCAAGATCGACCGGATCACGGGTGCGCGTTTGCCCCAAGATGCGTCTGGTGAGGGTATCGTGTCGGAATGTTTTCGCGAGGGCGAAGAGCCGCTCTTTGGGGTGACGTTTGATGGTGGCTTTGCAATGGGCAGTGATCTTCCGCTCTTTGATGATGTGGCGGAAGCGACCAGCCGTGAGGTTACCACATCCAGCGGCAAAAAGGCCCGTGTTGCGCCCAAAGCGAGCTTTGGCTCACTCTCATCTGGTGGTCTGTATTAGACAAATGACTGCCGCCTGCGGGCGGCGCCTCTGCGGGTCCGGCTTGTGGGGCGCGCGCCCCTAGGCTAGAGCAGGGGCAGACAAGTTGAAGGCCTGAAATTTTATGCGCGCAGAAATCCAGAACATCGTTACTGAAATCGAAAAGTCCCTTGAGTTGGTCCGCCAACGTATGGATATCGAGACTGCGCCGTACCGCCTTGAAGAGTTCAATGCCCGCACGGAAGATCCAGACCTCTGGAATGATCCGGACAACGCGCAAAAGTTAATGCGCGAACGACAGGTTCTGGTTGATGCCATGACCGTTGAGAAAAACCTGACCCAAGCCTTGGCAGATAACATTGAGTTGATTGAATTGGGCGAAATGGAAGACGACGCGGATGTGGTGGCAGAAGCCGAGCAAGCCCTGCGCGACCTGAAAGAAACGGCCGCTGCGAAGGAGCTTGAGGCATTGCTGAACGGCGAGGCGGACGGCAACGATACCTTCCTTGAAATTAACGCAGGTGCCGGCGGAACAGAGTCGTGTGATTGGGCAAGCATGCTGGCGCGGATGTATGTCCGTTGGGCTGAAAAGAAGGGCTATAAAGTGGAGCTGCAATCGGAATCGGCAGGTGACGAAGCGGGTATTAAATCTGCGGCTTACAAGATCAGTGGTCCGAACGCCTATGGCTGGTTGAAGTCCGAGAGCGGTGTGCACCGTTTGGTACGCATCAGCCCGTTTGATAGCGCCGCCAAGCGGCACACGTCCTTCACGTCTGTCTGGGTTTATCCGGTTGTGGACGACAACATCGACATTGAGGTGAACCCCGCTGATATCCGGATTGATACGTATCGTTCATCTGGGGCGGGCGGACAGCACGTGAACACCACTGACTCGGCCGTCCGGATTACACACAACCCGACAGGTATTGTTGTGACCAGTTCTGAGAAATCCCAACACCAGAACCGCGATATTGCGATGAAGGCGTTGAAATCACGCTTGTATCAAATGGAATTGGATCGCCGTAACGCGGCCATCAACGAAGCGCACGAAAACAAAGGCGATGCAGGATGGGGCAACCAAATCCGCTCGTATGTGCTGCAACCTTACCAGATGGTGAAAGACCTGCGCACCAGTTTTGAGACGTCCGACACAAAAGGGGTTCTCGACGGTGATCTCGATGGCTTGATGGGGGCGACGCTGGCGATGAATGTTTCGGGTAAATCGCGCGCAGAAGCTAACGCAGAAGACTAACGTAGCCCCGCAGTTAGCTGGCCAATAGACGCTGCTCCGTGGCAAAGATTGACCGCTTTATCCACTGCGCGCTACGCTCGTCTTATGGATGACTACCTGAAAAATAGACCGCATGGTGTGACGAAGTTTCGTGCCCCTAAGCGCCGTGATTTTCTGCGTGCGCTTCGGGCAGGGGCGGTTGATATGGTGCGCTACCCAGCGTTTACACTGGTGTTTGCGGGGGCCTTTGTAATCATCGGCCTTGCGATTTCCACGCTGACATATGCCGCAGGACACAGCTATTGGTTGGTGCTTGCGGTTATGGGATTTCCAATGGTTGGCTCTCTTGCGGCACTTGGGTTTTATCTGATCAGTTGGCAACATCATCGTGGGCGACCCATCACAATGTGGGGCATTTTACGGGCTATCTGGGCGCTTAAAAATGGACAAGTGCCGTGGCTTGCGGTGATCATTGTGGTGATGCTGCTATTTTGGTTTTTCCTTGGGCATATGCTTTTTGCGCTGTTTTTGGGGCTACAGCCGATGGTCAACATTTCGTCCAGTGCAGAGGTGTTTCTAAGCGCCAACGGCCTTACGATGCTGGCACTCGGCACAGGCGTTGGCGCTGTCTTTTCGACGCTGATTTTCTCAATGACGCTTTTCGGATTGCCGATGCTTATTGATCGCGACGTTGATTTCATGACTGCGGGTCTAGCATCAATTGCTCAGGTGATGGCGTATCCCGTGCCCTATATGATCTGGGGGGCGGTGATTGGCTTGGCTACGGTTGCGGCTATTATCCCCGCATTTCTAGGAATGTTTATTATGCTGCCACTTTTTGGGCACGCCACATGGCACCTGTATAAAATCCAACAGATTTCAGATCATGCCTGCCCGCAAAAGTCCGGCTGACTTTCAGTGAAGGATAATAAGAAAAAGGCGCCCCGAAGGACGCCTTTTGAAACTGTATGTCGTCGTCTGTTATTCAGGTTTGGTTGGCGCAGGCTTTGGCGCGGGCGCTGATTTTGCACCGGCTGCCAGCGGGTCGTCCTGACGTTGAACAGAGCCCTCGAAATGCGCGCCGCTCTCGATTGCAATTGTCTTGTGGATGATGTCACCCTCAACGCGTGCAGTTGATGTCAGGCGCACTTTCAGACCGCGTACGCGCCCTACGATGTGACCGTGGATGACAACGTCGTCAGCAATCACTTCGCCGCGGATTGTCGCACTCTCGCCGATGGTCAGCAAATGGGCGCGGATGTCGCCTTCGACTTCGCCTTCAACTTGTATATCGCCAGCGGTGCGCAGGTTGCCTTTGACGTGCAGATCGCTTGAGATCAGTGATGCCGGCGCTTTCGGTTTGGGCGCAGACGGCTTGAATTCGGGCGTTGGCGCTTTGGCTGCCGCAGGAGCGGGGGCCGCAGTTGTGTCATCGCTTTTGGGTGCAGGATCGTTGATTTTGCTTTTAGAAAACATTTTGACCAGCCTTGATATAGATCATTGGGTTGATGGGACGCCCGCCAACGCGGATCTCGTAGTGTAAATGCGGTCCAGTGGACCGGCCAGAATTGCCAATATCACCGATCCGGTCCCCGCGCGAGACCCTTTGGCCTACTTTTACGCGAATTCTGGATTGGTGGGCGTATCTTGTCTCGATGCCGAAGTCGTGTTTGATCTTCACCAAACGTCCATATCCTGACGACCAGCCAGCAAAAGTTACTACACCGTCTGCCGGTGCATAGATCGGTGTGCCAACCGGTGCCGCAAAATCTGTGCCGTTGTGCATGCGGCCCCAGCGGGGGCCAAACCCAGAGGTAAAGCGGTAATTGTTCTTCACGGGCATGGTGAAAGGCGCTTTTTGTGCAGCGATTCGATAGAGGTTCAGCTCATCGAGTTTGCCGATGATGCTGTTGGCACGCTCGGTACTTGGATCAATCTCCCCGCGGGTCGAGAAGGACAAAGGGGCGAGGAGGCCGCCTTGTCCAGAATACCCGCGACGCACTTGTTTGAGAAGATTGTCCGTCGACAGGCCTGCCTTGCGGAACATTTTGTCTAGCGGCTCAACTGAAACTGTCATCGCTTCTTCTAGGGTGCGGAAAATCTCGTTGTTGCGGTCTTCAAGGATTTTAAGCTCTGCTGCCATTTCATCGGCGGCAATTAGCGCGGCCTGCGCGTCTGCCACAACTGTGTCCCGCTCGCCTGCGGTTTCAGAAAGTGCACCGGCTAAATAATCGACGGTGGTTTCAAGGTCGCGCGCAGCGCTCAGCGGGTTCTGTCCGGTTTCAGTTTCACCCTCAAGGGACGCGTTCAACTCTTGCAGCTTTTCACGGGCGTCTTCGCGCTCTCCGCTCACACGGCGCAGCGTTTCTTGGAAAGCTTCCATCCCAATTTCAAGCTCACGGCGCCGTTCCTGGGTTTCCAACAATTGCGTCTGCATCACAGAAATCTGGCTCAGGGCAGTGTTGAACCGTTCTTGAGAGGCAAGTGCTTCAGCCGCGCGGGTGTCACGTTCATCCGCAAGCGCGTTCAGCCGTTCAAGATAAAACGCCTGATCACGTTTCGCCTGCTCGCGGAAATTGCCAGCGCCGATGTTATCCATGATCAAAATTGAGGTGGCGATGATTGACCACGCGACAACGGCCGTACTGCCAACAATGCCAACCAATTGGGTCACGGGTTTGAGCAGAATGTAGCGGGTTTCATTGTCTGAACGCAAAAACAACCGCCGCTCTGGGAAGACGTTTTCAAGGCGGTGGTTCAAACGGTTCATCAAAGGTAGCGCCAAAAAACTGTTCCGTTTCTGTTTGTTACGTCACGATCGCTCTGCGACCTGTCTGCAAAGTACATCTTTCACAATGGTTTAAGGCTGTGGTTAATGGACCGCAAACAATTTTGGCCTCATGCAAAGGCGCTTGGGCTTGGGGCGGCTCAAAACTGGCGGGTTCTTGCCGAATACTAAAGTCAGCGTGCAGATACTCAGCGCACTGCAGCACTTTCGCTGAGCGGCCAGTAAAAATCCGGTGGAATACCTGCCTCCGCACGCTTTTCTTCGTTGAACGGGGGCTTTAGCGCGCTGTGGAAGTATTTGCGCACAAGGCCGTGAAATGTTGGCGTCGGATCAAGGTTTTGGCGGCCACACATAAAGTGAAACCATTTGGAGCCGTAGCTGACGTGGTGCACTTCTTCGGCGTAGATGACTTCCATCGCTTCAACGGCGGCGGTGTCTTTTGCCTGTTTGAATAGCTTGATCATACCAGGTGTGACGTCGAGACCGCGTGCCTCAAGCACCATAGGAACCACGGCGAGGCGGCCCAGAATGTCATCGGCTGTATCCTCGGCGGCGGACCACATACCGGCGTGCGCATCAAGGCTTCCGTAGTGCGCGCCGTAATTGGCCAAACAATCACTCATGAGGCCGAAATGTTTGCTCTCCTCATCGGCAGATTTCACCCAATCATCGTAAAAGCCGATGGGGAAGTCGACCCGCCCACCAAAGCGTGCAATGATATCCCAGTGTAGATCAACGGCGTTAAGCTCGATGTGGGCAACGGCATGCAACATGGCAACGCGGCCTTCGGGTGTGCCGGGTTTGCGGCGGGGCACATCACGCGGATCAAGCAGCGCGGGTTTTTGTGGGCGCGCGGGGCGCAACGGCGGCGTTGTCGTGCCAATTTCAATGGGAGCGCCCGCTTCGCGTGAGGCAAACCATTGCGCCGCATACTTGCGGGACAGGGCCGTTTTTTCCGCGCCATCTGCTGTTTGCAAAACATCTGTCGCCATTTGCGTGAGAGGGATCATGGGCGCTCCATTTATGTGGTTTTGGCCGTTTAGCGTCAGGGTTATTCGGCGTCTAGGGCGCGCGCGGCCTCAAGCACTGCTTCGACATGCCCCGGCACTTTCACTTTCCGCCAAATTTGCGCGATTTTCCCATCGGGCCCAATCAAGAATGTTGCACGTTCAATCCCCATGTAGGTTTTGCCGTACATGTTTTTCTCGGTCCAAACGCCATATGTCTCACACAAATCACTTTCTGCGTCAGATACCAACACAACGCCAAGGCTGTGCTTGTCGCGAAACTTGTCATGCTTTTTCACGCTATCCTTTGATGCGCCAATCACCACCGTGTTTGCGGCGGTAAACTCTGCGGCCATTTCGGTGAAGCCAATCGCTTCTTTGGTACACCCCGGCGTGTCATCGCGCGGATAAAAATAGAGCACGACAGCTTGGCCCGCATAATCAGCTAAAGAGACTTGTTTACCGCCATCGCGGGGCAAGGTGAAAGTAGGTGCGGTGTCGCCGATGTTGAGTTCTTTTTGTGTCATGATTTCTATCCTGTGTTTGTTTGTATTCGCGGGTGCGGATGCTACGGATACCGCTTAGTCGCGTGCAATGCGTTTCTGGTCTTTTGTTTTAGGTCATCAGCGGCGAATATAAAGACCACGTCACAGCGCAGCGGCCGTCTTTTCGATATGAACACTTCTCCCGATCCTGATTTGACCGACACTGCCGCCGTCGATGTGTCAAAGCGACGTGGTTCGTTCTTGGGAACGTTGCGTGGTATTGCCGCGATATCGTTCTTATTCGTCGTGGGTTTGGGGATCGCGGTTGGGGCCAATCTGGACCGTGCGATTACTGCGCCTGATTGGGTTCGCAAGGACGTCGAGGCCCGATTGTCCGAGATATTACCGCGCGCGAACGTCGCTGTACGTGGTCTTCAGGTGACACTTGATCGGCAATTGCACACGCACATAACCCTTCAAGACATGGAGCTGAAAACAGAAGACGGTGCGCGCCTTGCTGTGTTAGCGGATGTTCGTATTGATCTTTTGCGGCGAGCTTTAGCGCGGGGGGAGCTGGCGGCGAAACGTCTTGAGGTAAGCGGTTTACGCGCGCGGGTCAGCCGTAACATCGACGGTCGCTTTAACCTTGATTTCGGTTCGCAAAGTGTCTCGGATGCCTCTTTCGGTGGCCTTATGCTTGATCTTGCGACTGTGTTTGAACAGCCAGGGCTAACGACGCTTGATGCGATTGAGGCGAGTTCCCTGAGTGTTCGATATGAAGATGCGATCAGCGGCCAAGTACTGACCGTGGACGGCGCACGCGTCCTGCTTGAGCAAGATCGGACAGGTGTTCGAATGCGTGCGGATGCAGCCGTGCTAACAGGGGGGGCGGACGTCACCACGCTTACTGCCACATATGATGTGCCAAGGCGGGTTACGGAGGCAGAAACAGAGGCACCTTTGCCACTTGGCACTGTCGGGTTGAGCTTGACTGACGCGCGGGCCAGTCTTGTTGCGGGGCAGGTGCCAAGCCTCGCGTGGCTCGGCGTTCTTGACGCGCCAATTTCAGGTGCGCTTCGATTTGCGATTACGTCAAATGGCGAGGCTGCGGATGTGTTTGGCACACTTGATTTGGGTGCAGGGGCGCTGGCGCCTGTGGCGGGTAGCGAACCTTTGCCCTTTAACTCAGCGCGGGCGTATTTTCAGTATGATGCCCCTGCTGAAAAGCTGACGTTTGATGAGGTGCGCGTTGCTAGTGATTTGGTCACGGCCGTCGCGTCTGGAACGGCATATTTGCGGGATCAAACTAATGGTGTGCCCGAAACGCTTCTGGGGCAATTTGCATTCTCTAAATTGCTAATTGATCCGCCTGACGCGTTTGATGCGCCGATTGAAATTCAAGACGCGGGTATTGATTTTCGTATGGAAATTGATCCGTTTGCAGTTGATATTGGGCAACTTTACGGCAGGCCACAACCACTGGGAAATAATGCCGCTGTGGCACCAATGGTGCGAAGTGATGGGCGTGTTGCATCAAACATGGATGGTTGGTCTGTGGCCCTTAACCTTGAAGGGGACCGAACGGATGTTGCGACGGCCCTTAGCCTTTGGCCATTGACGGCCCTTCGACCTACCCGCAATTGGTTGGTTAACAATCTCGATGGGGGCACACTTGAAAATGGCCGCGCGGCAGTTCGAATTTTGCCGAACCAAAAGCCGATTGTGCAAGGCGGTTTTGATTTTTCAGATGCTACTGTTCACTATCTGCGGCCGATGGAGCCGATCAAAAATGGTGTCGGCGTGGCGAGCTTTGAAAGTGCTGCGTTTGCGTTAGCGCTTAGCAGTGGTGCCGTTTTGGCGCCCCAAGGCGGGGCCATTAATGCGGGTGGCTCTACCCTGTGGGTCGGTCCGAAAGACGGCAGAGCTTTGCTTTCGCTAGACCTGAAATCAGACAGTACAATAACCGCAGGGCTGGCCTTATTAAACCAAGACCCGCTGGAGATATTGAAGGATGGCGCTTTGCCTGTGACATTTTCGGATGGGCGCGCAGACGTAAATACGAGGCTCGACGTCCCGCTTGTAAAAGACCGCAGCAGCGACCCAATCACCTTTGGCGCTGAGGGCGTCCTGACTGGTGTTACCAGCGATACTCTTGTTGCGGGGCGTCGCCTTTCTGCAGATCGATTAGACATTAAGGTCTCTCCACAAAGTATTGAAATAAAAGGGCAGGCTAAGCTTGATGGTGTAAACTTCGGTGGAGTTTGGCAGCAACCCATTGGGAAGCCACAAGAGGATGATGCCGCTTCCCAACCAATTCTGCGTGCTGTCATTGATCTTACGGGCGACGCGTTGGCGGAGTTCGGGATCGTACTGCCTGAGGGGCTTTTTGTTGGGGCCACTAAAGCAGATATTGAAGTGGCGTTAGACGAAAACGGGGGCAGTTTTACGCTGCGCTCCGATTTGCGTGGTGCGAAACTCTCTATTCCTGAATTGGGCTGGCAAAAAGGCGCGGCTTCAACGGGCAGCTTGGTCGTGGAAGGCAGGCTTGCAACAGCAGACACTCCCGCAATTGTGGACCGGTTTGAGTTATCCGGTAGCGGACTTCGTGTAGCAGGGCAGATCACACTTGATAAAAGCGGCACACTTTCGGTGGCATCGTTTTCAAGTGTTGAGGTCGGTGATTGGTTCGCGGGCGCAGTTGAGCTTGTCGGGCAAGGTGTTGGCCAGCCTCCAAAGGTTAACGTGACCGGCGGACGGCTGGATTTGCGCCGTGCCCGTCAGGCTGTTGAAAGCGGCGGTGTGAATGGGGCGAGTGGTGGCGCGATGAACATTGCCCTTGACCGAGTGATCGTGAGTGACAGCCTTTCATTTACAGACCTACGGGGCGAATTAACTCCCCGTGGGGGACTTAATGGAAGTTTCAGAGCACGCGTGAATGGCGGTGCTGTAGTCACGGGAACTTTGGTTACGGTCGCCAATGGAACAGCTATTCGGCTGCGCAGTGATGATGCGGGCGGCGTTGGTGCTGCGGCAAAGTTAATAGAAACCGCTAAAGGCGGTGCGCTTGATCTGATATTGCAGCCAACGCCGAGGTCTGGGGTGTATGACGGAACGCTTTTGGTGACAGATACGCGCATTTTGGAAGCGCCCACGCTCGCAGGATTATTGAACGCGATTTCGGTCGTTGGATTGCTGGATCAAATGGCGCAAGGCGGCATTTATTTTAGCAATGTTGAGGCATCATTTCAGCTCTCACCTGCAGGGCTCACGCTTTATTCTAGCGCAGCAACAGGTCCGTCGATTGGGCTTTCCATGGACGGTGTTTACCGCTTTTCCGATCGTGCGATTGATATGCAGGGCGTGGCATCGCCGCTCTATGTTTTGAATGGGATTGGTCAGGTATTTACCAGAAGGGGCGAGGGGCTGTTGGGCTTCAATTTCGATTTGTCTGGCAATGCACCGAACCCCTCTGTGCAAGTCCAGCCATTGTCGATATTCACGCCTGGAATGTTTCGTGAGATATTTCGCCGACCACCGCCGCAGCGTGAAAACGACTAAAGGATTAAGACAAATTGAAACTCTCTGATTTTGACTTTGATTTGCCGGACAATTTGATTGCAACACGTCCTGCGGTGCCTCGAACAAGCGCGCGGTTGTTGGTGGCAAGCGGTGCAAACACAGGCGCCATTACGGATGCGCGGGTCTCCGATTTGACCAAATACCTGCGCAAAGGTGACCGCTTGGTTTTGAACAACACCAAAGTTATTCCGGCGCGCTTGACGGGGACACGGACGCGCGATGCTGGGCAGGGGCCGGTGAGTGCTAAGATTGAGATTACATTGTTGACACCACAGCCCGATGGTGGATGGTCGGCACTTATCAAACCTTTGCGCAAAGTGGCAGAAGGCGAAGTTATCGTATTTACCGATGATCTCACCGCGACACTTACCGCCAAGGCCGACGGTCAGGGGATTTTGGAGTTTAACCTTACTGGTGATGACTTTGACGCGGCGCTGAACGCGGCCGGTACCATGCCTTTACCACCATATATTGAGGCAAAGCGGAAGGCAGACGCACAGGATAAGACGGATTACCAAACTGTGTTTGCACGTCATACCGGTGCCGTTGCTGCCCCGACGGCCTCGCTTCACTTTGATAAACCGTTGTTGGAAGCGCTGGCCGGACAGGGCGTCACCTTTACCGAAGTAACGCTTCACGTGGGGGCGGGCACGTTCTTGCCCGTCAAAGTTGACGACATTTCAGAGCATAAGATGCACGCGGAGTGGGGTGAAATTACCAAAAGCGCGGCAGCCGAGATCAATCAGACCAAGGCAGAAGGCGGCCGCGTCATTCCCGTTGGGACCACAGCGCTTCGGTTGATCGAGAGTGCAGCAAAAAACGGCACTCTGGCTGAATGGCGGGGCGAGACGGACATTTTCATCACGCCAGGTTTTGAGTTTCAGATCACCGACGGTCTGATGACAAACTTCCATCTGCCGAAGTCGACGCTGATGATGCTTGTATCGGCCCTGATGGGACAAGAGCGGATCGTAGAAATTTACGACCACGCAGTGCACACGGGATATCGGTTTTTCAGTTACGGTGACAGCTCGCTTTTATTGCCAAACGGCTGAAACGGCGCTGCTTGCATGCAACGAAGCTTCTAAAACGACACTAAATGTCGATTTTGATTGTTGATTGTTGACGCGACTCAGATAGGGCGGGCCTCAACGGCAGCACTGTGTAAAGAGAGGCGTCATGCTACAAGTTTTTAAAGGGTCGTGGGCACTTTTGCTCGGAATGATGCTGCTGATGGTGGGCAACGGTCTTCAGGGGACGCTTCTTGGTGTGCGGGGCGGGCTTGAGGGCTTTGGCACGTTCGAGATGTCCATCGTGATGTCGTGTTATTTCGTTGGCTTTCTGGGCGGCTCCAAAATGGCGCCCGAAATGATCCGCCGTGTGGGGCACGTTCGGGTCTTTGCTGCGCTTGGAAGTTTTATCTCAGCCGTTTTGATCCTTTATCCGGCTTTTCCACATCCCGTTGCGTGGGCGCTTGGCCGCATCGTGATCGGGTTTTGCTTTTCCGGCGTGTACGTGACGGCGGAAAGCTGGCTTAATAATTCTGCAGACAACGCGCACCGCGGCAAAGCGCTGTCGCTTTACATGATCGTGCAGATGTTCGGGATTGTGGCCGCGCAAGGTATTTTGCTGACTGGCGATCCATCGGGCTTTGTTTTGTTCATCATTCCGTCTGTGTTGGTTTCCATCAGCTTTGCGCCAATTTTGCTGTCGGTTAGTCCAACGCCCGCTTTTGAAACCACCAAACCTATGACTTTGCGCGAACTGACGCGTATTTCGCCGTTGGGCTGTGTTGGCATGTTCTTGATGGGGGGCGTGTTCTCGGCACAGTTCGGGATGGCTGCGGTTTATGGCACGGAGCGGGGTCTAACGGTTGCTGAAATTTCAATTTTTGTGACGGCAATTTATCTGGGGGCGCTGTTGTTGCAGTACCCAATCGGCTGGCTTTCTGACCGGATGGACCGGCGGGTTTTGATCCTTGCTGTTTCTGTGTTGGGTGGCCTGGGTGGTTTCGCAGGCTTTCTTTATGACGATGTGTTTATCCTTTTGCTGGGGTCCGCTTTCATTATTGGGGGCATGTCGAACCCGCTTTATGCGTTGCTGATTGCCTACACGAATGACTTTTTGGAGCATGAAGACATGGCCGCTGCGAGTGGTGGTTTGATCTTTATCAACGGTATTGGCGCCATTGCGGGGCCGCTGATCACGGGGTGGATGATGGGGTTGGTGGGACCTGAAGGGTTCTTCTTGTTTGTGGCGGTTCTGTTGCTTGGGCTTGCCGCTTACGCAGGTTTCCGAATGACCCAACGCGCATCAACGTTCGATGTGGACGAAGCCACGCCGTACTCGCCCATTTTGGCTACGGCCAGCCCGGTGGCTGTTGAGGTTGCCCAAGAAATCTACATCGAAGCAGAGCTGGAAGAGGCGGAAAGTGCCGCAACGGAAACTCCTGCGGCCTAAATGCATCACTGCAGTAGGGATTAATTGAAAGATTGCGCAAAAGGGGGTTGTGCGGTTCTTTTATTACAGTAACGATTTGGTAACAGGCATGCATAGGAGCAGCTTCATGACCTCACCAGAAACCGTTCTTTCTTTTTGGCTTGATGAAATCGGCGAAAAGGGCTGGTACGCGGGGGGCGAGGCACTTGATGCCAAAGTCCGCCTGAAATTCAAACCCGCTTGGGATGAAATGATGGCTGGTGGGATGTCTATGTGGCTGACCTACCCGAGTGGGGCGCTTGCCTACATTATTCTTGCGGATCAATTTGCCAGAAATATGTTTCGCGATACTGCCCAAGCATTTGCAAGTGACCGCATGGCCTTAGCCGCTGCAAAGGCCGCTTTGAACAAAGGCTGGGATATGAAAATAGATGAGCCAGCGCGTCAGTTTTTCTACCTGCCTTTGATGCATTCCGAAAACCTGTGTGATCAGGAGCGGTCTGTGCGCTTAATCATGACGCGAATGCCAGAGACTGGCGCAGATAATTTACTGCACGCGCGGGCGCACCGCGATGTTATCCGCCGCTTTGGTCGCTTCCCCTTCCGCAACGCAGCACTGGATAGAGCTTACTCCGTTCACGAAGAAGCGTTTGAAGCAGAGGGTGGATATGGTGCGGCTGTCCGCGCAATTGCGGGATAATCACACGAATTCAGTGGCTTAAACGCCCATTCACAATCCTCGTGAGAGTGTTGCGATTTCTGGCGAATAAATATAGTTTAGCGTTAAACTATATTTGCCGGAGATATTATTATGGCCGCGACGTCCTTTGATTTAATCGTAATTGGTGCTGGCCCGGGCGGGTACGTGGCCGCTATACGTGGCGCGCAGCTTGGGTTGTCCGTCGCAGTTATTGAGCGCGAGCATCTGGGCGGCATTTGCCTGAACTGGGGGTGTATCCCGACGAAAGCGATGCTTCGCTCGTCCGAGGTTTTCCATTTGATGCACCGCGCCAAAGAGTTTGGGTTGTCTGCGGGTAACATTGATTACGACCTTGATGCGGTCGTAAAGCGTAGCCGTGGTGTTGCAGGGCAATTGGCTGGTGGTGTTGGTCACCTGCTGAAGAAAAATAAGGTAACTGTCATTATGGGCGAGGCGTCAGTCCCCGCGAAAGGCAAGGTGACGGTCAAGACTGACAAAGGTGTGCAGGACCTGACGGCCAAGAACATCATCCTTGCGACTGGTGCACGGGCGCGTGAATTGCCAGGTCTTGAAGGGGATGGTGATCTCGTTTGGACATATAAAACGGCGCTAACACCACCGCGCATGCCAAAGAAATTGCTGGTCATTGGATCTGGCGCAATCGGGATCGAATTTGCGAGTTTTTATAACACGCTTGGCGCGGACACGACTGTTGTCGAAGTGATGGACCGCGTATTGCCTGTTGAGGATGCTGAAATCAGCGCTTTTGCGAAGAAGCAATTCGAAAAGCAGGGAATGAAAATACGCGAAAAGACCATGGTCAAACAGCTTGATCGCGGCAAAGGAAAAGTTGTTGCCCATATTGAGAATGGTGGGAAAGTTACAACTGAAGAGTTCGATACGGTCATTTCTGCAGTCGGAATTGTTGGAAATGTGGAAGGCCTTGGCCTTGAGAAGTTGGGCGTAAAGATCGACCGCACCCATGTCGTTACGGATGAATTCTGCCGCACGGGTGTTGAGGGCGTCTTTGCAATCGGTGATATCGCAGGTGCGCCGTGGCTTGCGCACAAGGCCAGCCATGAAGGCGTTATGGTCGCGGAAATGATTGCGGGCAAAAAAGTTCACGCAATTAAGCCCGAAACAATTGCCGGATGTACCTATTGCCACCCGCAAGTCGCATCAGTTGGCTATTCTGAAGCCAAGGCAAAAGAGCTTGGTTATGATATCAAAGTGGGACGGTTCCCGTTTATGGGCAACGGCAAAGCCATCGCACTTGGCGAACCAGAAGGCATGGTCAAAACCGTGTTTGATGCAAAAACGGGCGAATTGTTGGGCGCACATATGATCGGTGCAGAAGTCACCGAGCTGATCCAAGGCTATGTGGTGGGCCGCAAGTTGGAGACCACCGAAGAAGACCTGATGGAAACAGTCTTTCCGCATCCAACTCTGTCCGAAATGATGCACGAAAGTGTGCTGGACGCCTATGGTCGTGCGATGCATTTCTAAAGGCGCACCCTTTCGTTTTGAACATCTGATGGGCGGTTGCAGTTTGCAGCCGCCCCTGTCATTTCACCGCCATGAAAATGAACATTGCGCAGGCAAGCGCCCCCTCTGAACGAAGTGATTGGACGTTGGTAGCGCTTGTGTTTGTCACAGGGCTTTTTGCAGCGGCGCAATTCGGCAAAATCTCTCTGACGCTTGCCCCATTGGCTGAACTCTACGGCACTGACATTGCCGGTGTTTCGTTTTTTGTCTCGCTCGTTGGGTTTTTGGGTATCTTTTTGGGTGTGATAAGCGGTGCCGTTGTTGCGCGTGCCGGCCCGACGCGCGTGTTCATTTGGTCGGCAGGTATTGCCGCGATTATATCTATCCTTCAGGCGTTGTTGCCGCCGTTTGCGGGTATGATCGTGTTGCGACTGCTCGAAGGGCTTACCCATTTGGGCATCGTCGTCGCAGGTCCAACGCTGATGGCGGCGGTGACCAATGACCGTGATCGTCCAATCGCGATGAGCTTATGGGCCATGTTTTTTGGCGCATCTTTTGCTGCTGTAGCACTTGTGGTGCCGCCACTGATGCAGGCCGGTGGTGTGGGGTTGGTTTTTGCAGCACACGGTCTGGGTTTTGCGGTAATTTGTGCGGTTTTGATTTGGCGCTTGCCGGTTGTTCCCGCAACACCGGGTAAAATTGCGTTTTGGGGCACTCATGTGGCCATTTACAGCAGCCCGCCGGTCATGGCCCCAGCGCTGGCTTTTGGAGCATACACGTTCATATATTTGGCGATCATCACATTTTTCCCTGTCACGCTTGAACGCCCTGAGTTGTTTCAGATTATCCCGCTGATTAGCCTTGTTGCCACGTTTACCACAGGCTGGGTCGCCCGCCGCGTGGCCCCGTATACTTTGGCGGCCGTTGGGTATGTTTGGATCATCTTGGCGGGGCTGGCGGTATGGTCGGGTGCAGGTTGGATGATCTATCTGCTGGCGTTCGGTTTGGGCATTGTGCCTGCTGCGTGTTTTGCTGCGATCCCGTCGTTGAACCCCTCTGCAAGTGACCGATCAAGGGCCGCGGGGGCGTTGTCACAGATGGGGAATATCGGCACCACACTGGGCACGCCGGTGTTTGCCTTTACCATGCTAAGCGCAGGAATGTCGGGCCTGTGGGTCGTCATCATGGGGGCCTGCGCGATTGGTTTGGGCCTGATCTATTGGATGACTGCAAAGATTGTTGCCCCGCAGAATTGACGTTCACTTTTCGTTCGCATTTTTCCCTTGGCCGTTTTGACCACGCCGCCTATGTAATACTTCAGACTTAAGGGGGCGATATGCCAGAGCTGAAAAATATCGAAGTACGCGGCGCGCGTGAACACAATCTCAAGAACATTGATGTTGATATTCCACGCGACCAATTGGTGGTAATTACGGGCCTCTCTGGCTCTGGTAAATCCAGCTTGGCGTTTGATACGATCTATGCGGAGGGACAGCGGCGTTACGTTGAAAGCCTTAGCGCCTATGCCCGCCAATTCCTTGATATGATGGAAAAACCTGACGTTGATCACATCTCAGGTCTAAGTCCCGCCATTTCGATTGAGCAGAAAACGACCTCAAAGAATCCGCGCTCTACTGTTGGTACGGTGACCGAGATTTACGACTACATGCGGCTGTTGTTCGCCCGTGTCGGGACGCCGTATTCACCCGCGACGGGACTGCCTATTGAAGCGCAGCAAGTCCAAGACATGGTCGACCGCGTTATGGCAATGGAAGAGGGCACCCGTGGTTATCTTCTGGCGCCGATCATCCGCGACCGAAAGGGGGAGTACCGCAAAGAGTTTCTAGAGCTGCGCAAGCAAGGCTTTCAGCGCGTCAAAGTAGACGGCACGTTTTATGAGCTTGATGAGCCTCCGACGCTGGATAAAAAGTTCCGCCATGACATTGACGTGGTTGTTGATCGTATTGTGGTCCGCGAAGGGCTTGAGACGCGGCTTGCGGATAGTTTCCGAACCGCGCTTGATCTGGCGGACGGCATCACCATTCTGGAAACCGCCGTTGCCGAAGGGCAGGAGCCTGAGCGTTTTACGTTTTCTGAAAAATTCGCGTGTCCTGTTTCGGGCTTTACGATCCCTGAGATTGAGCCGCGTCTGTTTTCATTCAACGCGCCGTTTGGTGCGTGTCCTGCGTGTGATGGTCTGGGGCACGAGCTCTTTTTTGACGAACGCTTAGTGGTCCCTGATGCGACGCTCAAAATTTATGACGGTGCGCTGGCGCCGTGGCGCAAAGGTAAATCGCCTTATTTTCTCCAAACAATTGAGGCCATTGCCAAACATTACGAGTTTGACAAGAACACCCGCTGGAAAGACCTATCTGCCAAGGTGCAGCAGGTTTTTTTGCGCGGGTCTGGCGAGGAAGAAATTAGCTTTCGTTATGATGAGGGCGGCCGCGTCTATCAGGTCAGCCGCACGTTTGAAGGTGTGATCCCCAACATGGAGCGTCGCTACCGCGAGACAGACAGCTCTTGGGTCCGCGAAGAATTTGAGCGTTACCAGAACAATCGCCCATGTGGCGCGTGTGGTGGATACCGCCTGCGTGAAGAGGCGCTAGCAGTCAAAATTGCAGGGCTTCACGTGGGGCAAGTCGTTCAGATGTCCATCCGTGAGGCTTTTGAATGGTGTCAAAGCGTGCCTTCTGAGTTGAGCAAACAGAAGAACGAAATTGCAAAAGCAATTCTGAAGGAGATCAGCGAGCGCCTTGGATTCCTCAATAACGTTGGCCTTGAGTATCTGACGCTGTCGCGCAACGCGGGTACGCTTTCCGGCGGGGAAAGCCAGCGGATCCGTTTGGCCAGTCAGATTGGGTCGGGCCTGACAGGTGTTCTTTACGTGCTGGATGAGCCTTCTATCGGGCTTCATCAACGGGACAACGACCGGCTTTTGACGACCCTGAAAAATCTTCGTGATCAGGGCAATACAGTGATCGTTGTTGAGCACGACGAAGAAGCTATCCGCGAAGCGGACTATGTCTTTGACATTGGGCCTGGGGCCGGTGTCCACGGCGGCCAAGTTGTTGCTAAAGGCACGCCAGCGCAGATTGCGAAGAACAAAAACTCCGTGACAGGTCAGTACCTTACGGGTGTGCGCGAAATTCCTTACAGCACGGACCGGCGTAGGGGTAACAAAAAGAAAATTACCGTTCGCAAGGCGACGGGCAACAACCTGAAAGATGTGACGGTTGATTTCCCGCTTGGTAAATTTGTCTGCGTTACGGGTGTGTCGGGGGGCGGTAAATCTACGCTGACGATTGAGACGCTCTTCAAGACGGCCTCCATGCAGCTAAACGGTGCGCGACAAACGCCGGCACCTTGTGAAACCATTCGTGGCCTCGAACACCTAGATAAGGTGATCGACATCGATCAACGGGCGATCGGGCGCACCCCGCGCAGTAACCCTGCCACCTATACAGGTGCTTTCACGCCAATCCGTGACTGGTTTGCTGGACTTCCCGAGGCCAAGGCGCGTGGCTATAAACCAGGGCGCTTCAGCTTCAACGTGAAGGGGGGACGCTGTGAGGCGTGCCAAGGTGACGGTGTCATCAAAATCGAAATGCATTTTTTACCTGACGTTTACGTGGAATGTGAGACGTGCCGTGGGGCCCGCTATAACCGCGAAACTCTTGAGATTAAGTTTAAGGGTCAGTCGATTGCGGATGTTTTGAACATGACAGTCGAAGATGCGCAGACGTTCTTTAAGGCGGTGCCATCAATTCGTGAGAAGATGGACGCACTTATGCGGGTTGGCCTGGGCTACATCAAAGTCGGGCAACAAGCGACGACCCTGTCGGGGGGCGAAGCGCAGCGCGTCAAGCTGTCCAAAGAGCTGGCAAAACGCTCTACGGGCCGCACGCTCTATATTCTTGATGAGCCGACAACGGGCCTTCACTTTGAAGACGTGCGCAAGCTGCTCGAGGTGCTTCACGAGTTGGTAGAGGCGGGGAACACTGTCGTTGTGATTGAACATAACCTTGATGTCGTAAAGACGGCGGATTGGATCATCGACATTGGCCCCGAGGGTGGGGACGGTGGCGGCACGGTTGTTGCCACCGGCACGCCCGAGGATGTGGCGGAAGTCGACGCCTCGCACACGGGTCGCTATTTGAAGCCCATGTTGCAACCGCGTTCCGCACCAAGCTAACCCCTAAGGTATCCAAACGAGGCTGCTCCATAAACCGCTTGCGGTTATGGTGTGGCTTGGTGCAGTTTGAGGCACAATTGACGACAAGGCGGCCCCCATGCGCATCGGACTTTACCCCGGCACTTTTGATCCCATCACATTGGGCCATATGGACATCATCCGGCGCGCGGCGGCCCTTGTGGACCGGTTGGTTATTGGGGTTGCGATCAACCGTGATAAAGGACCGATGTTTAGTCTTGAGGAACGTGTCGCGATGGTCGAGGCCGAAACCTCACCCTTGGCGCAAGCCGCGGGCGTTGAGATTATTGCTCATCCTTTTGATAACCTTTTGATTGATTGTGCCCACGATGTTGGAGCAGGTGTCATCATTCGCGGGCTACGCGCTGTTGCCGATTTTGAGTACGAATATCAAATGGTTGGGATGAACCGACAGCTTGATGACAGTATTGAGACAGTATTTCTGATGGCCGAGGCACAGCACCAAGCGATCGCAAGCAAGCTTGTCAAAGAGATCGCGCGTCTTGGTGGGGACGTGAACAAATTCGTCACACCAACTGTCGCAGAGGCTCTGTCCAAAAAACTGGCCTAGACCGCGTTTTAGCAAAGAAAAAGCGCGCATCCAAAGTTGAACACGCGCCTTTTGCATTGATCTGGTGCAGTAGTCTTAGAGAAACTTGCCCATAGCAACTGCCGTGTCGCTCATGCGGTTCGAGAAGCCCCATTCGTTGTCATACCATGTCAGAATACGGACCATGTTGCCGTCCATGACTTTGGTTTGATCGGTTGCGAAAATTGATGAATGTGGGTCGTGGTTGAAGTCCATGCTGACAAGCGGATCATCAGTTACGCCCAAAATACCCTTAAGCGGGCCCGAGGCCGCAGCTGCGCGGATCGCATCGTTCACTTCTTCAGCTGTCACATCGCGGGCCGCTTCAAATGTCAGATCCACAACCGATACGTTTGGTGTGGGGACGCGGATTGCAACACCGTCCAGTTTGCCTGCAAGCTCTGGCAATACAAGGCCAACTGCTTTGGCCGCACCTGTTGAAGTAGGGATCATGGACATCGCCGCTGCCCGCGCGCGGTAAAGGTCCGAGTGCATCGTATCAAGCGTTGGCTGATCACCGGTGTAGCTGTGCACGGTTGTCATCATGCCTTTGACGATTCCGAAGTTGTCGTTCAGCACTTTTGCAACGGGGGACAGGCAGTTCGTAGTGCAGGACGCGTTTGACACAATGATGTCATCTGCGGTCAATTCACCGTCGTTTACGCCATAAACAATTGTTTTGTCTGCATCTTTACCGGGGGCCGAGATCAAAACGCGGCTTGAGCCGTTTTCAAGGTGCGCTTGGCACGCTTCTTTTGAGGTGAAGATGCCTGTGCATTCCATGACAACATCGACGTGTGCCCATGGCAAATCAGCGGGGTTACGCATTGCCGTTACTGCGATGGGGCCGCAGCCTACGTCAATGCTGGTGTCGGTTGTTGTGACGGTCGCAGGGAAGCGGCCGTGAACACTGTCAAAACGCAGCAAATGCGCGTTTGTCGCAACAGGGCCGAGGTCATTGATGGCAACAACTTCGATGTCAGTGCGGCCAGACTCGACGATGGCACGCAATACATTGCGACCGATGCGACCAAATCCGTTGATGGCTACTTTGATTGTCATGGAACCCATTCCCTTACTGTTCGAATATCTGTTACCGCTAACAAAACGAGTTGAGACCAAAGGTCAAGGCTGAACCCCGTTTGTGATCAATTGTAAGCAAAGATTAGCGCCAAAAAGCGAGGTATTCGATAAGCTCGATACCTTTTTGCGCCATAAACACGGTCGCGGCACTATCGTTACGCAACACATCCCACGTGATGGCGCCAATGATCACAGCACCAAGAAGTATCGCCAGCCTGTTGGTCATTTGTCGTCTGCCACGTGCCGGCCGCCCTAAATATTCAGGCGCTCCGGCATGCTGTAAATAAGCGGAAAGAACCGAGGCGCTGGTTAGTGAACCAGACGTCCCATCATGCCTGCCACATCGGCCATACGCACAGAGAACGCCCATTCGTTGTCATACCATGCCAGAACGCGCACAGTGCGGCCACCCACAACTTTGGTTTGGTCAGGCGCAAAGATGCATGAGTGAGGGGTGTGGTTAAAGTCGATCGAGACTTTTTGCTCAGCATCATAAGCCAGAACGGCGCTCATTTGTCCGGCTGCAGCGTCGGCCATGATGTCGTTGATCTCTTGCTCGGTAACGTCGCGGCCCGCTTCAAACGTCAGATCAACCGCTGATACGTTTGGCGTGGGAACGCGCATCGCTGTGCCATCCAATTTACCCGCAAGCTCGGGCAGTACTTCGCCCAATGCTTTGGCGGCACCTGTGGATGTCGGGATCATTGCCATGGCCGCTGCGCGCGCGCGGTAAAGGTCTTTGTGGCGGCGGTCTAGAGTTGGTTGATCGCCTGTGTAGCTGTGAATGGTCGTCATCATGCCGCGCTCAATCCCAACAGTGTCATTCAGCACTTTGGCCAACGGAGCCAGGCAGTTGGTGGTGCATGACCCGTTTGAAATCATCCGCTCGTCCGCTTTTAGATCGCGGTGGTTCACACCGTATACGATGGTGCGATCTACATTTGTGCCAGGGGCGGACAGCAGCACTTTCTTGGCGCCGCGCTCAAGGTGGATCGCGGATTTATGGCCGTCGTTGAATTTGCCTGTGCATTCCATCAAGACGTCAACGCCGCTCCAGTCCAGCTCTTCCGGGTTATAGGTGCTTTGAACGTCAATCGGACCGCGGCCCAGATCAATAGAATTAGCGTCAGTGGTAATCGTGCCGTTGTAGCGTCCGTGAACGCTGTCATAACGCAGCAAGTGGGCGTTTGTCTCAATCGGGCCAGTGGCGTTGATCTTTACGACCTGCACATCGTTACGGCCCATCTCGTGAATGGCCGCCAAGGTGCACCGTCCGATACGTCCAAACCCGTTAATGCCTACTTTAACTGTCATGACCCGATCCTTTGGTTAGTGGCTCGTCTTACCATGGGCTTAGGGGGTCTGGGGGCAGGGGCCAAGACAAAAGGCGTTTTGCATCAACATGTTAGCGATAAAGGTGGCTTGGTGGTGTCTGTTCGCGCTAACGGTTTGCGCTAACGGATGCGGTCGTGTGTGAAGTTACGTACGGCGGCGGTAGATTTTGTATGCATTTGTATGCGATTTGTGCTGTTCGATAGAATCACAAACGGCGACCCCATGGTGAGGCCGCCGTAGTGTGTTGTGTCATCGAAAGTGCGAGACGTGCCGCGCTTATCGTCGTGTGATCAAAGAAGTGATTTTGCTTTGTCGGCCACGGCCTGTGCTGTGATGCCGAACTTTTCGTAAAGCACTTCTGCAGGTGCCGACGCGCCGAAGCCTTCCATACCGACAAAGCCAGCTTTTGCTGCTTTGCCGCGCTCACCGCTCAGCCATTGATCCCAACCGAATTGTACGCCTGCCTCAACGGCAACGCGCACGGGACCACCGGGCAGCACGCGCTTGCGGTAGCTTTCCTCTTGGGCTGCGAAAAGCTCCCAGCAGGGCATGGAAACAACGCGTGTGCCGATGCCTTCAGCTTGCAAAATATCCCGTGCTGCCATTGCGATCTCAACTTCTGAACCCGTTGCCATCAAGATCACTTGGCGTTTGCCCTCTGCATCAGCCAAAACATACGCGCCCTGGGATGTAAGGTTCTTGGTTTTGTGCTCGGTGCGTAGGGTTGGCAGGTTCTGACGGGTCAACGACAAGGTTGCTGGTGTCTTTTTGCTGCTCAGCGCAAGTTCCCACGCCTCGGCGGTTTCAACTGTGTCGCATGGGCGGAACACGTGCATGTTGGGCGTGGCGCGCAACATGGCAAGATGCTCAACCGGTTGGTGTGTTGGACCGTCTTCACCAAGACCGATGCTGTCGTGGGTCATGACGTATGTCACCGGAATTCCCATCAACGCAGACAAACGCATAGAAGGGCGTGCATAATCGGTGAAGCACATGAACGTCCCGCCGTAGGGGCGGATGCCACCGTGTAGCGCCATGCCGTTCATTGCAGCGGCCATGCCGTGCTCGCGGATACCGTAATACACGTAGCGGCCTTTGCGGTTGTCCGTATCAAAAACGCCCAGATCGGCAGTCTTTGTGTTGTTTGAGCCAGTCAAATCAGCTGAGCCGCCGATTGTCTCGCTGCAGATCGGGTTGACCGCAGCCAGCACCATCTCGGAGGATTTACGTGTCGCGACACTTGGGGCTGTTTCGCTGATGCTCTTTTTCAGCGCCTTGATCGTGGCCGATAGTTTCTTTGGGGCGTCACCGGCAAAAGCGCGATTGAACTCGGCTTGCTTGCCGCCTGACAGGGTTGCGAAACGCGCTTGCCACGCGGTGAAGTCTGCGTTGCCGCGGCTGCCGATGGCTTCCCATGCGGCTTTGATATCTGCGGGCACTTCGAACGGACCTGTGGTCCAGCCATAACGTGCTTTGGCTTCTGCCATTGCAGCGGCGTCCGTAAGCGCGCCGTGTCCTTTGGATGTGTCTTGTGCAGCGTGGCCCAATGCGATGTGGGTTTTGCAGGCAATCATAGATGGTTTGCCAGATTTCTTGGCAGCAACAATAGCCGCATCAATGGCAGCTGCGTCATGGCCGTCGATATCTTGGACGTGCCAGCCTGCAGATTTGAAGCGCATCACTTGATCTGTGCGGTCTGACAGCTCAACGGTGCCATCGATAGTGATGTTGTTGTTGTCCCAAAACACGATCAATTTGCTTAGCTCTTGACGGCCAGCAAGGGCGATAGCCTCTTGGCTGATACCTTCCATCAAGCACCCGTCACCGGCGATAACATAGGTGTGGTGGTCCACAACTTTCTTACCGTAATGTGCACGCAGGCTTTCTTCCGCCATGGCAAAACCGACAGAGTTTGCGATACCTTGACCAAGCGGGCCGGTGGTTGTTTCAACGCCTTTGGCGTGGCCGAATTCAGGGTGACCTGCGGTGATCGCGCCCCACTGGCGGAAGTTTTTTACCTGATCAAGGGTCATGTCCTCGTAGCCCGTCAGGTGCAACAGCGCATAGACCAGCATGGAACCGTGGCCTGCCGACAGAATGAAGCGGTCACGATCGGGCCAATCAGGGTTTTTTGCGTCAAACTTCAGGTGCTTTTCAAAAAGCACAGTTGCCACGTCCGCCATGCCAATGGGCATGCCTGTGTGACCGGAATTCGCTGCTGCAACACCGTCCAAAGCAAGCGCGCGGATCGCGGCGGCTTTCTTCCAGTGGTCAGGGTTCGCGCTGGCGAGCGTTGCAATGTCGACGGGCTCAAAGCTTGTATCAGGCACTGGGTGAATTCCTTTGAAGTGGCGTTGATAGTGGCATTCCCGTTCCCGATAGGCCGCAGATGGGTGAATATCAAGCGCGCAGGCCCGCTTTGGGCGCAAAAACTGGCGAATTGCTTGCAATTTCGTTGATCTTAGCAAAGATATTGAGGCGATAAGAAAAACAAGGATGCGAGCAGATGAGCGACATCGAAGATCTTGACCGACGCCTAAAAGCGGCCCTTGAGCGTATTGATCGCGCGATTGAAAGTGGTACGCCAACGCAACCTCAAGCTGAGCCTGCAACCGAGGCGGCCATTGATCAAGCGGCGCTTGATAATGCGATTGTACAAGCCCGTGATGCAGAAGCGCAGGTAGTTGCACTTCAATCTGCGGTAGATGCCGCGCACGCACAAAATGCGGAGCTGTCTGCACACGTTGCACAACTTGAGGCGGCCCAAGCCGAACATGTACCTCAGGTGAGCCATCCTGACATGACCGCAGATGTGGCGCGGCTCAGCGCGGATGTGCAAGCGTTGCAAGCGGCGAACCAGCAGTTGCGTGACAACAACACCGCATTGCGGGCCGCCAATGAGCAGAGGCTGGCGGATGCAGAACTGATTAACCAATCCGCCGAGGCCGAGTTAACGGCTTTGCGCGCGGCGCGTGCTGCAGACCGTTCTGAATTGGATATGATTTTGACCAACCTGCGCCCGATCATTGAGGAGACCGTATAATGGCTACAGTTGATATCACCGTTGGTGGCCGCACGTTCGAAGTGGCATGCCAGGTCGGCGAGGAAAGCTATCTGTTGGCGGCGGCGGGCATGCTCGACGTTGAGGCGAACGTATTGATCGAACAGATCGGACGGCTGCCCGAGGCGCGGATGCTTTTGATGGCTGGCCTTATGTTGGCGGACAAAACCGCGGCCCTTGAGGATAAGACCAAAACCCAAGATGCCAAAATCGCGGAGTTGGAAGCAGAATTAGCTGAGCTGAAGGGCCGTCCGGCGCCTGAGCCCGATCGGATTGAAGTGGCGGTCGTGCCGCCGTCCATCACAGACACTTTGCAAGAGCTTGCGGCCCGTGCTGAAAGCCTTGCCCAGAAAGCCGAGGAACGTGCGGCAGGTTAGGTCTGCTTCACCCGCAACTATAAACAAAGCCCGCCGCGAGGGATGTTCGCGGCGGGCTTTATTGTTTCATTGCCAGCGTTCGGAGCGTGGCAAAATCAAATACTTACGCGTTTGCTTCGCGAATTTGATCTGCTTTTTCTTTGTCAAACGTCACAGCGTTTTCTGCGAAAAGCGTATCCAGCTCACCCGATAGGGTCATTTCGGTGATGATATCGCAGCCACCGACGAACTCACCTTTGACGTAAAGCTGGGGAATTGTCGGCCAGTCGCTGAAGTCTTTGATGCCTTGGCGAATGTCTTCATCAGCCAGCACATTCACATCAGCGTACTCAACGCCCATGAAGTTCAACACACCTGCAACCCGCGATGAAAACCCACATTGGGGCATCTCTTTGGTGCCTTTCATGTAGAGCACAACATCATTGGCCGCGTTGGTTTCGGAAATGCGTGTCTTTGCGTCGCTCATCGTAAATTACCTTTCGGAAGTAATGCTTTAGGCGGTGATCTTAATGTTATTCAGGTGCCCGAGTGGTCAGCGCCAGCGCGTGCAGTTCACCGTGGCTGCCGTCCATCTTGCCTTTCAGGGCTGCGTAAACGGCGCGCTGTTGTTGGACGCGGTTTTTGCCTTTGAAACTGGCATCCACGACCTCGGCGGCGAAATGCTGGCCGTCATCCCCTTGGACGGTAATTGTCGCTTCGGGAAATTCGGCGCGGATCAGGCTTTCGATGTCAGTCGCTGTGATGGGCATGGTGGTGGTCCTTTTCGCTTGGGACAAGAGATAGGCAGGCCTGCGGCTCTATGCAAGTCATCGCGCCGCAGGACCGTATCTGTGTATGGGGCGGTTTAGGCCACGGAAGCCGCGAAGCTGGTACGGAAGACCTGTGACAGTTCCGCAAGAGGGGCTTCTGATCCGCCCATTTTGACTGTGTCGCCCGTAAAGCGGCCCACCGAGGTGATGGTGACGCCCGCTTGACCCGCTGCAATCATCAATGCTTCGGCTTTGTCGAATGAGGTCGCAATCAAATAGCGGGCCTGATCTTCACCAAACAGGGTCGGAGTGTCCGCACTGTCGAGAAGCACACCAACACCGGCGGTTTCGGCCATTTCAAATGCGGCGAGTGCGAGGCCACCGTCTGCAATGTCTGTGCAGGCATCGATCCATTCGGCGTTGGCGCGAATGAAGTCACCGTTGGCTTTTTCAGCGGCCAGATCAACTGCTGGCGCATCACCGTCCTCACGGTTGAAGACCTCAGCAAGTAGGGCGGATTGGCCCAAATGACCCTCGGCTTCGCCTACCTGCAGCAACACGTGGCCTTCGCGCACGTCGCGGGCAATCAGCGCTGCTTCGTCACGGATTAAGCCAACTGCGCCAATTGTTGGTGTTGGCAAAATAGCAGCACCGTCGGTTTCATTGTAAAGGCTGACGTTGCCGGAAACGATTGGCATATCCAGCGCCTCAACAGCCGCAGAGATACCCTGAATCGCGCCTACGAATTGGCCCATGATGCTGGGTTTCTCGGGGTTGCCGAAGTTCATGTTGTCAGTCGTAGCCAGCGGCGTCGCGCCCACGGCTGTGAGGTTGCGGTATGCTTCTGCAACAGCTTGTTTGCCACCCTCAACAGGGTTTGCGCGGACATAGCGGGGGGTCACGTCAGATGTGAAGGCCAACATTTTGTCTGTGCCATGTACCCGCACGATGCCAGCACCCGCGCCGGGGATGCGCACTGTGTCGCCCATAACCATGCTGTCATATTGCTCGTATACCCATGATTTTGCGCCGTAGTTTGGCGTCGAGATCAGCGCGCGCAGACCGTCGATCGGATCGATTTGCGGAACATCTTCAAGAGGAGCGGCCGCTGGTGTCGGTTCCCAAGGGCGGTCATATTCAGGTGCCGTTGATGCCAGTTTCGAGAGCGGAAGATCGGCTTTAATCTCGCCGTTGAGCATGATCAAGAAACGGTCTTCGGCGATGGTTTCACCGACGATCGCAAAATCGAGGTCCCATTTATCAAAGACGGCTTTTGCCTCGGCCTCAAGCTCGGGTTTGAGCACCATCAACATGCGCTCTTGGCTCTCGGAGAGCATCATTTCGTAGGCGGTCATATGCTCTTCGCGGACAGGCACGTCTTCAAGGTTCAGCTTGATGCCAAGGCCACCTTTGTCGCCCATTTCCACGGCTGAGCAGGTCAGCCCCGCAGCGCCCATATCCTGGATCGAGATCACAGCGCCCGTGGCCATCAATTCAAGCGTCGCTTCCATCAAACGTTTTTCGGTGAACGGGTCTCCAACCTGAACGGTCGGGCGTTTTTCTTCGATATTTTCGTCAAACTCGGCAGAGGCCATTGTTGCGCCACCTACACCGTCACGGCCTGTTTTCGCGCCCAAATAGACCACAGGCATGCCAAGGCCCGAAGCGGCTGAGTAAAAGATTTTGTCTGCATCTGCGAGGCCTGCGGCAAATGCATTTACCAAACAATTGCCATTGTAGGCTGCGTGAAAGCGGACTTCGCCGCCAACAGTCGGAACGCCAAAACAGTTGCCATAGCCGCCGACGCCCGCAACGACACCGTTGACCAGCTGCGGTGTTCTAGGGTGGCTTGGCTCACCAAATGAGAGTGAGTTCATCGCAGCAATAGGACGGGCACCCATTGTGAAGACGTCGCGCAAAATACCACCCACGCCAGTAGCAGCCCCTTGATAGGGTTCAATGTAGCTGGGGTGGTTGTGAGATTCCATTTTGAAAACAACGGCTTGACCGTCGCCAATGTCGACAACACCTGCGTTCTCACCGGGACCGCAGATCACTTGGGGGCCAGTGGTGGGCAGTGTACGAAGCCATTTTTTGGAGGATTTATACGAGCAGTGCTCGTTCCACATAGCCGAAAAAATACCCAGTTCAGTGAACGTTGGAGCACGGCCGATGATCTCAAGAATGCTGTCGTATTCGTCGGGGGAAAGCCCGTGTGCAGCGATCAGATCAGGCGTGAGTGCGGGTTCGGTCATGGCGCAAAAAGTCCCCTATGTGGCGTTGGGTATCTCTTAGAGCAGCTTTGAGAAAAGGGGAAGGGGCCACGCCTGTGGTTCTGGTTTGTGTTTCAGCAGGCGGGATCATGGTGCAAGAGCGGCAGAACAGGCGTGAGGGGCGTGTGATCTGGGCTTTCGCGGAGCAGGCTTTCAACAGGCAGATCATTCGCAAAGATGATGTGATGCCGCTCAAACAGTAAGTTGCAATAGAGCGCCGTTTGCCGTCCGCGCATCGCCCTGATGCCTTTGCGGTTAGTCAGTTTGGTCGCGGGCACCAGTGCACCATCGATGACAATACGGTGTTGCGGTGATGTGATAAGGTCTGTGCTGGGTACGTTGCCGAATGTATTTGCGCGGATGAGGATGGGTTTTGCGGGATCATCGGGGCTGTGAAAATGTAGCCTTTCCGAGGTGAGCCGCAGCAGCGGTTGCGGGCCAGCATCGTGGGTCGCGATCAGCTGCCCTTTGGTGAGTGTTTGAACGGGATGCGGACCATCGGGGGTACGGATTAACGTATCTGCCGCAAGACAAAGCGGGGCGGCAGAGAAACGGAAATTGGCACTGCTTAGGGTGCTGGCATCAACATTAACAAGGACGAGGCAGTCGGCGTTGTCATACGTGATGACCGCGTCCGTTCCCCATTGGCTCAGCCGGCTTTGTACATCTGAAAACGACGACATTTCTGCCATATCAAAGGCGATGATATCGGGTTCGGTATAATCGAAGTCATCAATCTGGTCACTGCCGTGCCCGTCGCGAATGATGAAAACATCATGTGTGGATAGGTTGCCGGCAACCATGCGATCATCGCCCGGTCCGCCTTCGATCGTATCTTGTTGGGCGCCCCCATAAATTGTGTCGTTGCCGCGCCCGCCGAGCAGAATATCATCGCCGTCACCGCCATAAAGCGTGTCATCACCGCGCCCACCGGTGATGTAGTCGTGATCGCTGCCGCCAAAAAGTGTATCATGACCGTCTTCGCCTCGGATCGTGTCGCGGCCGCTGCCACCATCAATGCTGTCGTTGCCGTCGCCACCATAAATGATGTCATTCTGGCCGCCGCCTGACACGGTGTCGTTGCCATGCCCTGCAGATATTTCGTCATCGCCATCATCACCGGAGATCGAATCGTCACCGGCTGACCCCCAGATGTCATCATTACCTTGGCCGGCAGAAATAGTGTCGTGGCCTGCACCGCCATCGAGTGTGTCGGCACCATCGCCACCGAATATGTGATCATTCCCTTCGCCGCCGTGAACGCTATCGTTGCCCAGCCCGCCGCTTAGGGTATCGTTTCCGAAATCCCCCCACAGATCATCATCGCCGTCGTCACCGCGAATGTTGTCGTTACCAGCATTGCCACCCAGAGCGTCGTTACCACGACCACCGGAAATGCTGTCATCTCCGCCACCACCCTCAATCCAGTCGTCACCGTCGCCGCCTGAAATGGAGGTATTACCGTTTCCAGATACGATAACATTGTCTGATCCGTTGGTGCCGGTGATTGTGGCAATGTAACTACTCATAGGCGCGCGATTAACTCATTCGTGGGGTAGGTCAGCTAGCGTGGCTAAAGCGTGCGGGTAAACGGGGGGTTACCAATTAAAATTGAAGTAATAATTAGTGCCAAGGTAATACTAAACTAACCATATGCCCGTGCGCTGGTGTGTAGGCGCCGCTAGCATTCGCCCAGATGCCTTGTTCACGCAGGCGAGAGGCAAAAAAAAGCCGGGCTCGCAAATTGCGGGGGCCCGGCGAAGTCCAACAGGGAGGTAGTTAAACAATCGCTTAACTATGCCGCCCAATTAGGGACTGTTTCCCATTGCCGCAAGAGTTAAGTGGTTAAAATTTGCGCAATGCTGCTATGCGTTTTTTGCATAGCTGACGGGTCATTGAGGCGTCTGAAAAGTACTACTCTTAGCGCATGACCGGTGCTGCAGCCTTTTGGCGATCAAGGGCGATCTGTTTTTGAACAAAATCGCGGAATGCGGCGATACGTTTGGAATGGCGTAATTCTTCAGGAAAAGCTAAATACACAGGGACTTCCGTTGATTGGACGTCTGGCAAAACGCGCACCAAATCGGGCGTGTCTACTTGGACGTAATCTGGCAGTACCCCAATCCCAAGGTTGTTCAAAACGCCCTGCAGCACACCAAAGTAGTTGTTCACTGTCAGCAAGCTAGTGATGTCTTGGGTCATTAATTCGGCTGCAAGCCGTTGTCCCGCGCCTACTTGGATGGAATCAGGTGACTGACAAATTAACCTATGATCCCCGAGGGATTTCAGGTCTTGCGGCGCGCCGTGTTGCTCAACATAGCTTTTGCTGGCGAATAAAACCATGCGCACAGTCATCAGCTTTTTGCGGATCAGGTCCGCTTGCGATGGCTCTTTCATCCGGATCGCGACATCCGCCTCACGCATAGGAAGGTCAAGCACGCGTTCTTCCAACATCAGGTCAATCTTGAGGTCAGGAAAATCCTCGTAAAGGGCGGGCAGGCGAGGGGCCAGCCACAAACTTCCGAACCCCAAAGTGGTGGTGACGCGCAGGTCGCCGAACACTTCTTCTTCGCTGTCACGAATACGGGCGGATGCCGCATCAAGACGCTTGTTCATGGCCTGTGTCGCATCGAAAAGCAGCTCGCCTTGTTCTGTCAAAATGAGACCACGAGCATGTCTGTGAAACAGCGTCGTATTGAGTGATTCCTCAAGCGCGCGAACTTGGCGGCTTACAGCAGACTGAGACAGGTGAAGTGTGTCTCCCGCGTGTGTCAGGCTGCCCGCATCAGCGACCGCATGAAAAATACGTAATTTATCCCAGTCCATCGCAGGCCCCGCGCCGTAGGTGTTTTGCCACTCTGCACAGAGCGGTATTTGGTGTTAAAATAGGGACTTAGCGGCCTACATGCAACGTAAGCTTGGTTTGGGTGTCTCAATAATCGGAAATATGGGTGATTACGCTACGGCATGATCAAGAATTGAGCGGCTTGATGTAAAATGCTGCGCGCAGTAACCAATTCCCGTGTGCGTTGCTAAACGTACTCTTGAACGGATCAGATCATGGTATCTTCACGCCTCCCACGCCGGCTGTCTCGCGATCATGAAGTCGCTCGTGAAATCACTTATGCCCACTCTGCGGCGTCTCGCGGCGGTAAGTTTTTGGTTCGTGCCACTGAAAATTTTACGGGCCGATTGGGCTTGATCCATCGCGCCCGCGGGTATGACGCAGACGTGGCAGCGGGAGGGGATTTTTGGGAAATCCTTGCGCGACGCTACGGGGTAAAGCTTGATGTGCGCGAGGGCAGCTTAGATGCCATTCCACAATCAGGCCCGTTGATCGTGGTTGCAAACCATCCGTTCGGTATTCTGGACGGGATGATGATGGGCTACATTCTGTCGCGCGTGCGGCGCGGGGATTTCCGGATTTTGGCGAACTCGGTGTTTCACAAGGCCGAAGACATCCAGCGCATTGTGCTGCCGATCAGTTTTGATCAAACCAAAGAAGCTATGCGCATCAACCTTGAGACGCGAAAGCACAGCCTTGAGTATTTAGCGCAGGGCGGTGCGGTTGGCGTTTTCCCGGGTGGTACCGTGAGCACGTCAGCACGGCCTTTTGGTCGCCCGCTTGATCCTGCATGGCGCAGCTTTACGGCTAAAATGGTGGCAAAATCTGGTGCCACTGTCCTGCCGATTTACTTTGAAGGGACCAACAGCCGGCTCTTTCAGGTTGCCAGTCACCTCCATCCAAATCTCAGAATGGCTCTTTTGATCAATGAGTTTCGCCGCCGCGTTGATAGTGCCGTTGGCGTGCGTATCGGTGCGCCATTGCCCCAGAGCGAGCTGGATGCCCGCGCAAAAGACCCCCGCGCGATGATGGGATATCTCCGGGCGCAGACATACGCCCTTGGGGATCCATCAGTTGGTGAGACTTTGGGGTATGAGTTTGAAAATAATCATAAAACAGCAGAGCAATTAATTGAACGGCGTGTATACTGATCCCATACGATGCAAGTCGTGTGTGGATGGATTTGGCCGCGTGGAGGGTGCGCATGGCAGTAGGTGTATTTGATAGTGGATTAGGCGGATTGACCGTGCTGCAGGCCTTGGAAGAGCGCTTGCCCGATGTGCCGTTTATCTATCTCGGTGACAACAAACACGCGCCGTACGGGGTGCGCGATGCAGATGATGTTTACCGTTTAACGCGCGAGGCCGTTTATGAGTTGTGGTCACGGGGCTGCAATCTTGTGATCCTTGCGTGCAACACTGCATCGGCTGCGGCGCTACGTCGGATGCAGGAAGAGGGCGTGCCACAGGGCAAACGTGTGCTTGGTGTGTTTGTCCCCTTAATTGAGGCGATGACCGAACGGGGCTGGGGCGATAACTCGCCGCCGCGCGAAGTTGATGTGAAACACGTGGCGCTTTTCGCCACCCCCGCAACAGTTAGAAGTCGCGCGTTTCAGCGCGAGTTGGCATTTCGTGCGATCGGCGTTGATGTTGAGGCGCAGGCCTGTGGCGGCGTAGTGGACGCGATTGAAGACGGTGATTTGATCCTGGCCGAAGCTTTGGTGCGCAGTCACGTGGACGCACTTCAACGCAAAATGCCAAGCCCTGATGCAGCTATTCTGGGGTGTACGCATTATCCCCTGTTAGAAGATATCTTTGCCAAGGCTTTGGGCGGCAATGTCAAAGTGTTCAGCCAACCGCGCGTGGTGGCTGATAGCCTTGCTGATTATCTTGAGCGACGCCCTGATATGATTGGTGATGCAAAGGCGCGCAGCTTTTTGACCACGGGCGACCCCGCAACTGTATCAAACCGCGCAACCCAATTTATGAAGCGCGGCATCACCTTTGAGGCGCTCTAGAGCGGATTTGGCAGTTGTGATTGAAACGCTGGCTGCTTTGCGCTTAAAGGGCGCCAAGGTAATTTAGAAAGGCGCATCATGGGCAAGAACGTCGTGATCCTCGGGGCATCTGGGTATACGGGTGCGGAATTGGTGCGCTTGATTGCAGGTCACCCTGACATCAATATCGTTGGTCTGTCGGCCGAACGTAAAGCCGGTCAGCAAATGGGCGATGTCTTTCCTCATCTGCGCCAGATGGATCTGCCGCAGCTTGTTAAAATTGATGAGTTGTCGTTTGAAAACGTTGATCTGGTCTTTTGCGCGCTGCCTCATGCGACGTCACAGGCTGTGATCCGTGCGCTGCCTGATGCTGTGAAAGTCGTTGATTTATCGGCAGATTTCCGTCTGCGTGATGAGGCTGAGTATACAAAATGGTACGGTCTGCCACACGACGCGCCTGATCTGCAAAAGATCGCGGTTTACGGCCTAACCGAATTTTACCGCGATGATATTGCGAAAGCCCGCTTGGTTGCGGGCACGGGCTGTAATGCGGCAACGGGTCAATTTGCGCTGCGTCCATTGATTGCAGCGGGCGTGATTGGGTTGGACGATATCATCATAGATATGAAAGTGGGCGTGTCCGGCGCGGGCCGTGCGTTGAAGGAAAACTTGCTGCACGCAGAGCTGTCCGAAGGCGTTCATGCGTATGGAGTTGGCGGTGTGCACCGCCACTTGGCTGAGTTCGATCAGGAGTTTTCAGCGGTTTCAGGCCGCAAGGTTGAGGTGCAGTTCACTCCACACCTCGCGCCGTTCAACCGTGGTATTCTGGCGACTTGCTACGTCAGTGGTGATGCCGCCGCGATCCATGAGACGTTTGTTTCACAATATGTAGACGAGCCGTTTATTGAAGTGTTGCCCCTTGGCAAACACCCGTCTGTTCGCCATGTGCGTGGCTCTAACTATTGCCACCTTGGGGTGGTTGCAGACCGTAAAGAAGGGCGCGCGATTGTGATTGCCGCTCTCGATAACTTGACAAAAGGTAGCAGCGGCCAAGCATTGCAGAACGCCAACCTAATGTTAGATTTACCAGAGACAGCGGGTCTTACGATGGCCCCTGTCTTTCCGTGATTTTCCTTAGGTAGCGCAATGAAAAGCCTGAAAAAGCAACGCCGTATCCAGATTATTGCACTCGCCGCGGGTGCGCTTGCGGTTTCGTTCGGCTTGATCTGGTACGCGAGCCAAGATGCGTTTCAATTCTTTCGCGCACCATCCGAGGTGATTGCCGCACCACCCCCCTCAAACGAAGTGTTTCGCATTGGTGGGCTGGTGTCAGAGGGGTCGTTGAAGCGTGGTGAGGGGGCTGCAATCTCGTTCAGCGTGACAGATGGCGGGGCAACTGTGCCCGTCGTTTATACTGGTATTCTGCCCGATCTTTTTGGTGAAGGCGAAGGCATGGTCGGCACTGGAAGCTATGTGAAAGGTCAATTTGTAGCGACTGAAATTTTGGCCCGTCACGACGAAACCTACATGCCGGCCGAAGTGATTGACGCGCTGAAAGAGCAGGGCGTCTATGTTGAGCCGGAAACATAATCACATTAATTCAAAGGCTTGTGGTGCAAAGTTGAAGCCTTAAGGGAACGTTGCGACCGCAGCCTTTCTGTCTTGTTAACCGCCGTCCCTCATTTTGATTATCCGTTACGAAACGTGAACGATGGTTAATGTGAGGCAGGTTAATGCAATCAATACATGAGATAGCGTCCGATATTGTGGCCCGCGAGGGCGGCTTTGTGAACGATACCGATGATCCGGGCGGTGCTACCAAATACGGGGTGACGATCCACACGATGCGGCGTCTGGGGCTGGATTTAGACGGTGACGGCGATGTGGATGTTTCTGATGTGCGCAAACTCAGCCGTGACCGCGCAACACAGATTTTCATTGATCACTACTTTCACCGCTCAAAAATTGCACAGTTACCGCAGGTGTTGCAGGCGTCTGTTTTCGACATGAACGTCAATGCAGGTGCGAATTCCGTAAAGATTTTGCAGCGCCTTGTCCGCCGTCTGGGGTTTCGCATTGGCGTCGACGGTCAGATTGGTCCGCAGACGATTGCTGCCGTGCGTCAAGCGACCCAAAACGCGCCGGATCATATCGGCGACGCCTATGGTATTGAGCGGCGCAACTATTACTACGCGTTGGGTGATCGGCGAAAGCGTTCGCGCAAATATGCCCGTCGTCAGGATGGCGGCAAAGGCGGCTGGATCGTGCGCGCAGAGGAATTCATCGCCTCAAAATATCACTTAACGGACGCTGAACATCGTGCGCGGGTGGCGTCATGGGGCTGATTGAACGGGTGTTTGAGGCGATATTCGGAGGCGGCAGAAATGTTGTCCGTGAGACTGCCGAGGTGTTTTGGGAAAACCGCGAAGCGGGCGCAACCCGCGCGGCGCAACGCCAAGCCGACGCCCTTGATCAATATGCAGCCGAATTCAGCGTGCCGCGAAGGGGCAGGTTTGACCGTGTGATGGATGGGCTGAACCGCTTGCCACGCCCCGCATTGGCGCTTGGTACGCTGGGGCTGTTTGTGGCGGCGATGGTTGATCCGGTGTGGTTTGCCAGCAGAATGCAGGGCATCGCCCTTGTGCCTGAACCGCTTTGGTGGCTGTTGGGTGCCATCGTCAGTTTCTATTTTGGCGCCCGTCATCAGGTGAAAAGTCAGGAGTTTCAACGCTCTATCCAAGCTACCACCGCGCAGGTACCGCATGTTATTGAGAACTTGACCGCACTGAATGATGTCGCACGGCAAAATTCTGCGGCGAACGAAGATGCCCCTGTTTCTGTTGCGGTCAGCGGGATTGGGGCAGGGACGCCCATACGATTTGGCCCTGACAGCTTTGAGGATAACGCGGCCCTGCGCGATTGGGCCAGACAGCGCGGTAAACGCAATGATCCGTGAATTTCTTACGTAAATCAGCCGTCTGACGCGGCCGTGTTGTCGCAGCCCATTGGCGAGGGGGCTGCGGCAGACTATACCAAGTTTATGATTACAGAACTTGGACATTTCGCCCTGATTTTGGCCCTGATGGTGGCCGTTTTTCAGATGATCGTGCCGATGATTGGTGCACAAAAGAATTGGGCTGGCTGGATGGCAACGGGCACCCCCGCGGCAACTGTTCAATTTGGCCTGACGCTGGCCAGTTTTGCCGCACTTACTTACGCGTTCGTGATCTCGGATTTTAGCCTCAGAGTGGTCACGCTCAACAGTCACACAGCCAAGCCGATGCTCTACAAAGTGTCGGGCGTATGGGGGAACCACGAAGGGTCTATGCTTTTGTGGATTTTGATCCTGACGCTCTTTGGTGCGATGGCGGGCTGGTTTGGCCAAGGGTTGCCGCCACGGTTGAAGGCCCGCGTCCTGTCGGTGCAATCAGCCATCGCAGTTGCATTTTTTATCTTCCTCATTTTTACGTCTAACCCCTTTGAACGTTTGGCGTTTCCGCCGCTCAACGGGCAAGACCTGAACCCGCTTTTACAAGACCCTGGCCTCGCGTTTCACCCGCCATTCCTATACGTGGGCTACGTCGGGCTCAGCATGGCGTTTAGCTTTGCCGTTGCTGCGTTGATTGAGGGAAAAGTCGATGCGGCATGGGGCCGGTGGGTCCGTCCGTGGACTTTGACAGCGTGGGTTTTCCTGACTGTCGGCATCGCGTTAGGGTCATGGTGGGCCTATTACGAGCTTGGCTGGGGTGGTTTTTGGTTCTGGGATCCCGTCGAAAACGCCAGCTTTATGCCTTGGCTTATTGCGGCGGCACTGCTGCATTCCGCCATTGTTGTTGAAAAGCGCGAGGCGCTGAAAAGCTGGACCATTCTGCTCGCTATTCTTGCCTTCGGGTTCAGCTTGATTGGCGCATTTATTGTGCGCTCGGGCGTTCTGACTTCTGTTCATGCGTTTGCCACAGACCCTGAACGCGGTGTTTATCTGTTGCTGATCACGGGTATCTTCATGGGTGGCGCGTTGGTGCTTTACGCCCTGCGCGCAGAGCGGATGGAGGCCAAGGGTGTCTTTTCTGTCGTGAGCCGTGAAAGCGCATTGGTCGCCAATAACATTTTGCTGGCGGTTGCTTGTTTCGTCGTCTTTATCGGCACCATCTGGCCCCTCGTGGCGGAGATGTTCTTTGACCGCAAACTCAGCGTTGGTCCCCCGTTTTTTGATGCAGCTTTCACGCCGTTCATGGTCGCTTTGTCGGTGATCTTGCCTGTCGGTGCGCTGATGTCGTGGAAGAGGGCCAAGCTAAAGCGGATCACTGTATCGTTGATGCCTGTTTTGGTGGTGTCGGTGGCCTTGGGGGGATTGGCATTTGCGATCCAAACTGGCGGTTCTGCGTTGGGACCAATTGGTGTGATCCTTGGCGCGTGGCTCGTGTTGGGGGCTGCGTTTGAAATCTGGCAGAGGGCGGGCAAAGCCAACAAAATCGCGCGCCTCAAAGGGCTGCCTCGCGCCGATTGGGGCAAGGCCGTTGCCCACGCGGGCATGGGAATTACCACCTTCGGAATCGCCGCGATGCTTGCTTGGCAGATCGAGGATATTCGTATTGCACAGATCGGTGACCGTTTTGAAGTTGGCCAACATCAGGTTGAGCTGATCGATGTGCGCGAAGTTGAAGGACCGAATTACATCTCAACCATGGCAGAGATGAAGCTGTACCGCGGTGGCCGTGAAGTGGCGCATTTGTTCCCTGAAAAACGTGTCTATCCGGTGGCGAATATGCCCACGACTGAGGCGGCAATCTCAAACGGTATTTTGCGTGACCTCTACGTTGTGATTGGTGATCCTCAGAATGATGGGGGATGGGCGGTGCGCACCTATATCAAGCCGTTCGCCAACTGGATTTGGGCGGGCGCAATCATTATGGCGCTCGGTGGTACGTTGTCGCTGACGGATCGGCGGATGCGTGTTGCAGGTGGTCAGCGGTCAAAGGCGGTTACGTCATGATCGCAGTTGCTTCACGCCTGTGCGGATTAGTTGGGCTGATCGTTTTGATGGCCATGCCTGCGTTTGCAGTGCAACCCGACGAAGTCTTGGATGATCCCGCGCTTGAGGCGCGCGCACGGGTTATCAGCAAAGAACTTCGCTGCCCTGTGTGCCAAAACGAAAGCATCGACGAATCCCATGCGGAAGTGGCGCGTGATCTACGCCTGCTGGTCCGCGAACGTGTCTCGGCAGGGGATAGCAACGACGAGGCGCTTTCGTTCATTGTTGCGCGGTACGGCGAGTTTGTTTTGCTCAACCCGCCCGCAAAAGGCTCAACCCTAATTTTGTGGCTTGCAGGACCTGCGATGCTTTTGATCGGCGGCATTGGGGCTGCGGCCTATTTGCGCGGGCGCGCAGCTCCTGTACCTGCGGATGAGCTAAGCGCGGATGAAACAAAACGCCTCACTGAGCTGCTGAATAAATAAGCTGGCACAAAAGCGATGTCGTGACGTTCTTGCGCACAGTGCCCAGTTCCTCTGGCAACTCTGGCGCATGGCCCTATTGTGCCTTCTAATGAATGGATTAATGAGGATGCTCCCATGATGTATGACGCGCTGGAATATGAGCTAAACGACGGTGTTGCGACGCTCACTTTGAACCGCCCAAAGGTGAAGAACGCTTTGAACGGTCAGATGCGCGCCGAGATCACCCATGCTGTGAAAAAAGCTGGTACCGAGGCCCGTGTTGTTGTCCTGACAGGGGCGGGGGATGCGTTTTGTTCGGGCCAGGATTTGGGCGACGGTGGTTCAGCCGCCCAGCTTGATCTTGAGCGCACCTTGCGCGACGAATACGTCCCGATGCTGCGTGCGATTATTGAGTGTCCTGTTCCAACGATTGCGGCAGTAAACGGTGCGGCAGCGGGCGCAGGTGCAAATCTGGCTCTGGCAGCGGATGTTGTGATTGCGTCTCAAAAGGCTGTTTTTGTTCAAGCGTTTACGCGCATTGGGCTTATCCCTGACGCGGGTGGTACATACTATCTGCCGCGCCAAATGGGGATGGCCAAAGCCATGGGAGCCGCACTTTTTGGTGAGAGCATTTCTGCGCAGCAAGCAAGTGATTGGGGCATGATCTGGGAAGCTGTGTCCGATGCCGAATTTGAGGCCCATTGGCGTGCACGTGCCGCGCATTTAGCCAAGGGGCCGACAGTTGCCTATGAACATGTGAAATCTGCGCTTCGGGCCAGTTTTGGCAATGACCTTGAAACGCAATTGGGCCTTGAGGCATCGCTTCAGGGGGCTTGTGGTGAAACGCGTGATTTCAAAGAAGGCGTGCTGTCTTTCCTTGAAAAGCGTCCTGCAAAGTTCGAAGGCCGTTAGGGATCAGACAGGCGGGGCAAGTACGACAGGCGGGCTGTAACTGACCAACTCGATATAGTTCTCAAAGGGCTGTGCGTTTTGGTCAAACTCAGGTCCAAGCTGTACCTCCGCAACTTTGAAATCATCGGCGAATACAGTCACGACTGTACCTGTTTGGGTAACGCTAACCGCAGGGTCGGGCGCGCCGGTTTGCGTAGCAATCATCAAAACATCGTCGTTTGAAAAATCAGTGACGCGCGTGCATGTCTCGCTTGCGCTGCCATCATCGCTACTTGGCTCCAGCAGCAAGACAAACTCATCCGCGTCACCGCCACCTGTGCCGATATCATTTCGTGCCAAAAATAGCGTGTCAGTGCCAGCCCCGCCGGTCAGCTTGTCTTCCACGCCGTCATCACGGAAATTGCTGCCCCAAGTGGGTGCTTCACCTTCCGGACGGGTGATTAGCGGTGGTCCAGATTGCAGCGCTGAAAGGTTGTCCGTCTCAAGAGTATCACTATCAAAAATGGCACCACCCCACAGCACATCCGTTCCGCCGCCGCCATTCAGAACGTCGGCATTTACGCCGCCAATCAACACATCGTCGCCGGTCTCACCGAGCAACAGGTCAGAACCGCTATCCCCAAAAAGTGTGTCGTCATTGTTGCCGCCCCGCAGTGTATCTGCCCCTGGACCACCGGCTAGAATGTCGTCGTTTACATTGCCGTTCAGGGCGTCATCACCTGCGCCGCCGTCAAACAGATCGTTCCCAGAGCCCCCAAAAAGCGTATCGTCCCCGCCGCGCCCGTCGATCTTATCGTCCCCTAAATTGCCGAAAATCGTCTCGCCACGAAAGCTGCCTTCAAAGTCATCAGACTGGTCGCCAAGACGAATTGTGTCGGTTGTTGTTTGAGGGGGCTCATCGATGGTCTCATCCTCAGACCTGCCGCCCGTGTCATCGTCACTACGCAGCGCATCAAGTGACTGATCAATAAGCGCCACATCAAGGGCAAGAGGGATAAGAAGCAAAAGAGCAAGAGCCAACATGGCGGGCAACCTGAGAACAAAATACCCGCACAGGATATGCAATTAGCCCTTTAATGCAAGTTCGTTCGTTTAAGTGACAGCAGGCTGTCTTCGCTTTGGTCAAAAATACTCAAATAAAAACGCCACCGAAGGATGTTCTTCGGTGGCGTTTTTTATGTCTGCTTGCCAGAAAGCCTAGCGTTTTTCGATGTCCACGTAATCGCGCAGGGTTTCGCCTTGGTAAAGTTGGCGAGGGCGACCGATCTTGAGCGCTGGATCGCTGATCTGCTCTTTCCACTGTGAAATCCAGCCAACAGTCCGGGCCAGGGCGAAGATCGGCGTGAACATGGATGTGGGGAAGCCCATCGCTTCAAGAATAATGCCTGAATAGAAATCCACGTTCGGGAACAGTTTCTTGTCTGCAAAATACGGATCGGCTAACGCTTGTTTTTCAAGCTCTTTGGCGACCTGAAGGATCGGGTTGTTCTCTACGCCAAGCAGATCAAGAACTTCATCCGCAGATTGTTTTAGAACTTTCGCACGGGGGTCAAAGTTTTTGTAAACACGGTGACCAAAGCCCATCAGGCGGAAGGGATCGTCTTTGTCTTTCGCACGGGCGATGAATTCAGGAATGCGGTCAACACTGCCGATTTCTTTAAGCATTTCGAGGCATGCTTGGTTCGCACCACCGTGGGCAGGGCCCCAAAGACACGCAATACCGGCCGCAATACAGGCAAACGGGTTCGCGCCAGAAGATGATGCCAAACGCACAGTCGATGTTGATGCGTTTTGCTCATGGTCTGCGTGTAGCGTGAAAATACGGTCCATCGCACGGCTCAGGATCGGGTTCACTTCGTAATCTTCGGCAGGCACCGCAAAGCACATACGCAGGAAGTTCGACGCGTAATCCAGATCATTACGCGGATACACAAATGGCTGACCGACAGTATATTTGAACGCCATCGCTGCGATTGTTGGCATTTTGGCGATCAAACGGATCGTTGCCACTTCGCGCTGATGCGGGTCAGTGATGTCGGTACTGTCGTGGTAGAACGCAGACATTGCACCAACAACGCCGGTCATGATGGCCATCGGGTGCGCGTCACGGCGGAAACCACGGAAGAAGTTGATCATCTGCTCGTGCAGCATGGTGTGGTTTGTCACCATGCTCTCAAACGATTCCAACTCGGCCGCGGAGGGAAGCTCGCCGTACAGCAGGACATAGCACACCTCGAGGTAGTGTGATTTTTCCGCGAGCTGATCAATAGGATAGCCGCGGTGCAGCAGCTCGCCCTTGGCGCCATCGATGAATGTGATGGTGCTGTCGCACGCCGCAGTTGAAGTAAAGCCGGGATCGTAGGTGAACACGTCGCCTTGGGCGTAAAGTTTGCGGATATCGAGCACGTCAGGACCCGCAGTAGGCGAGTAAATCGGCAGTTCGATTGTTTTGTCGCCAATAGTAAGCGTCGCGTTCTTTGTCGTTTCGGCCATATGTTCCCTCATTATCCAGCAGCGGCGCAGTACGCCATTTTCGTATGTTGAGCGGGCTTCGTTACAGATTTGTAAACGGCTCCGTCTATTATTGTGTTGCGTCACCCAAGCGCGCGAGAGTTTCCTCGCGGCCCAAAACCAGCATCATATCAAAGACCGATGGTGTGGCTGCACGTCCGGCAAGGGCGGCACGCAGCGGCGCTGCAAGCTTGCCAAAACCGATGTCGTGCGATGCCGCAAGCGCGTTGGCCACGGCCTCCAGTTGGTCACGCTCCCAGCTAGCAGCTTGCAACTGCGGCGTCAATTCTTTCAGTATACCAATGGATACCGTATCAAGTGCCTTAGCCGCTTTCTCTTCTATATCGAAGGGGCGCGCGCTAAGCGCAAAGTGCGCTTTTTCAATAAGTTGCGGGAATGTCTTGGCACGTTCTTTAAGGCAATACATCGCCCGCTCGAATGCAGTTGACTGCGCGTCAGTAAGCGCAGGAAGCGCTGCTGCGGCCAAAAATGCCTCTGCTTCTTGCCGCAATGCGGCATCATCGCCCATAGCGATCTGTGCGCCACAGATTGATTCCAGTTTCTTAAAGTCCAATCGTGCAGGGCTTTTGCCAATGCCACCAAGGTCGAACCACTCGCGCGCTTGGGTGTCTGTGAAGACCTCATCGTCGCCGTGGCTCCACCCCAAACGGGCGAGATAGTTACGCATACCGGCGGCCGGATAGCCCATGACCTGATATTCCTCAACGCCAAGCGCGCCGTGGCGTTTGGACAGCTTTTTACCGTCGGGGCCGTGGATCAGGGGGATGTGCGCATATGTCGGCACCGGCCAGCCCATGGCGTTATAGATCATCATCTGACGCGCCGCGTTATTGAGGTGATCATCCCCGCGAATAACGTGGGTCACGCCCATATCATGGTCATCCACAACCACCGCCAACATGTAGACGGGCGTGCCATCACTGCGCAGCAAGATCATGTCATCAAGCTGGTCGTTACGAATGTTGACGTCGCCTTGGACCTCATCGTGGATTACTGTGGCGCCATCTTGAGGGGCCTTGATGCGGACCACAAAGGGTGCATCGGGGTGCTGATCCGCAGGGGCGTCACGCCACGGGCTACGGTACAGCGTGCTTTTTCCCTCAGCACGGGCCGCATCGCGGAACGCGGAAATTTCATCTTGGGTAGCAAAGCATTTATAGGCTTTGCCTTCGGCCAGCAGGGTGTTGGCGATTTCTGCATGTCTGTCGGCGCGCTCAAACTGGCTGATGACGTCGCCGTCGTGGTCTAGGCCAAGCCATGCCATCCCTTGCAAGATCGCTGCAGTTGCTTCGGGGGTTGAACGGGCGCGGTCAGTGTCTTCGATCCGCAGCAAGAATTTGCCCCCACGGCCGCGCGCGTAAAGCCAGTTAAACAGCGCAGTCCGCGCGCCACCAATGTGCAGATAACCAGTGGGCGATGGGGCGAAACGGGTCACGACGGTCATGTGGAATTAACCTTTTAGCAAGAGAATAGGGGAGCAGTTGCGCATCGGTCTAATCTGGCGGGAAGGCGGTGACAAGTGGCGGCAGCGGCCCTTCTGGTCGAAGCATTCGCAGTTCAGCGTGAACGGGTCTTTTTGTGGGTGCCCGTGGCCTTTGCGTGCGGTATCGGTGCGTATTTTGGCTTACTATTCGAGCCAGATTTTATGCTGCTTGGTCTGGTGGCGGCTAGTGCTGTAACGCTGGCTGCCGCAGCGTTTCTAACCCCAAGGTTTGCGCCACTTCTCGTGCTGACCTTTGTCATTTTATCTGGCTTTTTAACGGCGGCGGCGCGCTCGCATTTTGTGGCGGGCCCCGTGCTTGAATGGCGTAGTTACGGCAGCGTACAGGGCCGCATTATCCACATCGATAAAAGCGCGTCCGATGCTAAGCGGCTGACAATGGACCGCGTTGTGATGGCGCGACTGCCTCCGCAGAACACACCACGCCGCGTTCGGGTTAGTCTGCACGGCGACGCGGCTGAGCAGGGCGCGGAACATGGCGCGTTAGAGATTGGTCAGATAGTTCTGCTGACCGCAAATATGTCGCCACCCAATGGTCCTGTTGAGCCTCAGGGTTTTGATTTTCGCCGCCACGCGTGGTTTTTGAAGTTGGGCGGTTTTGGCTATACCCGCACCGAAGTTCTTACGTTGTTACCTGCCGAACGAAGCGGGGTGGGGCTATTTACGTCCGCGTTACGGCAGAAAATTTCCCGAACGGTGCAGCGGGATATGGCGCCGGAGCTTGGTGCTTTCGCAACTGCGGTGACTACGGGCGATCGTTCCGCGATGCCCCAAGAGGTTCTGCAAAATCTTCGTCGGACGAATTTGGCGCATCTTTTGGCGATTTCTGGCCTGCATATGGGGTTGCTAACGGGGTTTGTGTTCGCGTTGGTGCGCGGTGGGCTGGCGTTGATCCCAAGCCTCGCGTTGCGGCTGCCGACAAAGAAAATCGCGGCAGTTGTCGCAATGGCGGCGGGAGCGGTTTATCTGGCAATCTCTGGTGGCTCGGTCGCAACAGAACGGGCGTTTGTCATGGCGTTGGTGATGTTGTTGGCTGTCGTTTTGGACCAGCGTGTGCTAAGCCTTCGGTCCGTTGCCACAGCCGCGCTAATCGTGTTGCTGCTGCGCCCAGAAGCATTGGTTGGGCCCGGTTTTCAGATGTCGTTCGCGGCGACCATCGCGCTTGTGGTGGTGTTTCGGGTGCTAAAAGACCGTCCGATTGCATGGCTCGAACGGCGGTCGCGCTTTGTGAAATCCGTAGCGGGAGTGGTGATAACCTCTGCGGTGGCGGGCTTGGCCACAGCGCCGGTGGCGGCTGCGCATTTTAACCAATTTGTCCACGTGGGCCTGTTTGCCAATGTGATCGCAGTCCCAGTGATGGGCGCCATTGTAATCCCGGGTGCGGTGTTAAGCGCCCTTTTGGCCCCGATCGGGTTGGGGTGGATCGGGCTTAAAGTAATGTCGGTTGGCTGTTGGTGGATCCTGCAAGTAGCTGCGTTTTTTGCGTCGCTGAACGGTGCTGTATCTGGTGTACCGTCCCCGCCGTTGTGGGTCTTGCCGCTGATCGGCTTTGGCGGGGTGGTCGCTGTGCTTTGGGTAGGGCGTGGAAAATGGGCAGGAGTGTTCGTCGTGTGCTGCGCGTTGTTTGGATGGGGCAAGTCAGAACGTCCGGATGTGTTAATCGCGAGTTCCGGCGGCTTAGTGGGCATTATGCAAGACGGGACACGGCGGTTAAGCCGTGAGAAGGGGGAGGGGTTTGCCGCTCAAAACTGGCTCGAAAACGATGGGGTGTTGTCATTTGATCGTGGTGACTTGGCGGATAACTTGCCTAATAGTGTAATCATCAATTTAGTTGGAAAAAGACAAATCGGCCTGCTGGAAAGCTGTGATCTTGAGGATGTTTATATTGTGAAAGTGCAAGCGCCTGAGAGCAGTGATTGTGCTATTTGGGGACAAGACATGCTGCGCATGACTGGCAGTGTCGCAATCTATGCACGGCAAACGGAGCAACTTAGCAGAGCCAGTTTACAGAGTGGATCTGTAAATTGGCGCATCCAAACCGCAAATGGGATCTCTGGCAATCGACCTTGGAGCGCGCACGATCCGACAGCGCTAGCTAATGTGCACGCTCAAATTGAGGCCGATCTACGTGGCAAAAACCTTTGGCGAATTGATCAGTAGCTGCGGATCAAACCCACTAAACGCCCCTGAATTTTCACCTGATCGGCGGGCAAAATGCGTGTTTCATACGCAGGGTTTGCCGCCTCAAGCCCAATTGATGCTCCGTTTTTGCGCAGACGCTTTAGGGTTGCTTCTTGATCTTCGACCAAGGCCACAACGATGTCTCCGTCGTCTGCCGTAGATGTCTCGCGGATCACAACCACGTCACCGTCGTTAATGCCCGCGTCGATCATTGAATCGCCTTTAACTTCAAGCGCATAGTGATGACCGTTTCCCGACAGCATTGTTCCGGGAACAGCCACGTTGTGTGAGGCATGTTGGATCGCTTCAATCGGTACACCGGCGGCAATTTTACCCATTACAGGCAATTCAACTGCTTGAATTTGCACAGATTGCGCCCGTGGTGGCGTCTGATCAGGTCGGTCACCATCAATAACTTTGGGTGTGAAGCCGGCAGTAGGGGCACCGCCCATGCTTTCGGGCAGTTTCACAATTTCCAACGCACGGGCTTTATGGGCCAAGCGGCGGATAAAACCGCGCTCTTCAAGGGCGGTGATCAAACGGTGAATCCCCGACTTTGACCGCAAATCCAGTGCTTCTTTCATCTCATCAAAACTGGGGGGGACGCCGTCTTTTTGAACACGTGCTTGAATGAACTCAAGTAAATCCAACTGTTTTTTAGTCAGCATAATGCACCCCTGTAAGCGTTTTGTTTACAGATGTTCTATCGATGTTCTTGTTTTGTGTCAATCTTTAGATCAAGATGATCTCAACGGGCGCACCAACGGCGATCTCGGGGGCGTTTGGCGCGCGTTTGATCAGGCAATTCGCGACGTGCAGAACTTTGAGTAAGCTGCTGTCTTGGCGATCAAATACTTTGACGGTGCCGTCACGGTAACGCCCCCGCATATAGTGTTCGCGCGGGCCATTTTTGGGAATGATTTTGTTGGTTGGGGCTGTGATTGTTTCGCGTGCAGTGGCAGGCAGGCCCAGCATCTGATCAATCAATGGCTTAAGAAATATCTCACCGCAAACCATGGCTGACACGGGGTTTCCAGGCAGACCCAGCATCGCCATGCCGTTTATTTTTCCAGCCATAAGTGGTTTGCCCGGGCGCATGGCGACTTTGTAAAACGCGCGTTCAAGTCCCATGTCAGCGGCTACAGCGCCCACCAAATCATGATCCCCAACAGAGGCGCCACCCACAGTCACGATCAGGTCGGCACCGCGCGCCAGATCGAACGACTGGCGTAAGGACGCCTGATTATCGCGCGCGATCGGCAACATCCGGGCGGTTGCGCCCGCGGCTTCCAACATCGCTGCAAGGCCAAAGGTGTTCGACGCGATGATTTGGTCATCGTTTGGCGCTTCACCGGGCATGACCAACTCGTCACCAGTGGCCAACAATGCCACTGCGGGTCTGCGGCTCACAGTTACCTCGGAGATATTCATTGAAGCCAAAAGGGCGACGTCAGCGGGTGTCAGCCTTTTGGGGGCTTTGACAACGTGCCCCCGTTTGAAATCACCACCAGCGGGGCGGATATGTGTTGCCGCCTCAAGAGACGCCCCAAGCGTGATGCTGCTGTCGCCCACAGTTACATCTTCTTGAATAACGACGCGCGTTGCGCCGTGGGGTAACGGCGCGCCGGTGAAAATACGTACTGCCTGACCTTGCTGAACGACGCCCTCAAATCGGTGTCCTGCGGCGGCTTCCCCGATAACGCGCAAGGTGTTGCCCGCAGCATGGTCGGCGTCTTGAATGGCGTAACCGTCCATTGCTGAGCTGGAAAAAGGCGGTTGAGCGCGCTCGGCCGTGACAGCTTCGCGCAGGACACGACCTGATGCGTGACGTAGTGGGACCACTTCGGTCTCAAGCGGTGTGCCAAGGGTAAGCACCGCCTCAAGTGCTTGGGCAACGGTGATCACGGCGCGGTAAACCTGCCGGACTTGCCGCCGTCTTTCAGTGTGACGCGGACCGCGCCAATTTCCATGTCTTTTTGAACGGCCTTCAGCATATCATAGGCGGTAAGCCCCGCGACACTGACGGCGGTCAGCGCTTCCATTTCGACGCCGGTTTGCCCTTTGGTTTTGACCTCGGCGGTGATGCGTAGCCCGGGTAGGGACGCATCAGCTACCAAATCGACAGCAACTTTTGTGATGGGAAGCGGGTGACACAGTGGTATCAGTGAAGCGGTTTGTTTTGCGCCCATGATGCCCGCAAGACGTGCGACAGAAATCACATCGCCTTTTTTGGCCCGCCCTTCGTTCACAATTTCAAGAGTTTGGGGTGACATCTTAATGTAGCCTTCGGCCACGGCGATGCGCGATGTTTCAGCTTTGTCCGACACATCGACCATTTGTGCGCGGCCTTCGGTGTCAAAATGCGTAAGCTTTGCTTGGGTCATGACGACACTGGTGGAACGGGATTGCCAATAAGTGCGTTGGTGGCAGCGGCCACATCTGACTGGCGCATCAGGCTCTCACCAATCAAGAACGCACGCGCGCCATAGCTTGCCATATCGGCCAACTCGGCGGGGGTGTTCAGGCCACTTTCACACACAATCGTGCGGTCTGCTGGCACCATCTTTGACAGGGTGCGTGTTGTATCAAGAGTGGTCTCAAACGTTTTGAGGTTGCGGTTGTTGATGCCCATCAGCGGGGATTTCAGCAGGCAAGCGCGCTCAAGCTCTTCGGCGTCATGGACCTCAAGCAAAACCGACATACCCCATTCGGTCGCGGCGGCCTCAAGCTCGGCCGCTTGGGTGTCTGATACGGAGGCAAGGATGATCAAGATACAGTCAGCGTGAAGCGCGCGTGCCTCCACAACTTGGAATGGATCATACATGAAGTCCTTGCGCAATGCGGGCAGGGTGACCGCACTGCGTGCGGCTGTCAGGAATGCGTCAGCGCCCTGAAAGCTTGGCCCGTCGGTCAGCACAGAAAGACAGGTCGCGCCGCCGGTTTCATAGGCTTGGGCCAAGGCGGGCGGGTTGAAATCTTCGCGGATCAACCCTTTTGAAGGGGAGGCCTTTTTGATCTCGGCGATCAGCCCGTAACCGGTTTTGGTGGCAGCAATCACGTCACCTGCAAAGTCACGCGGCGCAGGCGCGTCTTTGGCCAGCGCTGTTACGGCTTCAAAGGTGGTTTCGGCTTTGCGCGCGGCCACTTCTTCAAGTTTGTAGGCTTTGATTTTATCCAGAATGGTCGTGCTCATGCGGCCTCCGACGTGAGCTTTGCAAGCTCGGTAAGTTTTGATTTTGCTGCACCGCTATCGATGCTTTCGCGGGCCATTTCAACGCCAGTTTTCAGACTGTCGGTTTTGTCCGCAACAATCAGCGCCGCGGCAGAGTTCAACAACACCGCATCGCGGTACGCAGACGGCTGTCCATCAAGAAGCGCGCGGAACGCATCGCCGTTTTCTTCCGGTGTGCCGCCCAGAATTTCAGCAAAGCGGTGAACGGGCAGGCCTGCGTCTTCGGGGTGCACTTCGCGAGAGGTGATCTTGCCGTTCTCTAGGGCAGCCACAGCCGTGGTGCCACAGATAGTCAACTCATCTGTCCCGTCCGAGCCATGCACAAGCCACGCTTTTTCACTACCAAGCTGCAGCAGTGTTTCGGCCATCGGCATGATCAAATCGGGGGCGAAGGCACCGGTCAGTTGCCGCGTAACACCTGCGGGGTTTGTCAGCGGGCCCAAGATGTTGAAGATCGTTTTACAGCCAAGCTGCTGACGCGCGGGCATGACGTGTTTAATCGCGGGATGATGCATTGGTGCCATCATAAAGCCGATGCCGATTTGCGCGATGGCCCGTTCTACTACGTCCGCTTCGACCATGACGTTGATGCCCATTTGCCCAAGCGCATCCGCCGCACCTGACAGTGATGATAAGTTGCGGTTGCCGTGTTTGGCCACGGGCACCCCTGCGCCTGCAACAACAAACGCCGTGGCCGTTGAAATGTTGAGCGTGCCCATGCCGTCACCACCAGTGCCCACGATATCCATCGCGCCGGCGGGGGCGTTGACCGCGTTACATTTGGCGCGCATGACAGCCGCACCGGCCGCGTATTCAGAAACAGCTTCGCCGCGGGCGCGCATGGCCATCAACAGCCCGCCAATTTGCGCGTCTGTCGCTTGTCCCTCAAACAACAACTCAAATGCGACTTCCGCCTGTGTACGGCTAAGCGGGCCTTCGGAGGCCCCGAAAATCAGGGGTTTCATCTGATCGCTCATGGGTGTGCTCCCTCGGCGGTGAGTGTTTTGGCACTGCTTGGCAGCAGGTCAGTGAAGTTCTTAAGCAACGCCATACCGTGCTCAGATCGGATCGATTCCGGATGAAACTGCACCCCGTGGATTGGCAATTGGCGGTGTTGTAGCCCCATGATAGTGCCGTCCTCAAGGGAAGCAGTCACCTCAAGCGCATCGGGCAGGCTTGGTGCATCAACCACAAGCGAGTGATAGCGCGTCGCCAGAAAATTCTGGGGCAGTCCTGCAAAGAGGCCTTTGTTCTTGTGTTGGATCGTGCCCATTTTGCCGTGCACAATCTCTGAGTGGCGCACAACTTTGCCGCCGAACGCCTCACCAATGGTTTGGTGCCCAAGGCAGACACCCAAAAGCGGCAATTGCGCGGCGGCGGCGGCCTCTGTCAGCGCAAGACAAATGCCTGCTTGGGCCGGATCACACGGCCCGGGCGAGAGTAAAATCCCCTCTGCGCCCATGCTCATCGCCTCATCAACCGTGATCGCATCATTGCGCACGACCTTCACATCCACCCCAAGACCGCCCACATAATGGACAAGGTTGTACGTGAAGCTGTCGTAGTTATCGATCAAGAGCAGCATCGCTGCGCCTCCGTGGGGCAAAAGGTTGAGCACCGAAAAGGGGTTACGCGGCGCATGGCTGTGGGGTTATAGATGGTCAGGGAATAAGACTGAGGTCAAGACGGGCGAGGGCGGAATGCGCCGGTTTGGGCAAGAAATTAGAGGATCTTGAGACGTGGCACGCGGATTATTGGCAGGAACCTTTTGGGGCACGGCGATTGGCGCAGCGGGCTTGCTTGGTGCGCATCTTGCGTTTCCGGTTGCCACAACGCCTCCGACAGCAGTGCCAACTGACGCGCCCGCACCTGTGGCTTCGGCGCCGATTGTGGGTGATGTGGCCCCAACTGTGCTGCCGCCCGTTCTTGATACGCCAAGTGATGCAGCCCCAACGGTGAATGTCCCCGAGGCCCAAGTGGCGGCACCAGATGCAGACACGCAGACCGCAGCGCGCCCTGTGATCGGGGGGCAAAGTGGTGGCGTTGAAGGCCCCGCTGCGGCAGCGCCCCTTGGTGTTGAAGTACAGGTTGAGGCACCCGTTCTGCCCGCGCCACAAGCGGCTGCGCCGACTGCGCCAAGCGACGAAGATGGTTCCGCGCCGATTGCGGTTGATACTCAAAGCAGTGCTGTGCCTGCGGATGAAGCTCCGGTTGAGGCACCCGAAACTGATGAAGCATCTGCGCCCGAGGTAACCGAAGCGCCTGAAACGGTTGATCTGCCCAGCGACAAACCTGAGGTGGGCTTTGAAAGCTCTGGCGGCACAATCGGTGATCTGGCCGAAGGTGTGAAAGTGAACCGCTCTGCCGAGCAAGACACGGCCCCTGAGGATGAGGTTGCCGCCAGCGCGTTGCCCCAAGTTACCCCAACGGGCCGCGCGATTGTCGATTTTGCAGCCCCCGCTGACGTTGATCCCACCAAACCCTTGATGGCGCTGGTTTTGCTGGACGATGGCACCTCAACGCTTGATTTGGCGGGGATCAACAGCTTTCCATTTCCCGTATCATTCGGGGTGAAAGCAACGGCGCCCACTGCAACTGCACGCGCCGCCCTCTACCGAAGCGCGGACCTTGAAGTGCTGTCATTGGTTGATGTTTTGCCCACTGCCACGCCCGCAGATTTGGAAGTGGCCTTTGAAGCGGTGTCACAAGCTGTCCCTGAAGCTGTTGGTATTTTTGAGACAAGCGACGGTGTCTTGCAGCGCGCCGAAGATTTGCGCGACCAAGTGACAGATATTGCGGCGGACAAAGGCTGGGGCGTGATGACCTATCAAACGGGTCTAAACAGTTTTGGTCGTGTTGCGGCGCAAAAGGATGTTCCCACGGCACAGGTCTTTCGCGATCTTGATCCTGACGGGCAAGACGGTGCGGTGATCCGCCGTTTTCTTGATCAGGCAGCGTTCAAGGCGGCCCAAGAAGGCGCGATTGTTTTGGTTGCCCGCGCGCGCCCCGAGACTGTTGAGGCGATTTTGCAATGGGGGCAGGGACAACGCGCATCGCGTGTCTCACTGGTGCCTGTCTCCGTGGTGCTGCAAGCCCGATAGAGACAGGGGCCTTGCGTGAAGCCCTTAGCCGTTGCCAGACCCGAACCGCGCTGCATCGGCGGCCGCTTTGCGGATCGCGTTCGATTTGTGAACGGTCTCTTGATATTCAAATTCGGGCTCAGAGTCGTAGACCACACCGCCCCCCGCTTGGATATAGAGCTTTTGATCTTTGATGACGGCTGTGCGCAGGGCGATACACATGTCCATATCGCCGCCCGCTGAGAAATACCCCAAACCGCCGCCGTAGATGCCGCGCTTTTCGGGCTCTAACTCGTCGATGATTTCCATCGCCCGTACTTTCGGCGCGCCGGATACAGTCCCCGCTGGCATACCTGCGAAAAACGCCGATAGCGCGTCATGTTCAGGGGCCAGTTTGCCCACAACGTTCGACACGATGTGCATGACGTGGGAATAGCGCTCGACGATGAATTCTTCGGTGGGGCGCACAGTTCCAATTTGGCTCACGTGGCCCACGTCGTTGCGGCCCAGATCGAGCAACATCAGGTGCTCTGCCAATTCTTTTTGGTCTGCCAAAAGATCATCTTCGTTTGCCTGATCTTCAGCAGGTGTTGCGCCGCGCGGACGGGTGCCCGCAATGGGGCGGATGGTAACTTCATCGTCAAAGACGCGCACCAAAATCTCGGGCGAGGCGCCGACAATTTGAAAATCACCGTGGTTGAAAAAGAACATAAATGGCGATGGGTTGGTGCGGCGCAAACTGCGATAAAGCGCAAAGGGCGGCTCTTTGAAGTCTTGGGTCCAGCGCTGTGAAGGCACGCATTGGAAGATGTCGCCCGCACGGATGTAATCCTTGGCGGTTTCCACGGCGGCTTTGTAATCGTCTTTGGCAAAGTTCGACACAGCATTTGCCGGTGCAGGTTGGTCACGCATTTGACGTGTGTCTGCGGGTAAGGCGCGGTCCAAATCGCGCAGGGCATCTTGGACACGTTCAGCTGCTTGGGCGTAAGCTGCGCGGGCGGACAGACCGCTTGAGACCCACGCAGGGGAGACCAGGATAACTTCGCCTTTCACCCCGTCGAGCACCGCCACAACAGACGGGCGCAGCATGATCGCGTCGGGTACGTTCAACGGATCGGGGTTGATGTTTGGCAGGTTCTCAACCAGCCGGATCATGTCATAGCCAAGATACCCAAAAAGCCCCGCACAAGCCGCAGGCAAGTCATCAGGCAGATCAATCTTTGAGGCAGCAATCAGTGCGCGCAAAGATGTCAGCGGATCATCAACCTCCGCCACAAAAGCGTCGTCGTCAAAGCGGGCCTCGCGGTTGATGGCAGCCTTTTGGTCTGTGCAGCGCCAGATCAGATCAGGCTTCATCCCAATGATCGAATATCGTCCGCGCACTTCACCGCCAGTGACGGATTCCAACATAAAGCTATTGGTTTGCGCCCCCCCAAGTTTCAGCATCAACGACACGGGCGTATCAAGATCAGCCGCAAGGCGCGTGTAGACCAGTTGGTTTTTGCCGGCCTCAAACTGTGCCGCAAAATCATCATAGCTTGGGGTCAGGGTCATGATGGTGTCCTTTGCGCATATCTAAAGCGCACGGTGTTAAATGGGGGCGGGGCCGCGCAGGTGCGCAGCCGCCGATATTTTGGGCCCGCTTTAGTTGAAGCCAGCGTGGATCGCGTTGATTGCACCTTGGTCCAGCTGCACGCGGGCATCTGCTTGCACAGCAGCCGTAAACGCATCGAGTACGTCTTGGCTGATATCTTGGCGTGCTGCGGTTTCAACTGCGTCGCGCAGGGCCGTGATTTCGGGGTTGTCAGCATCGGGGCCATTCACCGCATCAAGGCGTACGATATAAGTGGCACTTTCGCCTTCAATCGTGCGCACATCACCGATGGCCATTTCGAAAGCGGTCTGTACCAATTCAGGTGCCGCACCGGGGATGGTGTCGCTGCGGGTCAGGTCCTGTTCAATCACTTCATCAAGACCAAGATCAGGCAGGGCAGTCCCCGCGCGCAGGCTATCGGCTGCGGCGTCTGCTTTGGCTGCACGGGCCGCGGTGCGCTGTGCCTCTTGCCACGCAAGGGTCGCTTGTTGTTGAACATCGCTTAGCGGTTGCAGCGTGGGCGGGATGACCTCGTCGAGGCGCAGCGCAAAGATACCGCCATCCTCAAGCTCGGCAATCTCTGGGAAGTCTTCGTCGCCAACAATACGTGCGGCCTGACGGAACCCGTCGTAGGCGGCAATGTCTTGCTCTGCGTCCGGTGTCCAGTCGATCGTTCCCAGGGTGAGATCGCTTTCAGCGGCCAGATCCTCAAGCGTAGCGCCAGAGGCCAATTCCTCGTCAAAGCCACGGGCTTGGTCCTGAATTTGGCGCGCTGCACGGTTGGCCAGAATGTCACTGGCAAGATCGTCACGGGCCTCAACAAAGGGTGTTTCTTGGGCGGTTAAAATAGCGTTCACACGGAAGACTGCCGGACCAAGATTGGTCTCGACCACTGCGGTGACGCCCGTATCATCAAGGGCAAAAACGGCTTCTGCCGCACCATCCAAATCATCTTGGGCGACAGGACCCAGATCAATATCCTCAAGGGTAAGGCCGCGATCAAGCACCAGTGTTTCAAAGCCACTTGGATCAACGGCAAGCTGCGCAGCGGCGGCTTCGGCGGTGCCTTGATCTTCAAATACCAGTCGCTCAACCAAGCGGCGCTCGGGCTGGACGTATTGATCGATGCGCTCTTCATACAGTTCGCGCAGGGTCGCGTCATCAATCTCGATCGTATCGGCCAGCATGGCGGGTGTGAGCCACACATACGTTAGCCGCTTTGCCTCTGGGGTGGTGAATGTGGCGGGGTTGGCCTCATAAAACGTCTGAAGCTCGGCCGGCGTGGGCACTTCCAGAGGCGTCTCAAGATCGGTCTCTGCCACAGTGCCCCACGTGATATTACGGCGCTCCGCAAGGTAGGAGAACATCAAATCCACATAGGCATCAGAGGGCGTCGTGTCCGTGGTGATGGCCGCTTGCAGCAGATTGCGCGCAGCCTCGCTGCGAATGTCGGCTTCAAACTCGGCCTCGCTCAGGCCTGCGCGCTCAAGGGTAAAGGCATAGGCTTCGCGGTCGAATTGACCATCGAGGCCACGGAACGTCTGCACTGCGCGCACTTGCTCGGCCACCTCCGCATCGCCCACAGACAGGCCAAGGCGCGTGGTCTCATTATCAAGGGCGGTCTGTGCGATAACGCGTTGCAACACGGATCGGTCGATGCCGAATTGCTGTGCCTGAGCGAAGGTGATGTTCTGGCCGAATTGTGCGCCGAGGCTGCGTAACTCTTGATCCAGCGCGCGGGCATAATCGTTTGCGTCAATCGTCGTATCACCGACTTTGCCGATGCTTGAGATGTTCGTGCCAAAGCCGCCGGTGCCAAAGCCAATCAGCGAAACGCCCAACAAACCGAGTAGGGCAGTGCCCAGAAATTTCGATGCTTTTTTCTTCTCGGCCATAACGCGCGCGCCTCAATGTTTAGGGTGGCAGGGCTGGTACACGCCCGCCGCAGTGATGTTCAAAAGATGTCTATGCGCGAAGGGGCAGACCTTCAAGGGCGCTGAGCCGTGCAAAAAGGGCCGCAATGCCACTTGCGTCAATATTGGCAAAAGCGATGCGCATTTCTTGCGCGCCAGCGGGGTCGTCGCTGGGCCGGAACATGGTGCCGGGCAGGGCAAGGATTTGGGCGTTATGGACCAGCCACTTGGCCAACTCATCCGAGGGCATCGCATAGGGGTGACGCAGATAGGCAAAATACGCGCCGTTGCCCAAGAGCGACCAACCTTTGGCCTCAAGCGCGGGCATGTTTTGCGCAATTGCTGCGCTGCGGTTCAAGATTTCCTGCCGCTCGCCCGCAAGCCAATCGCCAAGGTTTTGAAGGCCCCAAAGGGCCGCTTTTTGACCAAGCTGGTTGGGACAAATAGCAACTGTGTCGAGGAACTTCTCAGCCTCAGCCAAAAACGCAGGTGACGCCATCATGGCACCCACGCGGTGACCGGTCAGACGGTAGGCTTTGGAAAAGCTGTAAAGCTGGACAAGTGTCTCATCCCAATCAGGCAGCCCGACAAGAGTGTGTGGCGCGCCGTCGCGGCTGTCAAAGTCGCGGTAGGTCTCGTCGATGAGCAATTTCAGCCCGTGCGCTTTGGCCAGATCATAGAATGCGCGCACAGTTTCACTGCTATATTCGGTTCCCGCAGGATTATTGGGGGTTACCAGCACGATCGCCTTCGTGCGCGGCCCGATCAGGGCTTTGGCCGTTGCGACATCCGGCGTCAAATCAGCGCCAGTATCAAGCGGCACCGTTGTGACGCCTGCCATATCAAGCCACATTTTATGATTGAAATACCAAGGGGTTGGCAGCAGAACTTCATCCCCCTCGGTGCAAATTGCCGAAATCGTTGCTGAGAACGCCTGATTGCACCCCGATGTGATGGCAACCTGCGCCGGTGACACTGTGCCCTCAAAGTGACGCGCCCATTGGCTGGCAAGTTCGGTGCGCAGCGCATCGTTGCCCAACACCGCCCCATATAGATGGGTGTCATCTTCTTCCATCATGGCCGCCATCGCCGCACGCATTTCGGCGGGTGGCGGGTTCACGGGGGCTGCCTGTGAGACGTTGATCAGGGGTTGTTCGCTGAAATCAGCAGTCTCAAGCCAACGGCGGGCCTCCATAACGGGGGGCGCAAAAGTGGTTTGTGTGCGAGACTGTGACATCAGCTAAGCTCCTGAAAGAAGGGCAATTTGGGATTAGACGCCGCGGTAGGGCTCCACGTATTGTAGGGCCATATCCCACGGGAAAAAGATCCACGTATCTTGGGAAACACCTGTGATGAACGTATCGACTTGGGGCTCGCCTTTTGGTTTGGCGTAAACAGTTGCGAAATGCGCGTTGGGGTACATTTCACGAACCAGTTCAAGGGTTTTGCCGCTGTCGACCAGATCATCGATAATCAAAATGCCCGTGCCATCGCCCATCATATCAGCGTCTCGACGTTTGAGCACAGAAGCCTCGGATTGGTCTTGGTGCGAGTAGGATTTCACGCTGATCGTATCAACGGTCCGCACATCCAACTCGCGCGCAACGATCATTGCTGGGGCCATGCCGCCACGGGTGATCGCCACGATCGCACGCCAGTTTCCATCGTCCGGCCCTTTGCCATCAAGACGCCACGCTAATGCGCGGCTGTCACGGTGGATTTGGTCCCATGAAATGTGAAACCCTTTTTCGTGCGGCAAACGATCAGTCATATGGTGGTCCTTTCGGCGGAATTAAGTGAAGGCGACCTTAAGGCCCAATAGGGCAAGGATGCCCCCAAAACCGCGGTCGATAATGTGTTTGAGGCGGAGGTATCCGCGGCGAATGTGCTCAATAGAAAACAACCGCGCCACAATCGTGCAGCAGGCAAACTCGTTGATCAAAATAGCGCCAAGCAGGGCCAGCACCCAAAGCGGCGAGGCGTCTGTTGGAATGGTGCCCACGAAAACCGCACCAAAGAAAACGGCTGGTTTGGGGTTAGCTAGTTGTGTTGCAACCCCGCGCCAAAAGGCAGCAAGCGGGGTGGGCGTTTTGATGTTTTCGGGCGTCTCAACGTCCGCATCTGCGTGACGCCACATTTGTAGCGCGAGCCACATCAAAAACAGACCCCCTGCAAGTTTGAAGCCCCACATCAGGCCCGGCGCTGCGCGAAACAAAACTGCCAGACCAAAGAGGGCCGCAACAGCCCAAAACAAAGCCCCAACGGCGATGCCAGCAGCCAAAAAGACAGATGTCCGCATCCCGTCGCGCAGCCCGACGCGGGCCGCCATCAAAATAGCAGGGCCCGGTGAGGCCGCCGCGACAAGATGCAGAAAATACGCCGTCATAAAGGCCGCAATCATGGGCGCGCCGTTATTCTTTGGAGATATCGGGGGCGTCGACAGCTTTCATGCCGACCACGTGATATCCTGCGTCGACGTGCAGGTTCTCACCTGTGACGCCACTGCCCAGATCAGACAGCAGATATAGCGCGGATTTACCCACGTCTTCAGTAGTCACGTTGCGGCGTAGGGGCGAGTTATACTCGTTCCACTTCATGATGTAGCGGAAATCACCGATTCCAGAGGCCGCCAGTGTTTTGATCGGACCCGCAGAGATGGCGTTGACGCGGATGCCGTCTTTGCCGAGGTCTTCGGCCAAGTATTTCACGGACGCTTCAAGGGCGGCTTTGGCAACCCCCATGACGTTGTAGTGTGGCATCACTTTTTCAGCGCCGTAATACGTCAGCGTCAGGCACGAGCCACCGGGGTTCATGATCTTTTCGGCGCGCTGCACGACGGCTGTGAATGAGTAAACGGAGATATCCATGGACATTGCAAAGTTGCCGCGTGTCGTATCAACGTACCGGCCGCGCAATTCGTTTTTATCAGAAAAACCAATAGCATGTACGACGAAGTCAATCTTGCCCCACGCTTTTTCAATCTCGGCAAAAAGCGCGTCAATTGAGGCTTCATCGCCCACATCGCACGGGATCACCATGTCAGAGCCAAGCTGTGCCGCAAGTGGGCCCACACGTTTAAGCAGTGCGTCACCTTGATATGAGAAAGCAAGCTCGGCGCCCGCATCGGCGCAGGCTTTTGCAATGCCCCACGCAATAGATTTATCGTTGGCCAGGCCCATGATGAGACCGCGTTTGCCGGCCATGAGTTGGTTTGACATTGTTTTCCCCTTGGGTAGTGCTGGCGCTTGACCGCCTCTGTGTGAGGTTTACGTCAGCCCTAAGCGAGCGGCAAGGCTCCGTGCTGTGTTATCTTGGGCAATTGCCGGTTCAACGGGCAACGGCGGGAGCCCAAATGCACAAAACGGCGCAAGCGTGATGCAGACAACAGACATTAACTACCTTTTTGAGGATGTATTCTTACAATGACCGGACGCAGTGGAATTTTCGCGGGCGATGACCCGTTCGAGCTGGCAAAATCATGGATGGCCGAGGCCGAGCAAAGCGAGATCAATGATCCTAACGCCATAGCACTTTCGACAGTAGACGTAGACGGGATGCCGAATGCGCGCATGGTGTTGCTAAAAGATGTCGAGGACACGGCATTTGTTTTCTATACCAATTACACCTCAAAGAAGGCGCAGGAAATTGATGGGGCCGAAAAGGCTGCGTTTGTGATGCATTGGAAGTCCTTGCGCCGCCAAATTCGTGTGCGCGGTCATGTGACCAAAGAAGATGGGCCGCAAGCGGATGAATATTACAACTCCCGCTCGCTCAAAAGCCGCCTTGGCGCGTGGGCATCGGATCAATCCAAACCATTGGCGTCACGGGCGAGCCTTATGACAGAGGTGGCAAAAGTCACGGCCAAGATGGGCGCAAACCCCACGCGGCCACCGTTTTGGGGCGGATACCGGATCACGCCGATCGAGATTGAGTTCTGGGCCGATGGGGAGTTTCGCTTGCACAACCGGTTCCGCTGGACCCGCTCAACACCGGATGAGCCATGGGATGTAGTGCGTTTGAATCCTTAGACTTTTACGTACTTAAACCAAAGATAGCGTAGTGTTCCTAAAGAGGCCGTCGGTATTCCGCAGATAAATTGCACCGACGGCCCGTAACCTACAGCACAGTAATCAGTAGTGTAATTACAGATGGAGCGTCCCCAAAGCGGGATGGTTATGTGCAAAATGCAAGAACAGCAGAATATTGAGAACGTAGACGTCGAAGAAGAAGAAATCGTATTTGGCGTCGTTAAATGGTTTGACCCGGTTAAGGGTTTTGGATTTGTTGTGGCTGACGACGGTGGTCCCGACATTTTGTTACACGCGAATGTTTTGCGTAATTTCGGCCAGGGCTCCATCGCGGAGGGCACAGAAATTGAGATCGCAATTCAACACACAGATCGCGGCGTGCAGGCGGTTGAGGTCCTTGAGATCACACCACCAGAAGACGACGGCACCAGCACACTGGGCGAGTTTGTCCACGTTAGCCCCGAAGAGCTACAAAAGATCGAGCTTGAGCCATCCCGCGTTAAGTGGTTCGACAAAACCAAAGGTTTCGGTTTTGCGAATGTGTTTGGCTTTGACGAAGACATCTTTGTGCATGTTGAAGTACTGCGCCGTTCCGGTCTGGCAGATCTGCAAAGCGGCGAAGCCGTTGGCATCCGTGTCATCGACGGTGAGCGCGGCAAAATGGCAGCGCAAGTCTGCACATGGGATTTCGCTGTCGAGCGTCAGTAATTCCATTTTTAGAACGATTTTCAAAAAGCACGTAGCGATGGCCGCTGCGTGCTTTTTTGTTGTGCTGCCGTTTGGCGCACAGGCCGCGTGTTCCGACAGTCAGATCGAGTTGCGCGGCACATGGGGCAAGGCGGTTTTTGACGTTGAAGTCGTGGCTGATCCCGCTGCGCGTGCCCAAGGGTTGATGTTTCGCGAAGCCATGCCGCGCGGGGCAGGGATGCTATTCGTGTACGAGCGCCCACAAACCGTTGCGTTCTGGATGAAGAATACGTTGATCCCACTCGATATTATCTTTGCCAGTGAGGACGGGGTGGTGCGCAAAGTGCATTCCAACGCGTTTCCTGGTGACCTGAAACCGATCCCCGGGGGCGATAACATCATGTATGTGCTCGAAATTAACGGCGGATTGTCTGAGATTTACGGGATCAACGCGGGTTCTGAGATGCGGCATGAAATTTTTGACAAAGAAGTTGCATCTTGGCCCTGTTAGGGGCTTTTCATTTGCGTAAAGGCGGATTAAACGCAGCATCAGTCGGGGCGTAGCGCAGCCTGGTAGCGCGACGGTTTTGGGTACCGTAGGTCGCAAGTTCGAATCTTGCCGTCCCGACCACTTCACCACATTAGTTAGTGAGCCAGTGCCCCAAGGGTAGTCTGTATTGCTTTCACACATTTAGTCATGTGCTGAGAAGGGCGGCTGTCCTCTGCGTCATTCCCTACAAATCGTAGTGGTGTTAGATTCGGAGTGGTTTATTGAATGTGTGCTACATTTAGTGGCAAAGGCCGTGCCTCTTTCCACATTTGCTATCATCTGCCGTATAATTGATACTTTTGATACTGATCGGCTTGGCTATTTTTCCTCTTCAGTAAAATAATTTTAGCGATCCATTAACCCAAGTACGCTGGCCGTTAATTCTGCCAGCCTGTGGAAAAGCGTCTGGATAAAGTCTGCTGATTTCTTAAGGAGCCGCGATAAAACTGCGGGAATAAAAGGAAAAATTCGGTTGTTCATGTTGCGGGCGAAATCAGAGTTATCCACAGCCTTCACGCACATGAATCACATGATTGTGTCTGGCCCATACTAGGCCCCTTACCGTCAATACTATTTTGAGACTTTGATTAATAAAAAACCGTTGACCACCTAGGTGGAACTACGTCAGGTTGTGCAGGCTGACATGATGGCCACTACATATAGTGGCGCGCAGGTTGGTGGGGACAGGTTCAAAAGACCACAACAAATATAGGATGTGCGCGGCGCCACTTGCCAAGACGCACTCCGTCAGAACTACGGATAACCGAGGCGCTGAGCAAAAGATTTGTCCCTATCATCATCAGCCAAGACGCGCCGCTGCGTGTTTTGCAGTTAAACATTTTACAGGGACAGGGCTCCGAGATATGAAAATCGACCGCACATTTACCGCCGCCGGCAAAGACGCATACGCCGAACTGGACTTTATCAAAACAGTTTCGGAAATCCGGAACCCCGATGGCACGATTGTGTTTCAACTCGAAGATCTGGAAGTGCCCTCCAGCTGGAGCCAAGTTGCCAGTGACGTAATTGCGCAGAAGTATTTCCGCAAAGCGGGCGTGCCGTCCAAAGTTGAAAAAGTGGCTGAGAAGGATGTCCCTGAGTTTCTTTGGAAGTCCAAACCAGCAAAAGGCGCGACCTTCGGCGGCGAGACATCAGCGAAGCAAGTTTTTGATCGTCTGGCGGGTGCCTGGACATACTGGGGTTGGAAAGGTGGGTATTTCACCACCGAGGCCGACGCCCGTGCGTATTTCGACGAGATGCGCTACATGCTGGCGACACAGCGCGCCGCGCCGAACAGCCCGCAGTGGTTTAACACGGGCTTGCACTGGGCCTACGGCATCGACGGACCTGCCCAAGGCCACCACTATGTAGACCACAAGACCGGCAAGCTGACCAAATCCACCAGCAGCTATGAGCACCCACAGCCACACGCGTGCTTTATTCAATCTGTTGCGGATGATCTGGTAAACGAAGGCGGCATTATGGACCTTTGGGTGCGTGAAGCGCGTTTGTTCAAATACGGCTCTGGCACAGGCACAAACTTCTCAAGCCTGCGTGCGTCTGGTGAGGGGCTCTCTGGCGGTGGTAAATCATCTGGCCTGATGGGCTTTTTGAAAATTGGTGACCGCGCCGCTGGTGCGATCAAATCTGGTGGCACAACACGGCGCGCGGCTAAAATGGTTATTGTGGATGCGGACCACCCTGATATTGAAGAATTCATCGAGTGGAAGGTGCTTGAAGAGCAGAAAGTAGCGTCCATCGTTGCTGGCTCAAAGATGCACGAGCAAAAGCTCAACGCGATTTTTGCTGCGATCAAAGCGTGGGATGGTGCGCAAGAGGATGCCTATGATCCAAAGGTTAACCCACAGCTGAAAGAAGCGGTAAAGTCAGCCAAGAAAGTTGCGATCCCCGAGACGTACATCAAGCGCGTTCTGGATTACGCAAAGCAAGGCCATACCTCAATTGAGTTCCCAACATATGACACGGATTGGGATTCCGAGGCGTATAACTCTGTCTCCGGTCAGAACTCGAACAACTCAATCCGCGTAACTGATGCGTTCCTGAAGGCTGTTGAAGCAGATGGCACATGGGATTTGATCAACCGCACAGATGGCAAAGTGTTCAAGACGGTCCAAGCCCGTGATTTGTGGGAAAAAGTAGGCCACGCAGCTTGGGCCTGTGCCGACCCGGGCATCCAGTACCACGACACAGTCAACGCGTGGCACACTTGCCCAGAAGACGGCGAAATTCGCGGCTCCAACCCGTGTTCAGAGTACATGTTCCTTGATGATACGGCTTGTAACCTTGCATCCATGAACCTGCTGACGTTCCTCAAAGACGGTGAGTTCCAGTCAGAAGACTACATGCACGCGTGCCGTTTGTGGACAGTCACCCTTGAGGTGTCTGTAATGATGGCGCAGTTCCCGTCCAAAGAGATCGCGCAACGCTCATACGACTTCCGCACGCTTGGTCTGGGCTATGCAAACATCGGCGGTTTGCTGATGAACATGGGCTACTCTTACGACAGCGATGAAGGCCGCGCGCTTTGCGGTGCGCTGACTGCAATCATGACCGGCGTCAGCTATGCAACATCTGCCGAAATGGCCGGTGAGTTGGGCCCGTTCCCAGGGTACAAAAAGAACGCAGACCACATGCTGCGCGTCATCCGTAACCACCGCACAGCGGCCTACGGCAAGACAGACGGCTATGAGAACCTTGAAATCAAGCCAGTCGCGCTGGACCACGCGTCTTGCCCAGACAAAAGCTTGATCGAACTGGCGCAATCCGCATGGGACGAAGCGCTGAGCCTTGGCGAAGCCCACGGTTACCGCAACGCCCAAGCCACAGTTGTTGCGCCGACAGGCACAATCGGCTTGGTCATGGACTGTGACACCACAGGCATCGAGCCAGACTTTGCACTGGTAAAATTCAAGAAGCTTGCGGGCGGTGGTTACTTCAAGATCATCAACCGCTCTGTTCCAGCAGCCCTTGAAAAGCTTGGCTATGGCAGCGCGCAGATCGAAGAGATCGTCGGCTACGCCGTTGGGCACGCCTCAATGGGCAACGCGCCGGGCATCAACCACACCGCCCTGATCGGTCATGGTTTTGGCCAGGCCGAGCTTGAAAAAGTGGAAGCTGCGTTGGCATCAGCGTTCGACATCCGTTTTGTGTTCAACCAGTGGACCTTGGGCGCAGAATTTTGCACCAATGTTCTGGGTATCCCACAGGACAAGTTGGCTGATCCAACGTTTGATCTGTTGACACACTTGGGTTTCACCAAAGCGGACATCAACGCAGCCAACGACCACGTTTGCGGCACAATGACCCTTGAGGGTGCGCCACACTTGAAGAAAGAGCACTACGCGATTTTCGATTGTGCCAACCCGTGCGGTAAGAAAGGCGAGCGTTTCCTGAGCGTTGACAGCCACATCACCATGATGGCCGCAGCGCAGTCGTTCATCTCTGGCGCGATCAGCAAGACGATCAACATGCCAAACGACGCAACGATCGAGGATTGTCAGAAAGCCTATGAGCTGTCTTGGTCCTTGGGTGTGAAAGCGAACGCACTTTACCGTGACGGCTCAAAACTCAGCCAGCCGCTTGCTGCGGCCTTGGTCGAGGATGATGATGAGGCAGCTGATGTGCTTGAGAACGGCTCCACTATGGAGAAAGCACAAGTCATCGCCGAGAAAATCATTGAGAAGGTTGTGGTCAAAGAGGTCATCAAATCGCACCGCGAAAAGATGCCACAGCGCCGCAAGGGCTATACCCAAAAAGCCAACGTGGGCGGGCACAAAGTGTACCTGCGCACCGGGGAGTATGCAGATGGCAACCTTGGTGAAATCTTCATCGATATGCACAAAGAGGGGGCGGGCTTCCGCGCCATGATGAACAACTTCGCCATCGCGGTGTCTGTTGGTCTGCAATACGGTGTGCCGCTCGAGGAGTTCGTGGATGCGTTCACCTTCACCAAGTTTGAGCCCGCGGGCATGGTCCAAGGCAACGACAGCATCAAGAACGCTACATCCGTGCTGGATTACATCTTCCGCGAATTGGCTGTGTCCTATCTTGACCGTACCGATCTTGCCCATGTGAAGCCTGAAGGCGCCACATTCGATGATATCGGCCGCGGTGAGCAAGAGGGCGTGAGCAACGTCAAAGAAGTGTCAGACACTGCTGCGACGCGCACCCTTGAAGCGCTCAAGACAATCAGCTCAACGGGCTATCTGCGCAAGCGTTTGCCCCAAGAGTTGACTGTGCTGCAGGGCGGCCAAATGGGCATGACCGAGGCAGCGTCTGTGGCGCCCGTGACCCCTGTGGTGGCTGATGGCACAACCGGCGTCGCCGTAGCCGAAGCCGCTGTTTCAGGTGGCGGTGTACAGATGGACGCCCGTGCCAAAGCGAAGATGCAAGGCTACGAGGGTGAGGCCTGTGGTGAGTGCGGAAACTATACGCTGGTGCGCAACGGCACCTGCATGAAGTGCAACACCTGCGGCGGCACATCCGGCTGTAGCTAAAGAGATGCGGCGGCCCCCTGCGCGAGCAGGCGAGGGCCGCCCATGACGATCAGGCCGCAGGCATAAAACAACGTAAGAGCGGTAAATTATACGAGCCTGATTGAACAAACTGGGGCGCCTTTGGGCGCCCCATTTTTGTTCGGTGTGTTGGTTTGGGTAAACAGAAGGAAACGCTGTTTTTGCAGGCGTTCATCCAGTGGGGCGCTGCCCCACACCCCGGGATATTTCTAAACAAAAGAACTTATGCTGAAACTAAAAAGCTCCTCGCGCTTGTTCAGTGCGAGGAGCTTTAGCTTTGGTCTTTCACTTATTGTAAATTATCTCTTATTCGGGTCCGCGTGAAAGGGCTGCTACGCCCGTGCGGGCCATTTCTATCAGGCCGATGGGGCGCATGAGATCGGCAAATGCATCGATTTTCCCGACGTCACCGGTGATTTCAAAAACGAAACTATCAAGGGTGCTGTCCACCACGTTGGCGCGGAAAATCTCGGCCAGACGCAGTGCTTCGATACGCTTGTCGCCGGTACCCGTGACTTTGAAGAGGGCCAGCTCACGTTCAACGGCAGGGCCCTCGACGGTAAGATCGTGCACGTCGTACACAGCCACAATCCGGCCCACTTGCGCTTTGATTTGTTCAATCATTTGCGGGGTGCCGGTTGTTACGATCGTGATGCGCGACAGCTGCTTTTCGTGATCCACTTCCGCAACTGTAAGGCTTTCGATGTTGTAGCCACGCCCTGAGAAAAGTCCGATGACGCGGGCCAGAACGCCCGCTTCGTTGGCGACCAATACCGCAAGGGTGTGGCGTTCTTCTACGTCAGAGAAGGTTGGACGAAGGTTGTAGGCGCTGTGGCTTGATGCGCCTTTCTTGAGTTTTAGTGCAGCCATTGGGTGTCTCAGTTCATGTATGTTTTGTGTGGGCCTGACGCGCCAATCTTGAGAGGGTACATCAGGCCAATAAGAGAGAAGGGTAGTGCGGGTGTTAGACCAGCACGCTGCCTTTTGCATCGATCGCACCTTTGGTGCTGGCGTCGCCCAAAAGCATCTCGTTATGTGCCTTGCCCGATGGGATCATGGGGAAACAGTTTTCGTGCTTTTCAACAAGGCAATCAAAAATGACCGGACCGTCGTAGGTGATCATTTCCATGATGGCATCATCCAAGTCCGCAGCATCTTCACACAAAATACCCTTGGCACCAAAAGCTTCCGCCAGCTTTACAAAGTCGGGCAGGGCTTCTGACCAGCTTTGTGAATAACGCTCACCGTGCAGCAATTCTTGCCACTGGCGCACCATGCCGAGCCGTTCGTTGTTCAGAATGAATTGCTTTACGGGCAAGTTGAATTGCACCGCTGTGCCCATCTCTTGCATGTTCATCATCCACGAGGCTTCACCCGCCACGTTAATGACCAGCGCATCACGGTGCGCGGCTTGCACACCGATTGAGGCAGGGGTGCCGTAGCCCATTGTGCCCAAACCACCGGACGTCATCCACCGGTTGGGGTCTTCAAACCCGAGGTACTGCGCCGCCCACATCTGGTGCTGGCCGACTTCGGTTGTGATGTAGCGGTCGTATTTCTGGGTCAGAGCTTCAAGGCGCTCAAGAGCGTATTGCGGCTTGATGACTTTGCCTTCTTGCTTGAACGACAGACATCGCACGGCGCGCCAGTCTTCAATTTGGCTCCACCATTTAGTGAGCGCTTCTTTGTTTGTCTGGCGACCCTTTGATTTCCAAACGTTCAGCAGATCCTCAAGCACATGGGCCACATCACCAAGGATCGGCATATCCACGTGGATGACTTTGTTGATCGATGAGGCGTCGATATCGATATGCGCCTTTTTTGAGCCGGGCGAGAACGCATCGAGGCGGCCCGTGATCCGGTCATCAAAACGTGCGCCGATGTTGATCATCAAATCGCAATCATGCATCGCCATGTTGGCTTCATAAAGCCCGTGCATGCCCAACATGCCCAGCCAGTTGTCACCGGACGCAGGGTAACAGCCCAGTCCCATTAGGGTTGAGGTGATGGGGAAGTTTGTTGCCGCCACCAACTCGCGCAAAAGCTGTGACGCCGCGGGGCCAGAGTTGATGACGCCGCCACCCGAATAGATGATCGGGCGTTTGGCTTTGGCCATCGCGTCGGCCAATTCCTCAATGGTGGCCATGTCGCCTTTCACTTGGGGCTGATAGTGCGACTTGGTGGGCGCGGCAGACTTATACTTGCCCTTGGCGAATTGGACGTCTTTGGGAATGTCCACAAGCACAGGGCCCGGACGGCCTGATGTGGCAACGTGAAACGCCTCATGGATCGTGCCAGCAAGCTCATCGGTGTCTTTCACGAGCCAGTTGTGTTTGGTGCACGGGCGCGTGATGCCAACGGTGTCGGCCTCCTGAAATGCGTCAGATCCAATCATGAATGTGGGCACCTGACCGGATAGAACGATCATTGGGATGCTGTCCAAAAGCGCATCCGTAAGGCCTGTCACCGCGTTTGTGGCACCGGGGCCCGAGGTTACCAACACAACCCCGGGTTTGCCTGTCGCGCGGGCATAGCCTTCGGCGGCGTGGGTCGCACCTTGCTCGTGGCGGACCAAAATGTGGTTGATGTCGCTTTGCTGAAAAATCTCGTCATAGATCGGCAGCACCGCGCCACCGGGGTAGCCGAAAATCGTGTCGACGCCTTGTTCTTTAAGGGCTTGGATAACAATTTGGGCGCCTGTCATGGGTGCGGGCATCTTGGTCTCTCCGGTTTTCAACGATTGCGCGGCTGGTTCCGCGTCAAATCAATAGCTAGCTCGTTTCAGGTTCAGAAAAGAAAAGGTGACATAAAAAAACCCCCGATTGTGTCGGGGGCGCATGGTTTCAAAACTGGATGACCTTACGATCCCATGCGCATCTTTCGGCAAATCACGACGACGTCTTTCATAGCCCGCCCTTTCTTAACAATTGCCACGGACATTATGGCGGGCATTCGGGGGCGTCAACAGCCGCACAGTAGTTTTTTGGCTGTTTTGGATAATTAAATAGCGATTTGAGTGATGAATTTTGAAACTATCAGAAAGTATGGGGGTACTTTTTGGCATTTTTATTGGATGCTGGCCTACAAATTAGCCCCTGTACCCTGCAAAACCCCGTGCTCAAGCGCGTAGCGGGTCAGCCCTGCGGTAGATGAAATACCCAGTTTACGTTTGATATTCTTGCGGTGCGTCTCAACTGTGCGCACAGAAATATCCAACACGGCTGCTACGTCTTTGTTGGATTTCCCACTGGCAAGTTGCAGCAAAATAGTCTGCTCGCGCTCGGTCAGGATTTCGCGCCCGCCCGCAACCGCCGGTTCAAGCGAGCCCTTCGCGCCCGTGCACAAATACCGCCCACCAGACAGCACCACATCAATGGCAGTTTTGATTTCTTCGGTAGGGACGTCCTTCAGCAGGTAGCCATGCGCGCCGTAACTCAGCGCCGTTGAAATATATTCGGGCGTGTCGTGCATCGACAGGATCAGGATGTGGGTGTCGGGGTGTTGCTCAAGGATAATCTCGGTCGCGGAAAGCCCGCCCATGTTGGGCATGTTCAGGTCCATCAGCACGACGTCCGGCTGCAACGTGCCTACTTGCGCGATGGCCTCTTGTCCGGATGAAAGGGTCGCGACCACTTCAAGATCGTCATAAGTCTCAAGGATCGATTGCACCCCTTGGGCAACCATCGGGTGATCATCGACAATCATAACGCGGGTGAGCGGCGGTGTTTGGGTCATTGGGTAATCTTCGCTGGTGCTTCGGGACTTAGAAGGTGGGTAAGCGGCACAGTCGCCTCGATGGTGGTGCCAGAGGCGGTGGACGCGATGTTCAGCGTGCCGTCAAGTTGCTCGATCCGTTCGGCCATATTGCGCAGACCAAGCCCCAAGCTGTTGCGACCGCGCCCTGATTTCAGGCCAACGCCGTTGTCCTTTACCATCAACGTCGCCCCTTGGCGGTGACCGGCCAGGCTCATCACCATTTTCGAGGCATCGGCGTGCCGCTCAATGTTGGTCAGGGCTTCTTGGGCAATGCGGTAAAGCGCAATCTTGCTGTCGGGATCAAGGCGGTTGCGAAAGACGACAGTTTCAAACGTGCATTCGATACCCGTGCGCGCCTCAAAGTCATCGGTCAGCGATTGCAGGGCAGGGCCAAGCCCCAAGTCGTCCAAGATGCCCGGCCGCAAATCACGGCTGATGCGGCGGACCTCACCAATGGCGGTGTTCAGCCCGTCGATCCCTGCACCAAGGCTGTCACCGGCGGCGGCATCGCCTTTGTTGAAACGTCTACGCGCCAGCTCAAGTGAATAGCGTACGCCCACCAAGATCTGGCTGATGCCGTCGTGCAACTCGCGGGCGACGCGGCCACGTTCTTCTTCTTGGGTATCAAAAATTCGCTCCGTCAGGGCCTTTAGCTTGGTATCGGCCAAGCGCCGCTCGCGGATGTTCAGCACCATGCCAGAGGCAAAAACCGCCAAAAGCGCACCAAGCGTGATGAACACAATATACTGGAACGTCCGATCGATGCGGTTCTCTACATCTGCGCGCGCCGCGGCCACCGTGCTTTGGATGTCATCGACAAAAATGGCGGTGCCGATGGCCCACTGCCAATCTTGCAGACCCAGCACATAGCTAATCGCGGGTTCTTTGGTGCCGGTGCTTGGCTTGGTCCATAAAAACGAATGATACCCACCGCCCGTGCGCGCAATATCAATCAGCTTGTCGGTAACGGGCACGTCTTCGGGGTCGGTCAGCCCGCTCCAGTCTTTGTTGATCAGAACGGTCTGGCGCGGCGCCACAAGGTTTGTGCCATCGTAATCAAAGACAAAGAAATAGCCGTCTTGGCCGTAAACCATCGCGGCAAGGCGCTGCTTTACCTCGGTCTTGGCGGCTTCGTCATTTGTACCGGCGGGGCCGTAAATATCGACAACGGCAGTGCGCGCAATGGACAGGTAGTTTTTCAACTCGGCTTTTTTGGCAGATAGAAGTTGGGTCTCAAGAGCGGCGATCTCGCGCTCGGCCAAGGTGCGTGACTGCGTGATGACCACAAGGCCGATGATAGTGGCCGCAACCAACAAAGGGGCCGTCGCTAGAATGAACAGCTTTTGCCCGTAGCTTGGGCGAAGTGTGCGCAAAAGACGAAACATATTCGGCATCTGCGATTCGATACGCTGGAATCGGCAGCTTGTTAAGTCTTTCTTACGCAGTTCCGCGCGCAAAATACGCAGCATGGGGCCTGTTTTGAGACGTATGGTGCTCAATATTGAGGCAGAGTTGGTCATAAAAGTTAACCGATTACGTAGTAGTTGGTATTTCGGATTTTTTTTGGTGCCGCTAATGTCTGACCATTGTTAACGACCCACAGGGCGCGCGGCTTCGTTTTGGTGAAGCGGTGGCGGCCTGATTTTATTATCTGGGAGGATACTCTATGGATCGTCGCTCATTTTTGAAAACATCTGCACTTGGCGGCTCGGCTGCTGCTGCGTCCACATTGGCCGCACCTGCTTACGCCCAAGGCAAGCGCACATTGACTATGGTTACCACTTGGGGCCGTGGTCTGGCTGGCGTTTTTGACGCAGCTCAGCGCGCAGCGGATACAATTGGCGAAATGTCTGACGGTCAGTTGACTGTTGACGTAAAAGCCGCAGGCGAGCTGGTTGGCGCGTTTGAAGTGTTTGACGCGGTTACTGCCGGTCAAGCGGACATGTACCACGGCGCAGACTACTACTTTGTTGGTCAGCACCCTGCATATGCGTTCTTCACAGCTGTGCCATTCGGCATGACAGCACAAGAGCTTGCAAACTGGTACTACCACGGCAACGGCGCGGCTCTGCACGACGAGTTGGGCGAAATCTTTGGCCTGAAATCATTCTTGGGCGGCAACACAGGCGCACAAGCGGGCGGTTGGTTCCGTAAAGAAATCAACTCAGCTGCTGATTTCAACGGTCTGAAATTCCGTATGCCAGGTCTTGGCGGTAAAGCACTGGGTAAATTGGGTGCATCTGTTCAGAACCTTCCAGGCGCAGAAGTGTACCAAGCTTTGGCATCTGGCGCGCTTGACGGCACCGAGTGGATCGGCCCATGGGCAGACGAAAAAGCCGGTTTTCAAGAGATCACAAAATTCTACTACGCTGCGGGCTTCCACGAGCCAGGCGCAGGTCTGTCAGTTGCAACAAACCGCGACGTATTCGACAGCCTGTCACCAGCGCACCAGAAGATCATCGAAATCGCATCTGCTGAAACACACCAGTGGAACCTTGCACAGTTCCTTAACAACAACGGTTCAGCGCTTCAGCGTCTGCAATCCGGCGGTGTTAAAGTTCTCGAATTCCCAGATGACGTTTGGGATGCATTCGGTAAAGCAAGTGAAGAAGTCCACGCCGAAAACCTCGGTGATGACCTCTACAAAAAGGTCCACGATGATTACCAGGCCTCGCTCAAAGCGTCATCTGGCTGGATCAAGCAGTCTGAAAGTGCATACCGCACACAGCGCGACCGCGTTCTAGGCTAATCGCCCGATTGCAGGGGGGAGGGCGCGCGCGTCCTCTCCCAAGCGTTCGCATCTTTGGGTCGGCCAGCATGCGTTGGCCGCTCCAACTTTTACCGCATTATGATCTGACTGCATCCGCAACCATGGCCCATGGGCATTGGGGTTGCGTGGCACATCATAACTGCGCCGAAATTATTACGAGCCGCCGCTCCACGACTTGAAGGCATAGGGGAATATCATGCTCGACGGGATCATCTGGTTTTTTCAAAATATCGCTTTGGCGTTTTACAACATCGGCTACGCGCTGTTGAACACTTCAAGCTGGCTTGACTGGCTGACGTGGGACAACACCACCGAAGACAAACAATCCCTGATGCGGTTCATTTATTACGGCGGCTCTGTTGAGTTGTTCTTCGCGATCTTCACCCTGTTTATCTGTGTGACCATCGCGGGCTTGCTGTACCGTCCATTCATGTGGGGCTGCGTGCGGGTATTTGAAGGGTTCGCAAACGCCGTGGGCCGTTTCTTTGCATGGGCCGGCCTTTTGATGGTGCTGCAACAAATCGTCATCGTATTCATGCAGCGTATTTTTGCGGCTTCCGAATTGTCATTCGGGTTTGGCAAAAGCTTTGCCTTTGACATCAGCTGGTGGTCTGAGGAGCTAAAGTTATACAACGCCATCGTGGTGTGCCTGTGCGCGACATATACGTTTGTGCAGGGCGGTCACGTGCGTGTTGACTTGGTCTACTCAGCCGTTTCATTCCGCACCAAGCGCATCATTGATATGGTGGGCAGCATCATCTTTATGATGCCAGCGGCGGTGCTGACGTGGATGTACGGTTGGTATTTCTTGTGGCGTCACCTTGTGGTGCCGAACCCATCCGCCTCCGACAGCCTTGACCGTTTGGTGAACAAAGCCCGCGCGCTGCGCTGGAATGTTGAGACCATCGGTTTCTCGCCCAACGGGTTCAACGCATATTTCATGTTCAAGATTTTGCTGATCGTCTTCACGGCGATGGTCTTTTTGCAGGCGATTACCTTCTTTTACCGCAGCTACCTTGAGTTGCGCGAAGGTCCCGAGGCCGAAGGCAAAAACCTTGACCGTGATAAACTTGGCGATGCTGACGCAGAACTCGCCGCGAACATCCATTAAGTTAAGAAAGATCTAGAGACATGTTATTCGGACTTGATGGCGTAGAAGTCGGCCTGATCATCGTATTCCTGACGCTCTTTGCGGGCATTTTGTCAGGCTTCCCCGTGGCTTTTGCAATCGGTGGCTCTGCCGTTATCTCATTCGGGATCATCGCGGCACTCGATAGCAACGGCCTGCTTATTCACCAAGCAATCGACAAAGACAGCGCGCAATACGCGGCCCTTCTGGCCGAAGGGATACGCCCTGAGGCGGTCTCGATTTTCCGCTACCCTGAGTTGCCGCGCATTGGAGAGCCTGTGTTTTTGCAAGGGTGGGAAGTCGCCCTTGATCGTAACGTGTCGTTCATTGTGAACCGCATCAACGAACGTGTTTTGGCAGGCCAATCCATTGAAACGCTGTTGGCTGTTTTGATGTTTGTTCTGATGGGCATCACCCTTGAGCGGTCGAAAATTGCGGATGATTTGCTGAAAACCATGGCACGGGTGTTTGGCCCGCTGCCCGGTGGTTTGGCGGTGTCCGTGGTTGTGGTTGGTGCTTTCCTTGCGGCGTCCACAGGTATTGTGGGAGCAACCGTTGTGACCATGGGGCTTTTGTCTTTGCCGACAATGCTCAAGAACGGTTATTCGCCGCAGCTTTCGACAGGTGTGATTGCGGCCTCTGGCACATTGGGTCAGATCATTCCGCCGTCCATCGTGATCGTGTTGCTTGGGACATTGGCTGGGGACTTGTACTCGGCCGCGCAAGAAGAGCGTGCCCAATTGGTGGGATGTTCTGATGCGCTGACATATCTGGGTGAGCCTGCGGTTGTCTCTGTGGGCACGTTGTTCCAAGCGGCGCTGTTGCCCGGTATTTTGCTGGCGATGCTTTATGCGGGCTATGCGTTTGTCTACGCGCTTTTCAACCCGTCCAAAGCGCCAGCGGTCCAGATGGGCAGCAGCAACAGTGAGCCGATCACCCGCTCTGAGGGGCTGACATGGTTCTTGGGCGCGCCGATCATGTTGATCGGTGGTTTGATCCTGTTCGTGAACATCGGCCTTGTCGGCAGCCAGTCAACAATCGTTGACAGCTACACCGACGCCGGCAGTACCGCAGACCTTCGCACGTCTGTTGGCCCTGAATGTGCCGCGGCCATGATTGATCTGCACGGTCAAGCCAAATGGGACGAAGCGGTCGCACAACAGCAAGCCATCGATGATGCGGGGGGCGTGCAAGAAAGCCGTCAGCTGACACCGGAAGAGCGTGAGACGTTGATCCTTGAAAAGATCGAAGCCGCTGCGCCAATCGGCACAGGTTTGGCTGTTTCAATGATGTTGCTGGGTCTGGTTCTGACCACTGCACGCGGTGTTGCGCCATCAGCTGGCCGCTTGCCGTTGATCGCAGGAACACTCGGCGCATTGGGCGTGCTTTTTGTTGACGTCGCTCTTTTGGGGCCCACCACATCTGCGGGTGCACGGCTGTTGCTGATCGCATTGCCTCTGGGCCTTGCCCTTTGGGGATGTGCGGGGGCGCTGAAGATGCTGGCTAAGAACGAGTTGCTGCGCGTTGTCTTCCCGCCGCTTGTGTTGATCATTGCGGTGCTTGGCTCAATCTTGGGCGGTATCACCAACCCGACACCTGCTGCGGCACTTGGTGCGGGCGGGGCGATCATGTTGGCCGCGTATCGCCGCCTCGCGGATGAGGGGCGTTCGGGCAAGATGATCTTGATGACCACTTTTGCGATCATCGTGTTGATCCTTGTGGGCGTGAACTTTGATCTGCGCTTGGGTACGGGCAACACCAGTGTCGAGACCGTCTTTGCGTTCATCGTCGCTAAGGCTGCGTATCTATTCGCGATGTTCGGCATCCTGTTTGCCTGTTGGGTGCTGTTTGCGGGCGGGGTCCTTAGCCCCGTGGTGCGCGAAACCGCCAAAGTCACCTCGATGGTGTTCACCATTTTGATCGGCTCACAGCTGCTTAACCTTGTGGTGATCTCGTTCGGTGGTGAGCACTATATCCAACAGTTCTTACGCTCGTTCGACAACGAATGGACCGTGTTCTTGCTGGTTATGCTGGTGCTGTTCATTTTGGGCTTTGTTCTTGATTTCCTAGAGATCATCTACATCGTCATCCCGATTGTGGGGCCGGTCATTTACGGCGGCACGATGGATCCGAAATGGGTAACAATCATGATCGCTGTGAACTTGCAGACCTCGTTCCTGACACCACCGTTTGGCTTTGCGCTGTTCTACCTGCGCGGCGTGGCCCCGAAGGAAGTCACCACTGGCCACATCTACCAAGGTGTATTGCCCTTCGTGTTGATCCAAGTGGCAGGGCTGGCGCTTTTGGCGGCGTTCCCAAGCGTGGTGACAATCGTGCCGAACCTGATTGGTAACTGATTAAATCAGACCTGAAAATGACAACGGCCCTGCAGGAAACTGCGGGGCCGTTTTCATTTGGTTGCCAGGATGATGGGCGATCAGTCAGCCTTGGTCAGCCGTCTTCATACCGCAGGCTATACTTTTGAAGACAGCGTATCAGGCAGCGAGATATTCGCGACTTGTTCGGCAATAGGATCAATGGACAGCGGGTGCGTCTCTTGCTCAAAATCGGCCACGTTGTTCATGGTTTCCCACGCACCACCACGGTAGACCTCAAGGCCCGAGAACTTCGCCTTGTAATCCATCTTGGGCGATCCGGGCACCCAATACCCAAGGTAGACATATGGCAGGCCTGTTTCCCGCGCGATCTCGATATGATCAAGGATGATGTGCATCCCGGGCGAGCTTGGCGCCGCATCAGGCGCAAAAAACGAATAGACCATGCTCAGCCCGTCATCGAGCAGATCTGTCAGGCAAACGGCGGTCAAAACCTCGTCGCGGGTGTATTCAATCACGCGGCTGCGCACGGGCGTTTCTTCGACCATGGCGGCGAACTCGAATATATCCATATCAGCCATGCCACCATCTGCGTGCCGCGTATCCAGATACGCACGAAACAGGGCAAATTGTTCTTCGGTTGCCCAAGGGCTTGTCACGCGGCGGCGCATATCTTTGTTGCGGCTCATCACGCGTTTCTGGCTTTTGCTCAGCTTGAAATCAGCCACTTTGATGCGCGCGGACAAACACGCGGTACAATCGGCACACGACGGCCGGTAAAGTACATTTTGTGAGCGGCGAAAGCCTTGCTTGGACAGCCCGTCATTCAGCTTTTCTGCGCTTTCACCCTGCAATGCGGTAAACAGTTTACGCTCCATCCGACCCTCAAGATAAGGGCAGGGCTGCGGTGCGGTCACATAAAACTGTGGTGCAATTGGCAGGGTGTGGCGCATTAATAATCCAATTCTTGAACACGCAAACCCTAGCAAGCGAAAACAGTCTCGCCAACCCCTGTCTGCGTGGTGCGTTAACGCGAATGTGCAGCGTGGTTAATGGCCACGGTCCCCAGCAGATGGTCAGTCGCTCCTTGGCGCTTTTCGCTGATCAACATCAAGACGATCGAGATCAACTGCAACACCGGCACCCCGAATGAAATGACATATCCCAAAGTGTGCAAAAACGCGGTTCCGGCATCAAATTTGGTGCCCTTGGCAGTGCGAAATTCTATTGCCACCACCCCCATGCCCACAGTGGCTGAGCGGCGCGCCAACGTGACCACGCGGTAGATAAAGCTGACAGAAAAGAAGACTGCAAAGAAGATGAAAAAGCCAACCCCAAGCGTAAGCAGACAAAGCGCGATCGATATGGCCGCGATGATAAGCGTATCAATCCCCCACGACAGCAAGCGTTTCAGCGGTACATCCGCGTAGAACTCTGCTTGATCGACGGGATCGGGAAGGGCGCTGTGCATAGGCAGATATCCGTGTGGTTTCACTTGTTATGTGCAATTATGTGGTTGTTTGGGGTGTTTCGATAAAGGGCATCCGCTCTTTTTGATCAATTGTTGTCCTTGACCAATCACGGCGCGCGTATCACGTTGTTTTATATGAAGTTTACAGACGCTATCACCCGTATGCCACGCGCCTTTGACCCTGATCGCGGGGCTGAACGCGCTGTTCTGTTCGATGGCCCTTTGTCGGATGTGGTCGCCGGTGCTGCGGGATGTAGCCCATACCTAAGCGGGCTGATTGGCAAGCATCACGAGTGGCTTCAGGGCGCTTTTGCGGACCCTGAAGCGGCCCTGCGCGCCGAATTAGCGGCAGTAGCGGGCTATGCCTCAAACGTACCACTGAGCGAGTTAAGTCCGTCTTTGCGCCGGTCAAAAGGGCGGATTGCCTTACTTACGGCACTTGCGGACCTGGCCGGTGTCTGGCCGCTGGAAAGTGTCACAGCCGCGTTGACCCACCTTGCGGACGCGGCACTTCAAACGGCCCTCGATGCAGAGTTCGCGGCCCGTTTCAAAAGGGGGCATCTGCCGTGGTTGACCGAGGATGATCTGGCCACAAACGGTGGCTTGGTTGTGCTCGCGATGGGTAAGATGGGCGCGTTTGAGTTGAATTACTCAAGCGACATTGATCTGATTTGCCTCTTTGATGACAGCCGCTATGCCCGTGATGATGTGGCCGATGCGCGCCACGCATTTGTGCAGATTATCCGTGCGGTGACCAAAACGATAAGTGCGCAAACCCGCGATGGTTACGTCTTTCGAACAGACCTGCGGTTGCGCCCTGATGCGGCGGTGACGCCCGTGTGCATGTCAATGTCAGCAGCAGAGCTTTATTACGAGGCTGAGGGGCGCACATGGGAACGTGCGGCCCATATCAAGGCGCGGGTGTGCGCAGGCGATCATAAAGCCGGAGAGGCTTATCTTGAGCGGCTTCGACCTTTTGTTTGGCGCAAGCATCTGGACTTTGCAGCAATTCAAGACGCCCATGATATGCGCCTCAAAATTTGGGCACATAAGGGTCTGGCAGGGGCTATTTCATTGCCCGAGCATAACGTGAAACTGGGCCGTGGCGGTATTCGCGAGATTGAGTTTTTCACCCAAACACAGCAGTTGATTGCAGGCGGGCGCGATCCTGATTTGCGTGTGCGTGGAACCTGTGCAGGGCTTGATGCTATTTCGTCAAAAGGTTGGGTTAGCAATGAGTTGGCGGGTGATCTTAAAGTAAAATACCGCGATCTTCGGGATGTTGAGCACCGCTTGCAAATGATTGCTGATGCGCAAACCCACGTGTTGCCCCGCGATGAAGAAGGCTTCAGCCGGCTTGCCGCCATGATGGGCGAGGACGTGGCACCGCTAAAGCAACGATTGCAGGACTTATTTGAGAGTGTTCACAGCCGTACAGAGGCGTTCTTTGCGCCAGAAGCGCCTGCCGAAGATGGTTCTATCGCAAGTATCAAAGCGACCGATCAGGAAAGCGACACATCTACAGTTCCGAACGATTTTGGCCAAGAAACAATCGCCCGTTGGCCCAGCTACCCCGCAATGCGATCTGCCCGCGCTACAGAAATTTTTAACCGCCTGCGCCCGTCTATTGTGGCTAAATTGGCCCAAGCCGCACGCCCCGAAGAAGCGCTTGCGCATTTCGATGGGTTCTTGCGCGGCCTGCCCGCAGGTGTGCAGGTCTTTTCCCTTTTTGAGGCCAACGCTCCGCTGGTGGATTTGCTGCTTGAAATCTGCGCGACGTCACCCGCGCTTGCGGCGTATCTGGGTCGTAATTCCAACGTGCTGGACGCGGTCATTGCGGGTGATTTCTTTGCGTCGTTCCCAAGTGACGCGCAGCTAAGTGACATGATTTCCGATGATCTAGCGGCCTGTGGGGATTATGAGGCGGTGCTGGACACAGCGCGACGGATTAAGAAAGAATGGCACTTCCGGATTGGCGTGCATCATCTGCGCGGTGTGATCGATGCGCAAATGGCCGGTGCGCAATACGCGTCCCTTGCCAAGGCGTTGGTTGGCGCGCTTTGGCCGCGGGTCACGGCTGAGTTTGCGTCAAAGCATGGCGCGCCGATGGGGCGCGGAGCGGTTCCAATTGCCATGGGGTCTCTGGCTGCGGGTCAGTTAAACGCGAGCTCGGATCTGGATTTGATTTTGATCTATGACGCGGACCCTGATGCGATGTCTGATGGTCCAAGGCCGTTGCAGACACGAACATACTTTGCCCGGCTTACCCAAGCGCTGATTACGGCGTTGACGGCGCAATTGCCGGAAGGGCGGCTGTATGAGGTGGACATGCGGCTGCGTCCTTCGGGGCGGCAAGGGCCTGTGGCAAGTGGTTGGGCGTCTTATGCGAGCTATCAGAAAGAAGAAGCATGGACGTGGGAGCATCTTGCCTTGACGCGCGCGCAAGCACTTGGTGATGGGGCGTTGGCAAAGGACTGGAACGCTTTGCGCGGTGATATTTTGCGGGACACGCAAAAAGACGTGCTGGGTGATACAAGCGATATGCGGGCGCGTTTGGCGGGGGCGAAACCTGCGAGTGATCCGTGGGACGTTAAAAATGGTGCTGGCGGCGTGCAAGATATTGAGCTGTTCGCCCAAGCCAGTGCGCTGAAAGCGGGGCTTGATGACGTACCACGCGATACGTCGGCGCAACTGGCGACAACAGTCGCAAACGGATGGTTGAATGACGCGGACGCGCGCGCCATCACCGCAGCTTATAAGACCCTATGGGCCGTGAAAGCGATGCAGGCCGAGTTGAGCCTGGGGCCGTTTGATGCAGCAAAAGTCGGGACGGGCGCGGTTGGCGTTCTAAATGGTATTTTGGCTGCGGGTTCCGAGGACGAGGCGCTGGCAAAAGTGGCTGAGGCGCGGCAAACGGCGCGTGCATGTATTGAACGGATTATGCCCCTTGGGGGCGCAAAAGATGGGGCAGGCGGCAATGATTGACTTCAAGTTTTTGGACCCACGCGGATTGATCCAAGAAAGCTATAAAATTGATGGGATCAGCGCGCCTGAGTGCCGCTCGATCTTTCTGGACTGGGCGCTTGGGCTGCCCGCGGGTGTCGCGATGCAAGATTATATCAAGCCGCTTATTGATCACTACGGGCAATCAAACGGAGATCATCCGATGACGCAGACGCTGCGCGAAGGCCTTGAAACAGCCCCCGCCACAGGACGGCGTGGCGGGCGTGCCGCGCGTGTCGCTGAATAAACAGCTAAGTGATTACCGCTTAAGTGCTGCGGCTTCGCGGGCCAGTTCTTCAATCGCGGCCCAGTCTTTTGCGGCGATCAGATCGGCAGGGCAGACCCAGCTTCCGCCAACGCAAAGCGTGTTTGACAGTCCAAGGTATGTAGGTGCGTTTTCGGGTGTGACACCACCCGTTGGGCAAAATGAGACCTGTGGCAAAGGCGCGCCAATTGCTTTGAGTGCGGGAGCACCGCCATTTGCCTCGGCTGGGAAGAATTTCTGCACCGAATAGCCAATTTCGAGCAGCGCCATGGCCTCGGACGCGGTGGATGCACCGGGCAACAGTGGCAGCGCTGAGATTGCGCATGCCTCAAGCAATTTTGGCGTGGCACCAGGTGAGACACCGAACTGCGCGCCGGCTTCTTTTGCGGCTTCTACGTCTGTGGGCGTCAAAAGTGTTCCGGCGCCAACAGTGCCGCCCTCAACTTTGGCCATCTCGCGGATCGCGTCGAGGGCAGCGGGGGTTCGCAACGTCACTTCAAGGGCGGGCAATCCGCCGGCCACAAGTGCTTCGGCCAAAGGACGCGCGATTGCGGCGTCGTGGATGACAAGCACGGGCACAACCGGTGCCAGTTCACAAATTGCGCGGGTGTGGTGGCTGGCGTCGAGTGGGCTCATCATGGTGGTATCCTCTTCGGGGTATTTGGTGCCGGAAAGTAACGTGGGTGCCTCCGGCGGGGATATTTTTAAACAAAAGAATTGAAACAGTAAATTAACTTAAGCTTTGTATTCGGGAGCGGCAGTACAGGCGGGGACGCCGATGGCTGTAACAAGAGAAGGCCCCACGGGACTTTTGCGCGCATGCGTATCGGTCTCGGGGGCTGATCTTCTTTTGTTCATAAATATCCAAATCCCGCGTTTACACAACAACGCCGGCGCCAGAGCTGGCAGGGCCAACGTTGGCACGAAATACCTCAAACATCTCGCGGCCAACGCCGAATGTGTTGCTCTCAAGGTCTGGTGTGGCTGCTGTGCGTGCGTCAACGCCTTCGGTCAGCACATCTAGGGTCCCGTTTTGCGCATCGACCCGAACGATATCGCCGTCTTGCAGCTTTGACAAAAGACCGCCGTGAAGCGCTTCGGGTGCTACGTGGATCGCCGATGGGACTTTGCCTGATGCGCCGGACATCCGGCCATCTGTAACAAGCGCCACTTTAAGGCCACGGTCTTGCAACACTGCCAACGTTGGGGTGAGCGAGTGTAATTCGGGCATGCCGTTTGCCGCAGGGCCTTGGAAGCGCACAACGACAATGGTGTCTGATGTGAACTCGCCTTTTTGGAAGGCCGTTTTTACGTCATGCTGGTCTTCGAAAACACGGATGGGGGCTTCGACAATCTGACGTTCGGGTGCGACGGCGCTGACTTTCATCATGCCGTGCCCAAGGTTGCCGCGCAGCTGCTTTACGCCGCCTTCAGGCTGGAATGGATTTGAGACAGGGCGGAGAATTTTCTCGTTTTCACTTTTTGCAGAGCCTTCGCGGTACTCAAGTTTGCCGTCCTGCAACACAGGCTCTTGTGTGTAGCGCGACAATCCTTTGCCGACGATTGTATCCACATCATCGTGCAGTAGGCCAGCGTTCAACAGCTCACCGATCATGTAGCCAAGCCCACCTGCAGCGTGGAAATGGTTCACGTCCGCGAGGCCGTTGGGGTATACTTTTGCCATCAATGGCACCAACGCCGAGATATCCGCAAAGTCCTCAAGCGTAAGGTCAATGCCCGCCGCGCGCGCCATTGCAGGCAGGTGCAGCACAAGGTTTGTTGAGCCCCCCGTCGCCATCAGCCCGACGATGCCATTCACAAACGCCTTTTCCGAGAGCACATCGCAGGCGGGGGTGTAATTATCGCCAAGTCCTGTGATGCCCAGGGCCGTTTTCGTAGCATGTTCGGTGAGGGCTGCGCGAAGTGGGGTGTTGGGGTTCACGAAAGACGCGCCGGGCAGGTGCAGCCCCATGAATTCCATCAACATTTGGTTGGAATTCGCCGTTCCATAAAACGTACAGGTGCCCGGGCCGTGGTAGCTTGCCATTTCGGCGGCCATCAACTGGCTGCGGTCAATGTCGCCTGTTGCGAACTGTTGGCGCACGCGGGCTTTTTCATCATTGGGCAAGCCACTGGTCATCGGGCCTGCTGGCACAAAGACCGACGGGATATAGCCGAATGTACCGGCAGCAATGATAAGACCGGGCACGATTTTATCACACACACCCAAATACATCGCCGCGTCATAAGTGTTGTGTGACAGGCCAACGCCTGCGGCCAATGCGATCACATCGCGCGAAAACAGCGACAACTCCATGCCAACTTGGCCTTGGGTTACGCCATCACACATGGCCGGAACGCCGCCCGCAACTTGGGCAGTGCCGCCGTGGGTGGCTGCGGCGGCTTTGATCAGATCAGGGAATTCTTTGAACGGCTGGTGGGCCGAAAGCATGTCATTGTAGGCAGTGATGATGCCAATGTTGGGGGACTGCTCATCAAGAAGACGGTCCTTTGCGTCGCCCATCGCTGCATAGGCATGGGCTTGGTTGCCACAGCTCAGGTGGCCGCGTTTGGGGCCAATGTCTGCGGCTTTGCGCATACGCTCAAGATATGTCCCGCGCCGCTTTTCTGATCGGGCAATGATGCGGTCTGTCACGGCTTTGAGGGTTGGGTTTAGCGACATGTGGCAGGCTCCATCGGCTTAGACGTCTGTTATTCACCCGCGTTCTAGCGATGTTTGCGCTAACAAGTCCAGCAGTTTCAGTATGTGGGACACAGTTTGCCGCAGTTTGCTATGATGCTTGGCCAATTCAATTGTGTGCTTTAAGGGAGGCATCATGACACAAACCACCACAGATGTGCCCGCTTCACCCAGCGATCTTCCCGTAGTTCGACTGAAACCAAAATCCGACGCCCGTGCCATCAGGTTTGGCGCGCCGTGGGTCTACGCAGAGGATTTGGTGACGGATCGGCGCACCAAAGCCTTAGGCGCGGGTAGCTTGGCCATTTTGGAAGACGCAGACCGCAAGCCATTGGGCCTTGTGGGGGTCACGCCCGACAGCCAGATCATCGCGCGCGTGCTTGACCGCGATGTGACTGCCACGATTGATCAGGCGTGGTTTGAGGCGCGCCTGCAGACGGCGTTCGAGCACCGCAAGCGGATGTTCGATGCGCCGTTTTACAGGCTGATCCACGCAGAGGCCGATGGGCTGCCCGGTGTTATCATTGACCGGTTTGGCGATGTAGCGGTGGTGCAACCCAACGCCGCTTGGGCCGATGCGCGGATTGCGCAGCTATCAGCCGCGCTACAATCGGTGACGGGCGTGAGCTGTGTGATCAAAAACGCCTCGGGCCGTGCGCGCGGGCTGGAAGGGCTTGATGACGTGTCCGAGGTTCTTGCAGGCACAGCGCCGGACGCGCCATTGGAAGTCCCGATGAACGGCGCCATTTATCTGGCGGACGTTATGGGCGGTCAAAAAACCGGTCTGTTCTTTGACCAAAGACCAAACCACGCGGTAACGGCGCGGCTGTCGAAAGACGCACGGGTGTTGGACGTGTTTTCCCATGTTGGCGGTTTTGGGCTTGCGGCGCTGGCGGCGGGTGCGCAAAGCGCCACGTGCGTTGACGGTGCACAGCCCGCGCTTGATCTGGCCCAAGGCGGTGCGGATGCCATGGGCATGGGCGACAAGCTCAGCACGCGCAAAGGGGATGCATTTGCCGTTCTTGAGGCGCTAAATGAAGAAGGCGCGCAGTTCGACGTGGTGGTCTGTGATCCGCCCGCGTTTGCGCCGTCGAAAAAATCGCTCGATCGTGGGTTGCGCGCCTATGAGCGGGTGGCAAAACTGGCGGCACCACTTGTGGCCGAGGGCGGATATCTTGTGCTGTGCTCATGCTCGCACGCAGCGGATGTGCATAAATTTGCGCGCTCATCGGCGCGAGGCATCGGGCGGGCAGGGCGCCGCGCCCAGCACATTCACACAGGGTTTGCAGGACCAGATCATCCGTTGATGCCACAGCTTTCGGAAAGCGGATACCTGAAGGCGCTGTTTTATCGGTTGCTGCCGTGAAAGCGCTAATCGACGCCTGCGTTCTTTATCCAACCGTGATGCGCGAGGTGGTCATTGGTGCCGCCCGCGCGGGGCTGTTTGAGCCGCAGTGGTCCGAACGGCTGTTGGAAGAATGGGCCCGCGCTGCGGCGCGCCATGGGTCAAGTGACGAGGTCGCTGCGCGGTCTGAGGCGGTGATGCTGAATGCGCATTTCACACGCGCCCAGATACGGCCCAAAGACGGTGATTTGGCGCGGCTTTGGCTGCCTGACCAGAACGATATTCATGTGTTGGCTGCGGCCATCGCAGGCTCGTCTGATGTGATCATTACCAACAATGCAAAAGATTTCCCGCGCAATATTCTGGCAGAAGAAGGCGTTTCGCGCGCGGACCCCGATCAATTCTTGTTGGGGCTGTGGCATGCCAACCCTGAGGTCATGGCTGACGTCGTTGAAGGGGTGCGTGCCCAAGCAGACAAGCTGTCAGGCAGTACATGGACCACGCGGGGGCTGTTGAAAAAAGCGCGTCTGCCGCGGTTGGGCAAAGCGCTTCAGTCCTAAAGGGTCTGCTGTCTTATTGGGCGTTACTTTTGCACCGCATCCCATTTGGCGACATTTGCCTCAATCGCTTTGATCCGTTCTTCGGTTTTAGGGTGGCTAAGCAACCACGCAGGGCTGCCGCCGCGTGCGCCCGTTAGTTTTTCAAGCTTGGTGAAAAGCGTCTTTTGCGGTTCAACCCCGATGCCGGATTTGTGCAACAACGCTGAGGCATATGCGTCCGCCTCATATTCATCGGTACGTGAAAGCCGTGCTGCGATCAGCGATGTCAGCATCCCCGCAATCCACGGGCCGACACCTGGAATAAAGCGCCCTAAAACCATGGCCAATGCTGTGCGCAGCGCATTTTGGCCCGAAAAATCAATCATTCGGCGGCGCGAGTGACCCAAGGCGACGTGCCCCAATTCATGGGCGATGACTGATGCCATTTCCGCGCCTGTGACCTCGCCGGCCTGAAATTTCTGATAAAACCCACGTGTGATGAAAATACGCCCGTCAGATGCGGCCAACCCATTGACGGGCTCGATCTCGTAGATGTGCACGCGGATGCGCGGGATATCGAGCGCCTTGGCCATTGCCGCTGTGTGGGTTGTCAAAATCGGATCAGCAAGCTCGGTGCTGTTGCGGTCAAGCTCGCGGGCCGTGCGCCACGCAGAAAAGCGCACCATGACATAGCCATAGGCAAGCGCCAAAAGGATGGGGGCAAATTTCAACATGCTCTTTATATGGGGCAGTGTGGGCGGGCTTGCCAGTGTTTGGTGCAAACTTCTGTATGGCAATAAAAAGCGCCCTCGCTGAAGATGGCGAACCCAAGGCTGGCCTTTCAACAAGGGCGCGGTAACGGCGATACTTTTTGCGACGGCGCAGCAGCCTTAACCGCACGCGCCGTCTGGGGGGACGTTAGAACCGCCGTTGATCAAACAGGTGCTCGCCTACTTTTGCTTCGCGGGCCGAGACTGTCAGCACAAATGCTTGGGCAGGATCGGCTTTCTTGGCGTTTGCTTTGCGCAAGATATGCGTCAGCTGCGCTGTGTTGTTATCGGCTTTGGCTTGCACGATTTGCATCAAAACAGCCTTTGGGTAGACGCCTGGCTCAACGCCTGCTGAACGCGCAAGCTGATCTGCGCTGGCGGCGGTTGCCGCGCCAAGGGACGCGCCCAATCCAAGCACCAGTGCAAGGGCTGCGTTTTTGAATGAGTGACCATTAAGAAGGGTCTGTGAACGTGTCATCGTGAGGTCCTCCTTTTACATTTGTTGGGCCACCTCCGACCCTGTCAGGTGACAGGCGGGGTAGTCTTCCGTGTGAACCTGCATCAGCATATGGGCTGCAAAATGCGCCCTGTCACCCTGCGCCACGGCCTTGTGATCCGTGCAGGGCTGCACATCACAGTTTTGTGTGGGAAATGGCGTTAAGGCGCGTTGATTGTGACGAAAAAAGCCTGTGACAGCTTAGCCAAGCAGCTTCATACCGCGCGTCAGCCCCTCGGGGGTCATTGGCACCATTTGATTTTCGAATATCTCGCGGATCATTCCGATGGATTGGGTATAATCCCAGTAGGCCTCGGGCACAGGGTTGATCCAGAGGTGATCGGCCCACTGCGCGCGCGCACGGTTGAGCCATGTGTGACCGGCCTCATCGTTCCAATATTCATTCGCGCCGCCGATATAGGCGATTTCATAGGGGGACATGCTGGCATCGCCGACGAAGATGCATTTGTAGTCGGGTCCATATGTGCGCAATATTTCCGCCGTTGGAATTTTATCGTCCCACCGGCGTGCGTTGTCGCGCCACATGCTTTCGTAAAGACAGTTGTGGAAGTAAAAATGTTCAAGCTGTTTGAATTCCGATTTTGCAGCACTGAACAGCTCTTCGACCACTTTGATATGGGCGTCCATTGATCCGCCAACATCAAAGAACAGCAATACTTTTACGGCATTGCGCCGCTCGGGGCGGGTTTTGACATCAAGGTAGCCGGCGTTGGCCGTGGCGTTAACAGTTCCGTCCAGATCAAACTCTTCGCTTGCGCCATCACGCGCCCACCGCCTTAGCCGTTTGAGGGCAACTTTGATATTACGGGTGCCCAATTCGACACTGTCGTCGAGGTTGCGAAACGTGCGCTTGTCCCAAACTTTGACCGCACGTTGGTGGCGGCTTTCGTTTTGCCCGATGCGCACACCTTCGGGGTTATAGCCATGCGCACCAAAAGGCGAGGTGCCCGCAGTGCCGATCCACTTGCTGCCCCCTTGGTGGCGGCCTTTTTGTTCCTCAAGGCGCTTTTTCAGTGTGTCCATCAACGCCTCAAAACCGCCAAGCGCCTCAATCTCTGCGCGCTCTTCAGGGCTAAGGTGCTTTTCGGCCATTTTGCGCAGCCATTCGTCAGGGATATCAACTGCGTTCAGCACGTCTTGGGCACTTATCTCGTCAAGGCCGGAAAAGCTGGCTGCAAAGGCACGGTCGAACTTGTCCAGATGCCGCTCGTCTTTGACCAAGGTAAGCCGCGCCAGATAGTAAAACCCGTCTGCGTCATATGTGGCAAGACCCGCTGCCATACCGTCTAGAAACGCCAAAAACTCGCGCAGGGTCGCAGGGACCCCGTGGCGTCTTAGGTTTTCGAAAAACGGCAGAAACATCAGCGCGCGGCGAGCGTTCCGCCCACAGTCATGATGATAAATGCAATGACGCCCCACACGAAAAAGTAGTGCACCATGTCTTTGCGCGCACCGCCGCGCAGTTTAGCAATGATCGCGCCAAATATGCCGCCAACGATGAATGCCAAAAGCATAAGAAGGGGGAATGAGATCATCGGGAATTATCCTCCGCTGCGCCAAATCTGTGGAGAGAGCGAGGCGATCTCTTTGAGGCGCGCGCTCACTTCTTTCTCTGTGCCAAACCCGTAGCGCGCCCACCCCAAACTGTCCACCCTGACAAGCTGTGCTGCCGATGCGCGGCCTTGCTGGCTAAGACCTTCAGCCTTCAACATCATGAGTGTCGCCAAAAGTGCCGCGTTTTCAGAGGTTTGTGCGGCGTTTAAGTGACGATCAACCCACGCCACGGCGGCTTCGCCGTCCCCTTGAGTGAGCGAAAACGCGGCCATGTGGACGCCAACATGGGCGCGTTGTAGTGCCGCATCAGGAAGGGTGGCATAGATCGCATCCGCTTGGCGGAAGTGGCTGAATGCACGGGCATTGTCACTGCCCATATGCAGCCTGCCTTTGATGAAATGGCCCAAGGCACTGCGGGCATCGGTCCAACCTTCTGCTTGGGCAATGCGCATGGCCTCATTGATGGACTTGATACGCGCAGGCACGCTGCTGCGCCGCGACAGCGCCGTGGTGACAGCGTCGCTCCACGTGCGCGGCGTTGATGTGCGTTGGCGGTTGCCAATGCCTTGCCCGCGCGGGTTGAGGCGGGCCAGAATAGCGGGCAGTCTTGAGCGCACTTGGGCGGGGCTCATGCCGCTGCGCAACTCGGGCGCATAGGTCGCACGCAGGATCAGCATGTCAAAACCGGTCAAAACCGTATGAAAGTTGTCATCGTTAAAAGTGCTGTCTGAAAGGCGGTAAAGGTCATTTAGCGGGCCAAGACCTTGGGCCACTTCTTCATGCAAACAATCGCGCATTTCTTGGGGGCTGGTGCCTGATGGCAAAAAGACCGCAATGCGCGAACGGGTCTGTAGTTGCGTCCAATCAAGCGCGTCACTGCGGCGCGCCTTTTTATAGGCGTCCCACGTTGCAACGCCCGGCACCACAAAACACGCAGCGTTGGGCACAAGGCTTTTCAGTTGGCGGGCAGGGATGATTTCGATGTTGATCTGTGCGTTGTCTGTGTCAGTGCGGCTGATCGGGATGCCAGCCTCATTGCGCAGACGGCGCAGCAATGTCTCAAGATCACGGGTGATGGTGGCGGGCAGGTCGTCGCCGGACAGGCGTACCTCAATCGGGCCCTCAAACCGCGTGAACACCGGTACAGTGCGGCCACTTTCAAGCCGGAACGTCAGGTCCATGAAATCACGCGCAATCTCGCGGTTTGACCGAACGGGGCGGCGCGGGCGCGGCGTGGCAAAGACCTTAACCGCAGGCACATCGACGGCCGCGCGGCTGGTGACTGAATTTGTATTGGTCGGGGCACAAGAACTAAGGGCAAACAAGCCCGCAAACACAATTGACCGCATTCAGGTAACGCCCCGCAACATAACAACTACGATGGGCGAAATGGTCTTGGATTGCGGCAATTCTGGGGTGCGCGCGCGATCATGGCGCGGCATTTGGACAAAGCTGTTGGCTTTTTTGGGCGGGCCCGCGTGTGACGCTCTGCGCCGTGTTAAATGAGGGGCCGCGCCGCGCACGATGCTTACCGCCGCCCTGTTTGGCTGCGCGCCATAAACGCGAGCCGTTCGAACAAATGCACGTCTTGTTCGTTTTTCAAAAGCGCGCCGTGAAGTTTTGGTAGCGCATTGGCGCCGTCGCGTTTCAGGTCCTGTGCCGTCAGATCTTCGGCCAAGAGCAGTTTCAGCCAATCCAGCACTTCCGAGGTTGATGGCTTTTTCTTCAGCCCGTCCGTTTCGCGGATTTCATAGAACTGCGTAAGGGCCGCGTTCAGCAAATCACCTTTGATCGTAGGATGGTGCACCTCAATGATCTGTTTCAGCGTCTCGGGGTCTGGAAAGCTGATGTAGTGGAAAAAACAGCGTCGCAAAAACGCGTCTGGCAGCTCTTTTTCGTTGTTTGATGTGATGATGACGATGGGCCGGTGCGTGGCCTGAACGGTTTGGCCGGTCTCATAGACATGGAACGCCATTTTATCGAGTTCTTGCAGCAGATCATTGGGGAATTCGATGTCTGCTTTGTCGATCTCGTCAATCAACAGCACCACCCGTTCGGAGGCGTCAAAGGCCTCCCAAAGCTTGCCTTTGCGGATATAATTGCTGACGTCGTTTACTTTCGGATCACCCAACTGGCTATCGCGCAGGCGGCTAACCGCATCATATTCGTAAAGCCCTTGTTGGGCACGGGTGGTGGATTTGATGTTCCACTCGATGATCGGTGTTTTCAGCGCGCGCGCAACTTGAAGGGCCAGCTCCGTTTTACCGGTACCTGGTTCGCCTTTAACCAAAAGGGGACGCTGCAATGTGACCGCCGCATTTACCGCAACAGTCAGGTCGTCCGTGGCCACATAGCCATCGGTGCCTGTAAATTTCATATCTGCCTCATGTATCGCGCGATTTTCGCGTCGTTGTGGATAACTTATCAGTTTAGTTCATTCAGGCAACAAAAAGGTTGCGCAAACATTCAGATGTTAACTTGTTATCAAGGGCTGTGATGCAGTTTTTGGCCGAATTCGACCTTGGCAGGCGGGGGCGTTTGCGCTAGATGGGCACGTGAACCGCTGGCCTTTACATGTATCAGGGGCGCGGCATGATTACTGAGGGAAGCTTTACTATGAAAGCAGAGACCTTTCTGCCAGACGACTATCGCCCCGCCGAGGACGAGCCTTTCATGAATGACCGCCAGCTTGAGTATTTCCGCCGCAAGTTGCTTGCGTGGAAGCACGATCTGCAATCTGACACACGCGACACCATCGAAGGTTTGCAAGATGGCACGCGCAATATTCCCGACGTAGCCGACCGTGCGTCCGAGGAAACAGACCGCGCGCTTGAGCTGCGGACACGTGACCGTCAGCGCAAACTGGTCTCAAAAATTGACGCCGCTCTGCGCCGTATCGATGAGGATGAGTTCGGGTACTGCTCTGTTACTGGTGAGCCGATCAGCCTTAAGCGCCTTGATGCGCGCCCGATCGCAACCATGAGCCTTGAGGCGCAGGAGCGTCACGAGCGCCGCGAAAAAGTACACCGCGACGATTAAGGCAAAGCGCCGCATGATCGGTAATTGATAATGAAAAGGCATCACCGGTAGTTCGGTGGTGCCTTTTTCTTTTGCCGCTTTGCACCTGCACGACGCGCGGGCTATGACGGGGTGATGAAAAGTGAACTTCACCACATGCAAATCGATGTTGTCGGCGGCGGCGTAGCAGGGCTTGCCACAGCGCGCGCCGCGGCGATGCGCGGGGCAAAAGTACGCGTGTTTGAGCAAGCACCCGAGATCCGCGAAGTGGGTGCGGGATTGCAGCTAAGCCCGAACGGGATGCGCGTGATTGATGCGCTTGGGCTTGGCGCGGCACTTCGCGACACTTCTCTTGAGGGGCGCGGGGTTGTTTTGCGCAACCAGCGCGGCAAACAAGTGCTGCGCATGGATTTGACCAGCGCCGATGGTACGTTTTTGATGGCCCATCGCGCGGACCTGATCGCGGCTTTATCACATGATTTGGCTGGCTTAGGGATTGATCTTAATCTGAATGCACGAATTGAGGCGGGCAGTGCGCGTCATACAGAGCGGGCACTCACAGTTGCGGCCGACGGCGCGCGCTCGGGTCTGAGGGCGGCTCTTGGTGGTGATGCCGCGCCGTTTTTCACGGGGCAAGTGGCTTGGCGCGCGATTATTGGTGCACATCCCGACGAGCCCGCCGAGGCGCAGGTTTTCATGGGCGCTGGCAGGCATTTGGTGAGTTACCCGCTGAAAGGCGGGCGGCGCAATATCGTGGCTGTGCAAGAGCGCAGCACGTGGGCCGCAGATAGTTGGAGCACCCCCGATGACCCAGAGGCGCTTCGTGCGGCGTTTGCAGACTTCGACGGCCCCGTGCCAGAATGGCTGTCGCAAGTTGAGAAGGTGCATATCTGGGGGTTATTTCGGCGGCCTGTTGCGCAGAAATGGCATGGTTCTGTCAATGGTGCATCTGCGGTTCTGGTTGGGGACGCGGCCCATCCAACCTTGCCGTTTTTGGCCCAAGGCGCGAACCTTGCGCTGGAAGACGCGTGGTGTTTGCCAGCGGCGTTGGCACAATCTCTATCGGTGGATCAATCTGGCGCAGGGGTGCCGGGCGGTTTGCAATTGTTCCAAGACACCCGCCGCGCGCGTGTTGTGCGCGCAATTGAGGCGGCAAATGCTAATGCGCGAAACTATCACATAGAAAACAAGGCGCTACAGGTTGTAGCTCATGCAGTTTTGCGAGGTGGTTCCGCCATTGCGCCATCTGCGGCCGTCCGAAAGTTCAATTGGCTCTATGGCTATGATGTGACAGCGGCATTTTAGTCGCTCTGTAAAAGTACTGCCTAGATGTCCAGCTCGACCCATATCGGCACGTGGTCCGAGGGCTTCTCGCGGCCGCGTACATGGGCGTCTACCTGACAATCTGTCAGCAGGTCAGCGGCTTGGGGCGACAGCAAAAAGTGGTCAATCCGGATGCCATCATTGCGGTTGTAAGCGCCCGCTTGGTAATCCCAAAACGTGTATTGTTCGGGGGCCGCGTTGCGCGCACGAAACGCTTCTGTCAGGCCAAGGGCACACAGTTCGCGAAATTTGGTACGGCTTTCAAGACGGTAAAGTGCATCATCCGCCCACGCCGCAGGGTTAGCGCAGTCTTCGGGTTGTGGGATGATGTTGTAATCACCGGCCATCAAAAACGGCATATCTTGGAGTAACATATTCTTTGCATGGGCAATCTGGCGGTCCATCCACGCAAGTTTATAGTCGTATTTAGGCCCAGGCACCGGATTGCCATTGGGCAGGTATAGCCCGCAGATACGGATCGCTTGCTTGCCAACAACAGTCGCTTCAATCCACCTTGCCTGTTCGTCGGTCTCGTCGCCCGGTAGGCCGCGCTGGATGTCCTCAAGCGGTAGTTTTGACAAGATCGCCACGCCATTGAATGACTTTTGACCGTGGGTTTCCACGATGTAGCCAAGGTCTTCGATCGGCTCGCGGGGGAATGCCTCATCCACGGATTTGATCTCTTGCAACACGGCCACATCGGGCTGTGCCTCAGATAGCCAATCAAGAAGGGCGGGCAGGCGGGCTTTGATCCCGTTGATGTTGAAGCTTGCGATTTTCATGAGGCACTTGTGCCACGGGCCACGGCGGGCGGAAAGCGCTTTTTGCGCCTCTGACGGGCCTTATCGCGCGGATTGATCGCTACATTGAAAAGCTGGTGCCGCAGCCGCATGAGCTGGTCGCGTTGGGGTTGTTGATGACGAACCGCGCGCCAATCAATTCCTCTTCGAAATCAATCACTGCATCGGCCAAAAACGGCAAAGACACCGGATCAAGCACCACGCTTTCGCCCGCGCCGCTGAGAACCAGATCATCGTCTTTGGGGGTGTCGAGGTCGATTTCGTATTGAAACCCAGAGCATCCGCCGCCCTCTACTGCGATGCGCAGCACTTTACCGTTTGCGGCAGCGCCAATTTCGGCAAGGCGTTCAAACGCGCGGGACGTGACGGTTGGGGGCAGTGTGAGCATGGCAAAGGCACCTGTTGTGACATCAGACACCTCACCATATAAGACCGCAGGCAGGCATCACAAGAGACGGCAGACACATGACGGCACTTTACGCGTCCACCCCCGACGATAGTCGCGGCAGGTTGGTCTTTGAACAGGAATACGACTTCCGCTCTCCTTTTCAGCGCGACCGCGACCGCATCATTCACGCCAGCGCATTCCGCCGCCTCAAACACAAAACCCAGGTTTTTGTAGAGCACGAAGGCGATGCGTATCGCACGCGGCTGACCCATACGATCGAGGTGGCACAGGTGGCGCGCACGATGGCGGGGGCACTGGGCCTTGATCTTGATCTGACCGAGGCGATCGCGCTGGCCCATGATCTGGGGCACACACCGTTTGGGCACACAGGAGAAGACGCGCTGGACGCATTGATGCAACCTTATGGTGGGTTTGATCACAATGCGCAGGCGCTAAAAATCGTGACCTCGCTTGAGCGGCACTATGCTGAATTCGATGGGCTAAACCTGACGTGGGAGTGTCTTGAAGGGATTGCAAAGCATAACGGCCCCGTGCCGCAGCCGTGGCCATTTGCGCTGTCGGAGTACACCGCGCGTCACGATCTTGAGTTGCACACCCATGCCAGCGCCGAAGCGCAGGTTGCGGCCCTGTCGGATGATATTGCCTACAACAATCACGATCTGCACGATGGTCTGCGCGCGGGACTTTTCACCGATGACGATATTTGTGCGTTGCCGATTGTGGGCGATGCTTACGCTCAGGTGGATGCGGCCTATCCGGGTCTTGCGCCTAAACGGCGCCGTCACGAGGCACTGCGCCGCGTTTTTGGCGTGATGGTCGCTGATGTGATCAAAACCTCACGCGGGTTGTTGGAGGGGATAACATCCGCTGATCAAGTACGCACCAACGGCGCCCCTGTGGTGCAGTTTTCAGCCAGTTTGTGGGCGGATTTGAAAGTTATCCGCGCGTTTTTGTTCAAACAGATGTACCGCGCGCCTGAAGTGGTTGAGATGCGCAAACGTGTGACGCGCGTGGTTGAGGGGCTATTCCCGCTCTATATGGCCCGCCCCGAGTTGTTGCCCAAAGAGTGGGCCGAGGACGTGGCCGCCGCGACCCAAGATGTGGAGCGCGCCAGATTGGTGGCCGATTATATCGCTGGCATGACAGACCGTTTTGCCTTGGCCCAAGCCGAGGCGCATTTGGAACTTTAACAAAGCTGCATGCGCGGCGTGGCGCGCGATTTGTTGACCCTAGCGTGCAGCGTGGTAAGGGAATGCTAACGCGCCATGCCGCCTAATTTGCGCCGCTCGCCATTGGTGGACGCGCCCGAGTGAAGACACCGGAAGATACCCGAAGGAACTGCCCTATGAATTTGTTTGCTGATATTCGCGCCCTTGTTGTGACGTCACTTGAGGGGATGGTGCAGGCAGGTGTTCTGGCCGAGGGTCTGAGTTTTGACAATGTCACTGTTGAGCCGCCCCGTGACGCAAGCCACGGTGATATGGCCACGAATGCCGCGATGGTGCTGGCCAAACCGTCCAAGATGAAGCCGCGTGATATTGCTGATGCACTTGCGGCAGCATTGCTGAACGATCCACGGATTGAGGCCGCCGATGTGGCGGGTCCCGGGTTTTTGAACCTGCGTTTGTCCAAATCTCTTTGGCAGGGCGTGGTGAAATCCGCCCTTGTTGATGCGCAGTTTGGTCAAAGCAATCTTGGCGGCGGCAAAAAGATCAACGTGGAATACGTCAGCGCAAACCCAACGGGCCCGCTTCACGTGGGCCACACCCGCGGGGCGGTTTTTGGTGACGCGCTTGCCTCACTTCTGGCATACGCGGGCTATGACGTGACCCGCGAATACTACATCAATGATGGGGGCGGGCAGGTCGATGTTTTGGCGCGCTCGGTCTACCTGCGCTACCTTGAGGCGCATGGACAGCAGGTCGCCTTTGAGGACGGCACGTACCCCGGTGATTATCTGATTGAAGTGGGCATGGCGCTCAAAGACAAAGTGGGTGACGCCTATGTGGATCAGCCCGAAGAGGTGTGGCTGGCTGAGCTGCGCCTTTTTGCAACGGATGCGATGATGGCGATGATCCGCGATGATCTGGCCGCTTTGGGTGTCTCCATGGATGTCTTTTTTAGCGAAAAGTCGCTTTATGGCACGGGCCGCATTGAAGACGCGATTGAGGACCTGCGCAGCAAAGGGTTGATCTACACAGGCACTCTGGAGCCGCCCAAAGGCAAGCTGCCAGAAGATTGGGAGCCGCGTGAGCAGACCTTGTTTAAATCCACCGACTACGGTGATGATGTGGACCGTCCGGTGCAAAAATCTGATGGGGCGTGGACTTATTTTGCCCCTGACATCGCCTATCACTACGACAAGATTACCCGCGGCTTTGATGGCCTGATCGACGTGCTTGGCGCGGATCACGGCGGGTATGTCAAACGGATGAAAGCGGCGGTTTCGGCGTTGTCTGACACGCAAGTCGCTCTTGATATCAAGCTGTGCCAATTGGTGAAGCTGATGAAAAACGGTGAGCCGTTCAAAATGTCCAAACGGGCAGGGACTTTCGTGACCCTTGCGGATGTTGTTGAAATGGTCGGCCCGGACGTGACGCGCTTTGTGATGCTGACGCGCAAAAACGATGCGCCGCTTGATTTTGACATCGACAAAGTGACCGAGCAATCCAAAGACAACCCCGTTTGGTATGTCCAATACGCCAGCGCGCGGGTGCATCAGGTGATGCGCAAAGCCGCCGAGGCGGGCATCGCGGTGGATGACGCCACCCTTGCTAGCGCTGATCTGAGCCTGTTGGATCACGCGGCAGAAATCGCCATGGCCCAAAAGCTTGCAGAGTGGCCCCGTTTGGTCGAAGTGGCCGCGCGCACCCACGAGCCGCACCGCGTCGCGTTCTATCTGTATGACTTGGCCAGCGAGATGCACAGCCTCTACAACCGTGGCAATGATGACCACTCATTGCGCTTCATCCAAGACGATGCTGCAGTGTCACAGGCGAAAATTGCGCTGATTAGGGCTGTTTGTGTTGTTATTTCTCACGGTTTAGGTATTCTAGGCGTAACTCCTGCGACCGAGATGCGCTGATCTAACAAGCTGCACCGTCCGCTAATTGCCCATTTGGGTGAGGGGGTTTGAGGCAAGTTTAGAGACCCGAATGACCCATAAAACAAGGGCGGCGGGCAGTGAGGCAACATGTTTGAACAATCCCATTCCGTGGGTGCTGGATCGGCTTTGCGTGGGCGTGATGCTTATGCGGGGCAGCAGCACTATTATGGTGAAACTGGCTACGGTGAGGCCGGTTCTGGCGCGGCAAGCGCCTCCTCAAAGCCCCATTTGATCGTAAACGCGGCAGGTGCGCTTACTTCGATCGCCTTGGTGATTGGCGTTGCGGTGTGGAGCTATAATCTGATTTCTCGCGATGTCAGTGGCGTCCCCGTCGTCAAAGCCCTCGAAGGTCCGATGCGCATCCAGCCTGAAAAACCCGGCGGTACCCCTGCGGCACACCAAGGGTTGGCCGTGAATGAGATCGCTGCATTGGGATCGGCCCCTGCGGCCCCTGATCAGTTGATGCTTGCGCCTGCGCCTGTTGAAATTACGGCTGATGATGTTGCGGGCGTTCTTGTGCCTACGTCCAACGCGGGTGCTGCAAAAGCGCCCGTAACGGCAGCGCCTGAAACAAACGGTGTGACTGCGAATAATGAGGCGGACAGCAGTTATTCCCTCAGCAATGTTCAGCAAGTCAGTGCGGTGGCCCGAAATACGCCAGCAACCAAAGCCGCTCTGGATGAGCTGGTTGCCTCAATCGCTGCAAATACACCCAGCCTGACGCCCGTGGCACCGGCGCCCAAAGTGGCCGTCGTAAAGGGCGGCATTGGCACCTCGTTGCGCCCAAAAGCCCGTGTAATACGTGGCAACGTCATTCAGGCCTCGGCCCCAGCGAATATCACATCAACAAATGTTGAGGTTGACCCTGCGTCTGTGCCGTTGGGAACGCCTTTGGTCCAACTTGGCGCATTCGACAGCGCAGAAGTGGCGCGGGGCGAATGGAACCGCTTGGCGAAAACTTTTGACGGCTATCTGGCCACGAAAAAACGCGTCATTGAGCGGGCCGAAAAGAACGGAAAAACCTTCTACCGCTTGCGGGCGTTGGGGTTTGATCAATTGGCAGATGCACAACGTTTCTGTTCCGCCCTTGAAGCTGAAAACGCGCGGTGTTTGTCGATTGTTAAGCGCTGATAGCAAGGCTGTTAATCCTGTGCCGTTTCACGGTGCGGGGGCTGTTTGATGTCACAGGGCTTAGTATCGCATGGCGCGTTTATACTTGGCTGCTCAGGCACTGAGCTTACTCAGGCTGAGGCGCGGTTTTTCCGTGAGGCGGACCCATGGGGTTTTATCCTATTTGCGCGCAATGTTGAAACGCCGCAGCAGGTGCAACGCCTAACCGCGCAGCTGCGCGAGGCGGTTGGACGCGACGCGATCATCACTGTGGATCAAGAAGGGGGCCGCGTTCAGCGGTTAACGGCGCCCCATTGGCGACAGTGGCTGCCCCCGTTGGATCAATCTGCGCAAGTTGCTGAAAATGGCAAAGACACGGCCCGCGCGATGTATCTGCGCTACCGCATCATTGCTGCTGAATTGCGCGCCTCGGGCCTTGATAGCAATTGCGCGCCCATGGTCGATATCGCAACGGCCCAGACCCATCCGTTTTTGCGCAATCGTTGCTACGGGGAAGACTTGCAAACTGTGGTCGTCTTGGCCCAAGCGGCAACTGCGGGGCTGTCTGACGGTGGGGTTGTTCCTGTGGCCAAGCATATGCCGGGTCACGGCCGCGCAACTGTTGACAGCCACAAGGCGCTGCCGCGTGTAACTGAAACGGCACAGGTGCTGCGGCGCGAAGATTTCGCCGCTTTTGCTGCCGTGGGGGATTTGCCCATGGCGATGACCGCACATATCGTCTTTGAGGCGTTTGACGAGGCACCAGCCACGACCAGTCCTGTGATGCAAAAGATCATTCGCGATGAAATCGGGTTTGGCGGGCTGCTCATGACCGATGATATCAGCATGCAGGCGCTTAGTGGCACGGTGGCCGCGCGCGCGCGGGCCTCGCTTGATGCGGGCTGTGATGTGGTTTTGCATTGCAACGGTGATCTGGCCGAGATGACAGACGTAGCCGCGGCAAGCGGTTTGATGACAGACAAAGCAGCACTTCGCGCCACAAATGCCGTTGAAAGCCGCCGCACCCCTGATGAGGTTGACATCGCGGCCCTTGAGGCCGAATTTAACGCACTGTTAACGTCCTAAGCTGCCTGAGGGCAGTGCCCGACCAAAAAGGCCTCTTGCGTGTCTGCCGAAAACCCCGCCCAAAACGATTTTGAGTTTGACGCCGAGCGCGTGGCCGACCGCGTTGCGGCTGAGGCGCTTATTGTTGATGTGGACGGCTTTGAAGGCCCGCTTGATTTGTTGCTGACCTTGTCGCGCACCCAAAAAGTTGACCTGCGTAAAATTTCGGTGCTGGAACTGGCCCGCCAATATCTGGCGTTTATCGACAAAGCCAAGGAACTGCGTCTTGAACTGGCGGCGGATTATCTTGTGATGGCGGCGTGGTTGGCGTTTTTGAAATCACGCTTGTTGCTGCCACCTGATCCCGCGCAAGAGGGCCCTTCGGGCGAGGAGCTTGCCGCGCATTTGGCGTTCCAGCTTGAACGTTTGGCCGCTATGCGGGACGCTGCGGCAAAACTGATGGCGCGCGATCAAAAGGGCCGTGATTTCTTTGTGCGTGGCATTCCCGAAGATGTCACCCGCGTGCGCAAAGTGATTTATTCCGCCACATTGATGGACCTGATGCAGGGCTACGCGCGGACCCGCACCAAAGATGAATTCCGCCCCTTTGTGATGGACCGTGAAGCCACCATGACCCTTGAGCAAGCTCTTGAGCGGATGCGCGGGCTGATTGGTTATGCGGGCGAGTGGACGGATTTGACAAGTTACCTGCCCGAAGGGTGGGAAATGGACCCCAAAAAGCGCCGCTCTGCCACGGCCGCCAATTTTGCAGCAACCCTTGAGTTGGCCAAAGCGGGTAAGATTGAGATACGACAGGGCGAGATTTTCTCTGCCATTCAGATCAGGAAACGTGACCATGACGGATGATGTGAACGCCGCCGAGCAGCCTGAAAAAGATCAGGTCGATGCGCCAACTAAGACGCAGGATGAAAGCCTGTTTGATGCCCCGCCAATGGCAGAACAGGAACGGATGGTTGAGGCGATCTTATTTGCGACTGCCGAGCCGTTGAGCCTGAAAGATATCGCCTCGCGCCTGCCGATGGGATGTGAGCCGCAAACGGCACTGGTGCATTTGGGCAAACGCTACGACGGGCGGGGCGTGAACCTTGTGCGCGTGGGCGAGGCATGGGCGCTGCGCACGGCGCCGGACCTTGGGTTCTTAATGCAGCGCGAAACCATTGAGCACCGCAAATTGTCGCGCGCGGCCATCGAAACCCTTGCGATCATTGCATATCATCAACCAATTACGCGCGCAGAGATTGAAGAAATTCGCGGTGTCGCCGTAAGCCGCGGCACGGTGGATCAATTACTTGAGATGGATTGGATTCGCTTTGGCCGCCGCCGTATGACGCCAGGCAGACCTGTCACATTTGTGGTCACGCAGGAGTTTCTGGACCACTTCGGTTTGGAAACCGCACGTGATTTGCCAGGCCTGAAAGAGCTTCGCTCGGCTGGATTGTTGGACAATCGCCCACCGCCCACGGATATGCCGGGGCCCGGTGAGGCCGAAGACGAAAGCCAAGACGACGAAGAGCAAACGGAACTGTTTGAGGAATAGGTCCATGTCATTAGGGTCGAAATTTCGCCGTAATGCACCTATATCGACTGTACGTAACGAGTTTGGAGTGATGGCATGAACCAGATTGTGAACATGGTAATGCGCATGGTGATGCGGCGCGTGATCGGCAAAGGGATAAGTGCGGGTATGAACGCGCTGAGCAAAGGTAAAAGTGCACCGCGCGGGGTAGGCCGTTCTGCACCGCCGCCCACATCCAAAGACCGCGAGAAATACTAGGGCCTGTTTGCGGGTTTACCCTGCGGGACTTGGATATTTTTGAACAAAAGAAGCGCTGTGCCGCGCCAAGTTCACGGCGTTTTGAAATGCTTTGACAGCTTGAGCCCTTGGCCCTGATAGTTGCTGGCGATCCCAGTGCCGTAAAGCTGATCTGGGACATCCGCCATGCGTTCATAGACCAAACGCCCCACGACTTGGCCGTGTTCCAGCACAAACGGTGCCTCATGGCAGCGCACTTCAAGAACGCCGCGCGAGCCTTGCCCACCTGCGTTTGCATGGCCAAAGCCGGGATCGAAAAAGCCTGCGTAGTGTACGCGGAATTCGCCCACCATGGCCAGATAGGGTGCCATTTCGGCAGCGCAATCAGGCGGAATGGTGACGGCCTCACGGCTTACCAGAATGTAGAACGCACCGGGATCAAGGATAATCCGTTCGTCCGTGGTGTAGATCGGCTCCCAATAATCAGCGGGCGGATAGTGGGCGATCTTATCAAGATCGATGACACCCGTATGGGGTTTTGCACGGTAGCCCACCAGACCTGTGGCCGTGGGTTTCAGATCAACCGAAAAGCCCAGGCCGTTGTCGATATGGGCAGGGCCGTCCACAATGGGATCTTCTGCGTGTAGCTGTTTCAGTTCAATATCCGACAGGACCGAGGGCATTGCATCGCGGAAGCGGATTTGGTTAAGCCTCTGTCCCGGACGCACCAATACGCTGAAAGAACGAGGACAGATTTCCGCATAAAGCGGCCCTGAGTAGCCCGCCGCAATACGGTCAAACTCAACACCGCCATCGGTGATTGTGCGTGTCAGAAGATCAAGGCGGCCGGTGGATGATTTGGCGTTGGCCACAGCGGTGATGCCCGCGGGCAGATCAAGCGCCTCCATCAAGGGAACCACATATACTGCGCCTTTTTCAAGAACAGCACCGTCGGTCAGATCAATGCGGTGCATCTCAAACTCGGCCAGCCGATCAGCGACTGTGTTGCCTTCACCGGCCAAAAACGAGGCGCGAACACGGTAGGCAACAGTACCAAGACGCAAATCAAGGCTGGCTGGTTGCAGTTGGGCGGGCAGAATCTCGGGCGATCCGATAAGCGCTTTGTCTTTGATCAGCTGTTCGATGTTTTGGCTGGCTAAAACGCCCATAGTATTGATCCTTATACACAAAACGCCCGCGCGACGGATCGCACAGGCGTTTTAATGTGGGTTGTTTTGGTCGGGCTAGCAGGACTCGAACCTGCGACCTTCCGTCCCCCAGACGGACGCGCTACCAGGCTGCGCCATAGCCCGCTCACAGGGTCTATAGCGTCAAGAATGGGGCGGACACAAGCGTCATTTGCACGAATATTGGCAAAGCACGTGTGCGGGTTCGTCAGGGGCATGCGACTGGTCATGAGCCTACTTGGCCGCATCCATTTTCGCGGCAAGGGCAGCGAGACGGTCATGAAGGGGGCGTATGGATTGGGCTTTCTCACGCAAAGCGTTGGGCGATGTTTGGGCAATGAGCCCGCCAATGGTTGGCCCTTGCGCAAGCTCGGTGTCCGTTGGATCCGCAGGTGTGTGCACTGGCGTGATTTGTGCTTTTGCAGGCTCGTTTGGTGTTTGCGCATCAAGCGGGGCTGCCGCAGGAAAGCTGACGATGTCAGCCTCGGGGGTAGGGGTTTCGTCGATAACAGGCACATCAATTGCAGCGGGCGCCTCGGTTGGGGCGGCTGGTTTCGGCTCGGCCTGCAGCGGAGCGTCCGCAGCATCATTAGGCCCGGCTGGTTCATCGGTTGGCTCATCGGGGAAGAACGACGCGTGTAGCCCAGCAGGGGTGTCTTCCACGCGGAAGTCATTCGGCTTTTCTGCCGCGGGCTCTATTTCTTGGGGTGCCTCAGCGGGTGTGGGTTCTGGTGCGTGCGGGGGGGTAGGTGTGCTTGCTTGGGGGGCGGTAATCGCCTCGTCTTGCTCAAACGGGAGCGGGCGGGAGTGTTCGGAAATGGCATTGGCGCCGCTCTCGGACATCATCTTTTGAACGCCCTTGATGGTCATCCCGTCATCATGCAGCAATTTACGTACACCGCCCAGCACACGCATATCAGCGGGGCGATAGTACCTGCGGCCGCCTGCGCGCTTTACGGGCTTCACGGCCGCAAATTTGCTTTCCCAATAGCGCAGCACGTGAGGGGCCACGTCGAGCCACTCAGCCACTTCCGAGATTGTGCGAAATGCGTCTTTGGTTTTGGCCATCGGGCCGACCCCTTAGGATTTGTTGCCGTCTGCGACACGCTCTTTCATTAGATGCGAGGGGCGGAACGTCAAAACACGGCGGGGCGGAATAGCGGCAACCTCGCCTGTTTTGGGATTACGGCCTTCACGGGCGGCTTTTTCGCGGACGGAAAATGTACCAAACGAGCTGATTTTCACTTGCTCGCCGCGCACTAATGCGTCGGACATTTCATCGAGTACGGTTTCGACAAGGCCTGCGCTTTCGTTACGTGAAAGACCAACCTCGCGGAACACAGCCTCAGATAGATCCATGCGCGTAAGTGTTTTATCAACCATTTATACGTCCCCCAGACTTATGAGAGAGACTTTGACCCATGGTAATTTGTGAGTCAATAACAACAGCTTAGAACAGGCAGTTGAGGCGCTTTACCAGCGCAACACAACTGAACCCCACGCCAAGCCGCCGCCAATAGCCTCTGTGACCAGCAAATCACCCGCTTTGATCTGACCACGCTCAACGCCCACAGACAGCGCCAGCGGGATAGATGCGGCAGATGTGTTGCCGTGGTCAGGCACCGTTACCACAACACGCTCCATAGGCAGGCCCATCTTGGTGGCGGTGGCTTTGATGATGCGTAAATTGGCTTGGTGGGGCACGACCCACGCGACGTCATCTGCGGTCACATCGCATTTCGCCATAGCGGTGTGTGCCGTGGCGGCCAGTTTTTCAACGGCGTGGCGGAAGACTTCCTTGCCTTCCATGCGCAGTTTGCCAGCGTCGGGCGCGTTAACGCCACCGTCTACGTAAAGGATGTCGCGGTAGCTGCCGTCGCTGTTCAGGTCCGTGGCCAGAATACCGCGGTCGGCTTTGGTGCCATCCCCTGTGCTGCGCTCGATGATCAGCGCACCTGCGCCGTCGCCGAACAGCACACAGGTGCCACGGTCAGTCCAATCCATGATGCGGCTGAATGTTTCCGCGCCGATCACCAAGACACGTTCCGCTTGCCCAGAAATCACCAGCGCGTTGGCATTGGCCAGCGCAAAGACAAAACCCGCACAGACCGCTTGGATGTCAAACGCAAAGCCGCTTTTCATGCCCAGCTCGGCCTGAACCATGGTGGCGGCAGACGGGAAAGTTAGGTCTGGCGTAGATGTAGCGACGATCAGCGCGTCAATGTCACTTGCTTCAAGGCCTGCCATTTTAAGGGCGTTTTGTGCAGCAGCAGCAGCCATTTGCGAGGTCGTCTCACCCTCAGCGGCAAAATGGCGGCGCTCAATCCCGGAGCGTGCTTTGATCCACTCGTCTGTGGTGTCTAGCGTTTTCTCGAACTCAGAGTTTGGAACAACGCGGGTCGGCAGGTAATGACCAACCCCTCGAACAACAGCACGGACAGTGTCTTGGGTCATGCGTCAGCTTTCTTCTTTATCCAAATCAGCCGCAAGCTCATTTGCAGTGGCGATGCGTTTAGCAAGTTTGCGGTTGAAATCCGATTGTGACAAGCGCGACGCAAGGTGGATTGCGCTGGCCATGCCAAGGACGTCGGACGAGCCGTGGGATTTCACAACTGTGCCGTTAAGCCCCAAAAACACACCACCGTTCACGCGGCGCGGGTCAATTCGGCGCGCCAATCGGCGCAGCGAGGGCAGGGCCAAAAGGGCTGCAAGGCGCGAAAGAGGCGTGTGCCGGAAGGCCTTGCCCAAAAAGTCGCGGATCAGGCTGGCGGTCCCTTCACCGGTTTTCAGCGCAACATTGCCCGTAAAACCATCGGTCACAATCACGTCCACTTTGTCAGACGGAATATCGCCGCCCTCCACAAAACCCACGTAATCAAGTTTTGACTTTTTCGCAGCGCGGCGCAGCAATTCATGGGCTACTTTAAGTTCGGCGCGGCCCTTATGTTCTTCGGTGCCGACGTTCAAAAGCCCCACACGCGGGGTTTCAAGGTCCAGACCGTTACGGGCATAGGACGCGCCCATCATGGCGTATTGCAAAAGATCATGTTCGTCGGCGCGAATATCAGCACCTACGTCCAGCATCACGTTAAAGCCGGAGGGGTTCCGTGAGGGCCACAGGCACGCAATCGCGGGGCGGTTCACCCCATCGACTTTGCGCAAACGGATCATGGAAATCGCCATCAGCGCGCCGGTATTGCCGCATGAAACTGCAACATCCGCGTCGCCGGTGCGCACCGCTTCAATGCACGACCACATGGAGGTGTCTTTACCGCTACGCAAAACTTGTGAGGGTTTGTCCACCATTTCGACCACGCCCGCACAATCGCGCAGCTCAACCACATCGCTAAGACGGCGGCGATCAAGAAGGGGGGTCAGAACGCTGGCTTGGCCGTGCAAGATAAACCGCAAAGACGGATCTTTCTTGGCACAACGTGCAAGACCCGCAACAACAGTCGCGGGTCCATTATCGCCACCCATGGCGTCAACTGAGACAACCGTGTGACTGCGTGTGGTATCCTCGATCTGTTTGATCTGGGGTTGGTCGGTCATACCGCCTCACACGCGCCTTTGGTTAATCGGTTTGGTTTACTGAAAAGCAGCTTACGCCGCGTCTTCGTCATCCAACTCGATTTCTTCAACCAATGCCACAACTTCTTTGTCGTCGTAGTGGCCGCACGAAGCGCAAACGTGGTGTGGACGCTTCAGCTCGCCACAGTTTGTGCACTCGTTCGGGTTGCCAGCAACCAACGCGTCATGTGCGCGGCGGTTGTTGCGACGTGATTTCGAAATCTTATTCTGGGGGACAGCCATGTCTCAACCTCAGGTGTCTGCGGACGGCCCGCAGGGCGCCCTAGGTAAATATTCAATCTGCTCTGAGCGGCGCGATAGGGGATTCCCGAGCGACTGTCCAGACGATGTATGTTTCAGAACCGCGACGTATAGTCAGAAATTGCAGTGGCGCAAGTATTTTCGCACGCATTTTAGCGCAGTACCTCGCGGAATAGGCTGTCTTTATGGTCTTGGCAGCGCAAAGCGGGTCGGGGTTACCAAAGTTAAGGCCTGTTTTGGTCGGCCTTACTTACAATGTGCGAATGTTAGCGCGGGAATTAGTATCTGGCAATGTCTGGTCAAACGCCTGATCTGGGGTAGGCTAGTGCTTACGGGCGCATCACCGGTTTGGTGCGGCTCACGTATTTCTACCCTTGGTAAAGGACCATATCGAATGAACAATTTTGCGACCAAGACAACGCTTGCGGGGGTGTTGGCACTTAGCACCGCGTTTGGCGCGCAGGCCGAAACGTTTCGGTGGGCGGGCAACACTGATCCCCAAACCATGGACCCTCACGCGGTAAACTCTGCGCCGGTTCTGGGCTTTTTGAACAACGTCTACGAGGGCCTCGTGCGCCGCGGCAAAGATATGGCGATCGAGCCTGCACTTGCCACATCATGGGAGCCGATCGGCAACGGCGAGGGCTGGCGGTTTAACTTGCGTCAGGGCGTAAAGTTCCACGGTGGCGAGGATTTCACCGCTGAGGATGTGCTTTTCAGCTATCAGCGCGCCTCAGGCCCGTCTGCGGATACCTCAAGCTGGTTCTCGCCTGTCTCTGACGTCAAAGTCGTGGATGACTTCACTGTCGACATTATGACCAAAGCGCCCAATCCGATTTTCCCCGACAGCATCGCCAACTGGATGATCATGGACAGCGGATGGGCCGAGGCAAATGATGTGGTCGCACCCACGAAAGAAGGCGAAAACCACGCCACGCTTAACGCCAACGGCACCGCCGCCTTTATGTTGACCGAGCGTCAGCCGGGCCTTCGCACTGTCCTTACGCCATTTGACGGCTGGTGGGGCGAGGCAGAGCACAACGTGACTGAGGCGGTATTTACGCCCATTCAAAACAGCGCAACGGCCGTGGCCGCGTTGCTGTCCGGTGACGTGGATATGATCAACCCCGTGCCGATCCAAGACGCCAGCCGTCTTTCCGGTGATGCCAATGTGAAAGTGATTCAAGGTATTGAGGCCCGCGTTATCATGCTGGGCGTGCCCCACGCGGCGGATACGCTGAAATACGGCACAGACGCAGGTCAGCCGAACCCGTTCAAAGACGTACGCGTTCGCAAAGCAGTTGCATCGGCCATCAATGTACCGGCGATTTTGCAAACCATCATGCGCGGCAACGCAGAGCCCGCCAACCAGTTGGTTAGCCCCGCAATGCGCGGCTACACCGAAAACCTTGGTGCGACAAACGGCGCTGCGGTGGGTGATGCCAAGGCGTTGCTTGCTGAGGCGGGCTATGCGGACGGGTTCTCATTTGGCCTGAAATGCCCCAATGACCGTTATCTGAACGATGAGGCGGTCTGTCAGGCGGTCGTTGGTATGCTGGCGCAAATCGGTCTTGATGCGCAACTTGAGGCAATGCCCGTGCGCAATTATTGGCCAGAGCTGCGCGAAGATAACTTTGACATGTATCTTCTGGGCTGGTCGCCCGGCACTTTTGACGCAGAGCACCCGATCCGTTTCCTTGCCAGCACACCTAATGCAGAGAAAAAGCTGGGTAGCTGGAACTTTGGGGACTATTCAAACGCCCGCGTTGATGCGCTGTTGCCAATGATCCAATCGGAAATCGACGATGCAAAACGCCAAGCGATGCTGGATGAAGTGGCGACTATTCTAAAGGATGAGCAAGCCTATGTGCCGCTTTATGTGCAACCGCTTGTTTGGGGTGCGCGCAGCAATATCGAGCTGACACAACGCCCCGACAACTTCTTTATCCTGCGGTGGGTAAGCGTCAACTAATCACGCATTCGCTCTGAAATTTTAGACGGGCGTCTCATGCGTGGGGCGCCCGTTTTCTTTTGTGCAGAACGCCTCAGGCACCGCGGTTTTGAACCAAATCTGCAAGGTGAGTCGCACCGGCTTCCGCCAAGCCGCGCTCAACGCTGCTGCGGTCTGCGGGTGTTTTGTTCTGGCTCATTTTCCACGTACCTTGCAGATCATCGATGATAATCTCAAAGCCCACCAAACCGCGCAGCATCCGCGCCACATAATCATCAGGTGCATCGGTCACAGCCCACGGTTGGGGGCGGTTTTGCTCATGGGCGTCGGTCAACTCATGCAGATGGCGCATCAACCAGTCGGGATCACGCTTGAACGTCAGGGTCCCGCGGGCGTGTACGACCACGTAATTCCACGTGGGCACAACTTTGCCGTGCTCTTTTTTTGAGGCATACCACGCAGGCGTCACATAGGTTTGCGGCCCTTGGAACAGGCAAAGCACTTCAATAGGGCCGGACGTTTCACGAAAAAGCGGGTTCGACACAGCGATATGCCCGTGCAGCGCACCTAACGGATCGACACTGCTGTGCACCACAAGCGGAACGTGATCGGCGCTGAGGCTGCCTGTGGCGTGCGACACGATCGCCGCAAAAGGGTGCTCGGTCATCATTGCGTGCATCACGTCGACGCGGGTCTCGCTGAATACCTCGGGCTGGCGCATGAGATGTCCTTACTGTGGCTACTGGGCAATTTGGTACTGCGTTGAAATGGTTAGCAGCCCTGCGGCTGCTCGCCAAACGTTTCTGATAAGACGTCGCAGAAAAGCAGGGGGCAGGTTTCATCCCCTAAAAAAACGCGTTAGTCTTTGGTGCCCTTAAGCAAATCCGCAAGCCCCGCGAACGGCTTTGCCTGCTCGTCGGTCATGGCTTCTTTTTCGGGTTCAGTCACCGCAATTTTCACTGGAACTGAGCCTTCGATGCGCGGAAATGCCGGCACCGACAGGGTCAGCGCTTCGAACAAGACATGCATCAGATCAACCGCTTCTGGCAGGGGCTCAATCCGGTCGTCCTCGGGCATCTCAATTTCCGTGGCTTCATCAACGGCGGGTGGGTTTGCCGTGTAAATCCGCTCAAGCGGCTCATCGATGCGGGTGGTCACGGGCTCAAGCGTTGCCACGCAGGGCTGCGTAACGGTCGCGCCAAACTGTGCGGTCAAATGCCAGTCGTTTTTGCCTTTTGGGGTGATTTTCCCCTCAAGGCGTACTTTGCGAAGGCTCTCCACCCCAAGATCGGCGCGCAGATCAGCCAACAGCGCGTCGTGATCCGCACCTGTGGGCGTGACGGTAAAATGCGTGGGCTTGCGCGAGGCCAATTCTGACAGTCGCAAAATATGGGCCGCGGGTGGGGTAGGCTGGTCTGGCGCAGTCATCGGGATTTCCATTCTTGAACACTCGAGTGTGCCGATATAGGTCTATTAACACAGAACGCCAACCCACGCGCGCTCGGATAAAGGGTCACACTGGTTATGCATCTTTTCAAAGCCACAGTCATCGCAGCCGCTGTTTTCACGGTTACGGCGTGTTCCGAACGGTTTCGCAACCACGGGTACGCACCTACTGATGGGGATCTGGCCGAAGTGGCTGTTGGGGTTGATACGCGCGATTCTGTGATTGAACGCTTTGGCCCGCCCACAACAGGCGGTGTGCGCACGGACAGCGGTATCTATTACGTTCAAAGCCAGTTCCGCCTTTATGCCTACCAAGCCCCAAGCGAGATTGACCGCGAAGTTGTGGCAATCAGCACAGACGCAGACGGCGTGGTCAGCAACATCGAGCGGTTTACGCTTGAGGACGGCCAAGTGGTGGCCCTGTCGCGGCGCGTCACAGACAGCAACATCGAGGGCGTAAGCTTCTTGCGTCAGCTGTTGGGTAACTTGGGCAATCTTGATGCAGGATCACTGCTGGACGACGCTTAAACCCCGGCAAACCGCATTATTTGTCCAGTGTATTGCGCAATGCACGTTGCATAATCACCGTGTCTACCCATTGACCCAGCTTAAAGCCCACAGCCTGAAGCGTGCCGGTCAGGTGGAATCCGCGTCCTGCGTGCAGCTGGATTGAGCCGTGATTTTCGCTGTTCCCTATGACGGCCACCATTTGTGACCATTCTTTATCTTCACAGGCCGCGACTAAGGCCGCAAGCAACGCACGCCCCACACCGCGCCCACGGGCGGCCGCATCCACGTAGACAGACGATTCGATAGAATGACGATAGGCAGGGCGCACCCTGTATGGGCCCGCATATGCGTATCCCATGACCACCCCATCAATTTCAGCCACCAAATAGGGAAATCCCCCCGCGCGCAGGGCATCAAAGCGGCTGGTCATCTCCGCTTCATCGGGGGGTGTTTCTTCAAATGTGGCAAGCCCGTGCAGCACCTCATGGGCGTAGATTTGCGTCACAGCAGCCATGTCAGCGGCGGTTGCGGGGCGGACAAGCGGTGCGGTGGAGGTGCTCACGTCGGGTCAGGCCTCGTCTTCGGCGTGAAAAGACAGGGATACGCCGTTGATACAATAGCGCAGGCCTGTTGGCGCAGGCCCGTCAGGGAAAACATGGCCCAAATGCCCGTCACAGCGCGCGCAGTGTACTTCTGTGCGGCGCATGAAAAAGCTGTTGTCTGATTTTTCACCGACCATTTCTGCATCAATCGGTTGGTAAAAGGATGGCCATCCCGTGCCGCTTTCAAACTTGTGGGCTTGATCAAAAAGCGGCGCGCCGCAGCCTTTGCACAGGTAAATACCATCGTCCTTGGGGAAGTTTTCGTTGCTGCCCGCGCGCTCTGTGCCGTGTTTGCGCAGCACTTTATACTCAAGATCATTAAGTTGCGCGCGCCATTCCGCGTCGGTTTTGATGACTTTATCCATGGGCTGTCTCCTTGAACGAGGGCGTTTGGGGGTGGGCAATGTTTGGTGATGACCTTCGCTTGCAACAGACATAGGGTGAGCGGGCTGCTTCGCCAAGGAGGGTCGAACACATGCAACCCCGCGACGCATCTTTTGATGAACCGCTCAGCCCTGCGCCGCAAACGCGCAGCGCGCCGCGTTTTATCGCGCGGCCTGCATCAGGACCTGCAGAACTGCGCGCATTGCAGGCCCTGCGCCACCGCGCGTTCTTTGGCAGTGCGGGCATTGATGCAGACCCGTTTGATGCCCTGTCCCAGCATCATGTTGTGGTGGATCATCAACAAGACGGCCGCATTGTTGGGGGCTTTCGAACCCGTGTGTTGCAGCCAGTGACCACGCCCCAAGGTGCGGCAAGCTACGCAGACAGCTACACAGGCGGCTTTTACGATTTGCGCCCCTTTGCAGAGCGCGGCGATACGGTGCTTGAATTGGGCCGTGTTTGCGTGGATCCGGATGTACAAAACGCGGATGTGTTGCGCCGCGCTTGGGGGGCGCTGGCCCAGTTGGTGCGTGCCGCAGATGTGGATGTGATCATTGGTTGTTCAAGCTTTGAAGGCACAGAGATTGCGCGCCACACGGATGTGCTTTGCCACCTTTTTGCCAAACATGGCCGTCAGGGGCATGGCGCGCCGGTGTTATTGGATGGGCAGGCGGGTCAGATCGCAGGTGGTAAGGCAGTGGCTCTGGCCTCACTGACGCCAACTGGCCAAGTTCCGCGCCCCACAGATGTGCCACCGCTTTTGCGGACCTACCTTATGATGGGCGGTTGGATCGGGGATCATGCGGTGATTGATCCGCATATGAAGACCACCCATGTTTTCACTGCGCTGCGCGTGGCCGATGTGCCCGAGGCGCGCAAACGGCTGGCGGACAGTTGGGCGTGATGCAAGATCATGTTGACGCGGCGGCCGCACGCACATAGCTGCTCCCCATGGCACGTGCACCCCTTTTACAACTCTCTGACATCTCGCTGACTTTTGGCGGCGAGCCTGTCTTCTCCGAACTGGGTCTTCTGGTTCATCCCGCAGACCGCGTAGCGTTGGTGGGGCGAAATGGCTCTGGCAAATCTACCTTGATGAAAGTCATGGCGGGTTTGGTCGAACAAGACACAGGCGCGTGCGTGACAAGCCCCGGCGTCAGCGTGGGATACATGGAGCAAGACCCCACGATGGAGGGGTTTGCCACATTGGGTGATTACGCCACCAGCGCGCTCGACCCGTCTGAAAGCTACAAAGTGGACATGGTTGCAGAAGGGTTGAAGTTTAACCCCGACGGCGATGTGGCCACTGCATCGGGCGGAGAGCGCCGCCGTGCGGCCTTGGCCAAACTTATGGCTGAAGCGCCCGAGTTAATGCTGTTGGACGAGCCGACGAACCACCTTGATATTGAGGCGATCGCGTGGCTTGAGGCCGAACTGAAACAAACCCGTGCGGCGTTTGTGCTGATCTCGCACGACCGTGCGTTTTTGCGTGCTTTGACCCGCGCAACCCTGTGGATTGACCGTGGTGCAGTGCGCCGTCAGGAAAAGGGCTTTGACGCGTTTGAGCAATGGCGCGACGCCACGTGGGAAGAAGAGGACATGCAGCGCCACAAGCTGGACCGCAAGATCAAGGCCGAGGCCCGTTGGGCCGTTGAAGGCATCTCGGCGCGGCGCAAACGCAACCAGGGCCGTGTACGTGCGTTGCAGGAATTGCGCGCCGACCGTGCGGGTATGATCAAACGCCAAGGCGGTGCCGCGATGGCGCTTGAGGCGGGGCCGACATCTGGTAAAAAAGTTATGGAATCTATCGGCATTTCAAAGCGTTACGGCGACAAGCTAATCCTCAAGGACTTCTCGCTTACGATCCAACGCAAAGACCGTATTGCTTTTGTGGGGCCGAATGGTGCGGGCAAAACGACGCTGCTTAACATGCTGACCGGACAAGTGTCTCCCGATGAGGGACAGATCAAGTTGGGCACTAATCTTGAGTTGGCAATTTTTGACCAAAGCCGTGCTCAGCTGGATCCGGATATGACCCTTTGGGACAGCCTGACAGGCGACAAAGATATGGCTGTTTCGGGTAAAGCAGACCAAGTTATGGTGCGCGGCGAGCCGCGACACGTGATTGGCTACCTCAAGGATTTCCTTTTTGATGAACGTCAGGCCCGCGCGCCTGTTCGCTCGCTTTCGGGGGGTGAAAAAGCACGGCTTTTGCTGGCTAAAATCATGGCGCGCTCATCTAATGTGCTGGTCTTGGACGAGCCGACCAACGATTTGGACGTTGAAACCCTTGATTTGATGCAAGATTTGCTTGGGGAATACGATGGCACGGTCTTGCTGGTCAGCCACGACCGTGACTTTTTGGACCGTGTTGCCAGCACCACAATCGCAATGGAGGGCGATGGCCGCGCGACTGTCTATGCCGGTGGTTGGAGCGATTATCAAAGTCAGCGCAGCGCCGTTGCCGCAAGCGTTGAGGCGTCAGCGCCGCAAGCAAAACAAGCATCAAAAACAACCACGCCTGAGCCCGCTGCGAAACCCGTTGAGGCACTAAGTTTCACGCAAAAGCACCGCCTTGAGGCGCTGCCCGCCGAGATTGACCGCCTGAATGCTGAGATCGCAAAGCTTGAGGCGTATCTGGCGCAGCCTGATCTTTATACAGCCGAACCTGTGAAGTTTGCCAAAGCGACCGAAGGTCTGGTTGAGCGGCAACAGCTTTTAGCGCAGGCTGAAGAAGAATGGCTTGAACTGGCAGAGCGCGCCGAGGGGTAAGTACCTATGGCCGCGACTAACTGGCGGCCATAGATTAGCTTTAACTTCACCGCATAGGGTGCTGTTATTGCTCAGGCAAAAAGTCAGCGGCAAATGCGCAAAGTGTCTTTAGCGCTTCGGCCAGCGCACCATCATCCACAGTCATCGCAACTCTGACATGACCCGCTGCCGCTTGGCCGAAACTCTCGCCCGGCATGACCGCAATGTTGTGATGATCCAGCAAGGTGTTGGCAAAGCTGTCGCCGCTTAACCCCGTGCCACGAATGTCGAGCATCAGGTACATCGCGCCGTCACTGGGGATAAGGCGCACTGTGTTTTGCGCGCCCAGAATATCCATCGCAATTTTGCGGCGCCGCTCAAACGGGGCGCCCACGCGCCGTTCAAGCTCCGGATCATCGGTCAGGGCGAAATGTGCTGCGTCTTGGATAAAGCCCGCCACGCCGTATGTGGTGTGCGTCGCCAGATCGCGAAGATGTTCAATGACCGGCGCATCGGCGATGACCCAGCCGATACGGCTGCCGGTCATGGCGTGGGATTTCGACATAGAACCAACCACCAAAGTACGCGCTGCCATGCCGTCAACCGCGCGGGGAGACAGATGTTCACCGCGCCAGATTTGGGTGTCATAAACCTCGTCGCTGATCAGCCACATGTCGTTTTCAAGGACTGTTTGCGCAATGGTTTCAATGGTTTGTCGGGTATAGATAACGCCCGTCGGGTTGTTGGGGGTGTTGATCAGCAAGCTGCGCGCACCGCGTGCTGCCGCCAGATCCGTTGCGGTTGGTTGAAAGCCGTTGTCCGCCTGAACAGGCACGGCGCGCGGGATCGCACCAACTGTGCGGATCGTGCCGGGATACGTGGCGTAATAGGGCTCGATATAGGCGGCGGTGTCGCCTTCGTCGCAGCACGCGTGGTGGGCTGCAAACAGGGCGGATTGGCCGCCGGGGGTGATCAAAACGTTGTCGCGGGTCGTGGGGACACCTGTCCGCGCGCTGACCCGTGCGGCAACTGCGTCGCGCAGCGGTTTGGTACCAGGCACGCTGGCATAGCCCGTGTGACCGCCCTTGGCGCTTTCGTTCATGGCGGCCAGAATGCTTGGGTCCGTGCGGATGTCGTGCTCACCGATGGTAAGGTCGATAATTTCAGTTCCAGCGGCTTTGAGCGCACGGGCGCGGTACAAAAGCGCCCACCCATCGTCGCCGTCGCCCGTCAGGGTGCTAATGCGGTTTGATAATTTCATACCCTATGTGGGCCAGAGAGTGCAGTGCGGGTCAACCGGAATTTACGCGGCACGCGGCGGCAGCTTTCATCTGGGTCTGCAAGGCTCTTGGCGCGTCCGCATTGCAATGATAAGCCCGCCCCGACAGACCGCAGGAAGCATCCCATGACGATTACGCTCTATGATACCAAGCGCCGTGAAAAAGCCCCGTTCACGCCGATCGACCCGCAAAATGTGCGGATGTATGTATGCGGTCCCACGGTCTATGATCGTGCGCATTTGGGGAACGCGCGTCCCGTCGTGGTCTTTGACGTGCTCTACCGTGTGCTGCGCCACACATATGGGGCGGATTGTGTCAAATACGTGCGTAATTTCACTGACGTAGATGACAAGATTAACGCCAAAGCGGCCGCAACGGGCCGCGCCATTGGCGACATTACGGATGAGACAATTAGCTGGTTTCTAAGCGACATGGGCGCACTTGGCGCGCTGGAGCCTGATGCAGCCCCTCGTGCCACCCAGTATATCCCGCAAATGGTTGACATGATTGAAGGCTTGATCGCATCGGGTCATGCCTACGCGGCAGAGGGCCATGTGCTTTTTGCGGTCGAAAGCTATGCGGAATATGGCGCGCTTTCGGGGCGGTCTGTTGATGATATGATTGCTGGCGCGCGTGTTGAAGTGGCGCCTTACAAACGTAACCCGATGGACTTTGTGCTGTGGAAACCATCGGATGCGCAAACGCCCGGTTGGGACAGCCCGTGGGGGCGCGGCAGACCTGGCTGGCACATCGAATGTTCTGCCATGGCCCATGATCTTTTGGGCGCTGAATTTGATATCCACGGCGGTGGCAACGACCTGCAATTCCCCCACCATGAAAACGAGATCGCGCAAAGCTGTTGTGCCGGTCACGGGTTCGCAAAAGTGTGGCTGCACAACGAGATGCTGCAAGTTGAAGGTAAGAAAATGTCCAAATCGTTGGGCAATTTCTTCACGGTAAAAGACTTGCTGGACCAAGGGGTATCTGGCGAGGTCATTCGGTTTGTGATGCTGTCGACGCATTACCGCAAACCGATGGACTGGACTGAGAAAAAGCGTGCTGATGCGGAAAAAACCCTCGCGAAATGGCGCGGGCTTGCGGCGGACGGTGGACAGGTGTCCGCGGTGGTAATCGAAGCTCTTGGGGATGATCTGAACACTGCGGGAGCCATTGCAGAATTGCACCGCTTGGCCTCTGCGGGTGAGGGTGCAGCGTTGAAAGCATCGGCGCAGTTCTTGGGCTTGCTGGAGGTGGATGAGGCCGGTGACAAAGTTGATTTGTCCGCACTTGAGGCGCGGCTGTCAGCGCTGCGGACACAGGCCATGGAAACCAAGGATTTCGGGGCCGTAGACGCGCTCAAGACCAAACTCTTGGCCGCTGGTATTCAGGTGCAAATGTCAAAAGCGGGCGTCAGCCTAAGCGCGCCTCTGGGCTTTGATGCAGCAACGCTTGAGGAGCTGCTATGACCGAACGGCTCTATATCTACGACACAACCCTGCGCGACGGACAACAGACCCAAGGGGTGCAGTTTCACACCCACGAAAAACAGCACATCGCCGCTGTTCTTGATGATCTGGGCGTTGATTATATCGAGGGCGGTTGGCCCGGTGCGAACCCCACTGACAGCGCGTTTTTCGATGCAGCGCCCCAAACCAAAGCGCAGATGACGGCCTTTGGGATGACCAAACGGGCAGGGCGCTCGGCCGCGAATGATGAGGTACTTGCGGGTGTTTTGAACGCGGGCACGGGCGCCGTGTGCCTTGTGGGTAAAACCAGCGCGTTTCATGTGACAGACGCGCTTGGCATCACCCTTGAGGAAAACCTTGCCAATATCGCGGACAGCATTGCCCATATCGTGTCCCAAGGGCGCGAGGCGCTGCTGGATGCAGAGCATTTCTTTGACGGGTATTTGGCCGATCCGGCCTATGCGCTTGGGTGTTTGCATGCGGCGATTGAGGCAGGCGCGCGGTGGGTTGTTTTGTGTGACACCAACGGCGGTAGTCTGCCCCAAGATGTGGCGCGCATCACTGCCGAGGTCATCAAAGCGGGTATCCCCGGTGATAAACTGGGGATTCACACCCATAACGACACCGAAAACGCCGTGGCGAATACTTTGGCGGCCGTTGATGCGGGGGCGCGTCAAATTCAAGGCACGCTCAACGGCTTGGGTGAGCGGTGTGGCAATGCAAACCTAACCACGCTTTTGCCCATTCTGCTGCTGAAAGAACCCTATGCCAGCGCGTTCCGGACAGGTGTCTCAGTCGATGCGTTGAAAGGCCTGACCAAGGCGTCGCGGATGCTGGATGATATCTTGAACCGCGTGCCCGCAAGACAGGCCGCTTTCGTTGGTGCATCAGCCTTTGCCCACAAGGCGGGTCTGCACGCCAGCGCCATTTTGAAAAACCCCGCAACCTATGAGCACGTGGATCCTGCCGTTGTCGGCAACGCGCGCGTGATCCCCATGTCGAACCAAGCGGGGCAGTCAAATCTGCGCAAGCGGCTTGGGGATATGGGACTTGAGGTTGCCAAAGATGACCCTGCGTTGGGGCGCATTTTGGACCGTGTGAAAGAACGCGAAGACGCGGGCTACTCGTTCGACACGGCGCAGGCCAGCTTTGAGTTGCTTGCGCGCCGCGAACTTGGCCAAGCGCCAGAGTTTTTTGAGGTCAAACGCTACAAAGTCACGGTCGAGCGGCGCAAAAACAAGCGTAACAAGATGGTCAGCCTCTCTGAGGCGGTGGTGGTTGTTAAAGTCGATGGGCAAAAGATGCTGTCGGTGTCGGAATCTATGGATGAAACGGGCAGTGACCGTGGGCCGGTTAACGCGCTTGCCAAGGCATTGGCCAAAGACCTTGGGCCTTATCAGACGCTGATTGACGATATTCGGTTGGTGGATTTCAAAGTACGCATCACCCAAGGCGGCACCGAGGCCGTGACCCGTGTTGTCATCGACAGCGAAGACAGCGGCGGCAACCGCTGGTCTACGGTTGGGGTGTCTGCAAATATCGTGGACGCAAGTTTTGAAGCGTTGCTGGATGCGGTGAATTGGAAGCTGGTGCGCGATGTCGTTTGAAAGCTGTGCGGCCCTTGTTGAGCGCGCTGATCCGGACCGTTTTGCGGCCCTTATGTCTGCTCCGGTGGCGGTGCGCCGTGTGTGTTTTCCGCTTTATGCCTTCAATATTGAGGTAAGTCGCGCGCCGTGGGTCACCAAAGAACCTATGATTGCTGAAATGCGGCTACAGTGGTGGCGCGACGCTTTAGAAGAGATCGGCCAAGGGCGCGGTCGCCGTCATGAGGTGGTTGATGCCCTTGGCCCCGTGCTTGATCCACGTGCGGCGGATGATCTGGACGCGCTTGTCGCCGCGAGGCGGTGGGATGTCTACACAGACGCATTCGAGGACATGGCCGCCTTTGATGGCTATATCGAAGATACTTCGGGGCTGTTGTTATGGACAGCTGTCCGGCTTTGCGGACAAGTGTCCGAAGACACGCGGACAGATGTCCTGCGCTATGGTTTCGGGGTTGGGGTGGCTACTTGGCTGCGCGCGATCCCGCAGCTTCAAGACCGCGGGCGTATTCCACTGGTGGACGGCACGCCCCAAGGTGTACGCGATTTGGCTGAACGGGCGCTGTCCGACATGAAGCACGCCAAGAGTAATTTGAGACACGTGTCCGCCCCTGCGCGCGCGGTTTTGCGCAGCGGCTGGCGGGCCGAGGCGACCCTGCGTGCGGCGCGCGAAATTCCCGAACGTGTCATAGAAGGGCAGCTTGACGAAAGCCCCTTTGCGCGTAAACTCCGCCTGATGGTGCTGAGCGCGCGGGGTGCGTTTTAGGCCGCAACAGCGGGCCTGCGCATCAGCCAGACAAGGGCACCGCCGGCCAGCGCCAGAAATGGCACCATCGCGACGTTAACAGCGCTCCAACCTTCCACAACGTCACCGCCTGAACAGTTCATCAAGCCGCCCGACGCAAGCGAGGCAAGCGTCACGCATCCGAAAACGATGGCATCATTCATGCCTTGCACGCGTCCGCGTTCTTGGGGGCTGTGGGCGGATGCAAGCATGGCTGTTGCGCCGATAAAGCCAAAGTTCCAACCGATCCCAAGCAACACCAACGCTGCGTAGAAGTTCAGCAGTTCCACTCCGGTAAGGGCTACGACGCCCGCAAACCCAAGTATGACAAGGCCCAAGGCAACAACTTTCTTGGCACCAAAGCGCGCGATCACATGGCCCGTGAAAAACGATGGGGCGAACATGGCAAGCACGTGGCTTGTCACCACGTTTGACGCGTCAGACGTGGAATATCCGCAGCCCACAACGGCCAATGGAGTTGAGGTCATCACAAGGTTCATTAACGAATATGTAACCATGCCACAGATGATCGCCACGGCGATCGTCGGGTCACGCAACAGTTCTGCGCGGCTGCGACCAGCCTCGGCACCTGTGGCGGGCTTTGGCGGTTTCGGGATTTTCAGCGCAAAGAAAAGCACCAACCCTACAGCATTCAAAAGTGCTGCGGCCACGTAGACATTGAAAAAGCGCATAACGGTCTGATCGGGGTCGGCGGCTGTGATGAAGCTGACCAGTTGTGGGCCGATGATAGCACTGGCCAGACCACCTGCCATCACATAGGAAATCGCCTTGGGACGGAAGCTTTCAGAAGCAGTATCAGCTGCGGCGAAGCGGTAAAAACCGTTTGCGCTCATATAGATACCGGTCAGGTAGCTGCCGAACAAAAAGACGAGAAAACTGTCAAGCGTCAGACCCCACGCAGCAATACCTGCGCCGGCCATCCCGCCAAGTGTGCCAATTACAAAGCCTACGCGACGGCCATATGTTTGCATCACGTTCGACAGCCAAGGTGCCGTGGTCATGGACCCCAAAACCACCATTGAAACGGGCAATGTCGCAAGGCACGCATAAGGCGACAGCTGTTGCCCCGCCAGTCCCGCCACCACAAACACCAGAGGGATTTGCGCGCCCATGACCGCTTGGCACAACACCAAAACGGCAACGTTTCGTTTGGCCAATGCGTCAGATGCAATGGCCGAGGTCGGGGCGGAGGTGGTCATGTCAGGGGGCCTTACTTAGGTGTTGAACTCGATAATATGCGCAAAAGAACCACAAACGCGACCCTCAATTAACCCCATGTGGCTGAAAGATGTGCCTTCGCTGTCTTTTGCGCCAAAAAGCGGTGTGCCATTTGCGCGTAATGTGGTGGCGTAGTGAAACTCGTGGGCGGGCAGTGATGCGGCGCTACGGTCTGCAAAAAGGCCTGTGGTTTGAGGGGTGAGCGGCGTTAGAGAGCGGTATCCCAGATGCAGTTTGCGGTGCTGAAACGACGTTTCCAGATCCAGAAGACCCGCCATTTGATGGCGCGTTCCATCCGCATCAATCAGGCCTGCACCAAGTAGCATATAGCCACCACATTCACCATATATATCAGTTGTTTGTGAGGCGCTCTTAAGGCTATTTATGAAGGCCGCATTGGCGGCGAGTTTTCCCGCATAAAGTTCGGGATAGCCGCCGGGCAGGAAAACGAAATCCGCCTCAGGCACCACCTCATTTTGCAGGGGCGAAAACGGTGTGATCTGCGCACCGGCTGCGCGCCATTCCTGCAACATGTGGGGATAGGCAAATCGAAACGCCGCATCTTGGGCGATAGCGATACGTTGTGCGGGCGGTCTGATGGTTTTTGCAGCTGCGTGGGGTGCCTTAGCAAGCGGCGCAAAAGGCAGCGCGCTGAGGTCAATATGCGCCTCTGCCGTATCCGCGAGCGCATCGAGCCATTCGGTAAGGTCCGCGCGCTCATCTGCTTGGACCAAGCCCAAATGGCGCGAAGGGTGAGACAGCTGTCCGCTGCGCGGCACGGCGCCGATGATGGGCGGCAAGTCGGCCCACGCACTTTCAATCATCCTGCGGTGTTTGTCGGAACCAACACGGTTCAAGATCACCGCTGCAATTTGGACGTCCGGATCGTGAAGCATCATCCCGCGGACCACGGCGGCAACGCTTTGCGCGGTTTTCGCGGCATCTACAATCAAAACCACTGGCAGCCCCAAGGTTTTTGCAACCCGCGCGGCGCTACCCTTAGCGTGGGGCAGTTCCCCGTCAAAAAGGCCCATCGCGCCTTCTACGATCAACGGGGCGGGGTCACTTTGTGCGCGCACCATAAGACAGGTGTCCGCCATCGCCCAGCCATCAAGGTTGAAACACGCGCGTCCTGTTGCGGCGGAATGAAACTGCGGGTCGATGTAATCAGGTCCGCATTTCGCCCCCCTGACGGGGCCTTTGCGGGCCAAGGCGCGCAAAATAGCCAGCGTTAGCGTTGTTTTACCTGCCCCGGAGCTTGGCGCGGCAATCATAAAGCCAGTGTTGTTTGGGGCGAAAGACGAGGCGGCGGACATCTGTCCCCCTATGCGCTTTCTGCGGGGCGACCACGGCCGAGCGGGTCCATGTCACGCACCGGCTCGCCCGCTATTTGGCCTTGCCAATCAAGGACTTGGCGCATGCGAACGGCCTCACCGATACAGATGATTGCAGGGGGCTCAAGACCGGCGGCGGCGATGTCGGCTTCCATTGTGCTGAGGGTCGTCTCAAGCACCTGCTGCGCGTCCGTTGTGGCCGTTGTGACGATGCCAACGGGTTCATGGGCGCTGCGACCGCCTTCCATCAGCTCGGCGGCGATGCGGGCGATGTGCTTCATGCCCATGTAAATCACGATGACCTGACTGCCTTGGGCGATGGCGCGCCAATTCAGCGAGGAGGGCGTGTTACCCGATTGATCATGGCCGGTCACGAAGGTCACAGATTGGTTAACGTCCCGGTGCGTAACAGGAATGCCTGCATAGGCCAGCCCGCCGATGCCCGCAGAAATGCCGGGGATAATGCGGATCGGGATGCCGTGCTGCACAAGGGTCTGTGCTTCTTCACCGCCGCGCCCAAATACGAACGGATCACCGCCCTTAAGACGCAGAACACGTTTGCCTGCACGGGCAAGGTCAACCAACCGAAGCGAGATATCGCGTTGTTTTGCTGAAGGTTTTCCGCCGCGCTTGCCTGCGTAGATATGCTCGGCCTGCGGCGCCCATTCCAAAATCGCCTCTTGAACCAGCGCGTCATAAATCACCACATCTGCCTGTCGAAGCGCATTGAGCGCATGCAGCGTCAGCAGACCCGGGTCACCTGGGCCCGCACCACACAACCACACCCAACCCGGCTCAAGCGCGGGCCAGTTTTTGGACGTTAGTGGAGGCAACATAGAGTCGGTCATATGCAACTTATGGCGCGCAAATTCGCAAACATGAAGCGGTAATGCGACATTACATACCCGCTTGGCGGCGCGAAATGCGCTGATATAGTCGGCACCAAGGCAAAGGGACGTTTCACAGCAATGGCACGAAAACCAACAGGACCGTTGCGGCGCGGCTGGACCACAGGCGCATGTGCGACCGCTGCGGTGAAAGCGGCGCTGCTGCGGCTGCGGGACGGGACGTGGGGAGACACTGTCTCAATCACTTTACCTAAAGGTGAGACACCTGTTTTTGCCCTTGAAACAACTGCCGTTGGCGAAGGCTGGGCCGAGGCGGGCATTATCAAGGATGCAGGTGATGATCCGGACGTGACCCATGGTGCGTTGATCAAAGCGCGGGTCGAGCTTGGTGGAAACGGCGTCAGCTTTCATGCGGGCGAGGGGGTTGGACATGTGACCAAGGCGGGTCTGCCGATTGCGGTGGGAGAGCCTGCGATTAATCCGGTGCCACGCGCGATGATGGATGAGGTGGTTGCCGAAATCGGCTGGCGGACAGATGTCCGGATCACCATTTCTGTGCCAGATGGTGCGGCGATTGCACAAAAAACATGGAACCCCCGCCTTGGCATTGTGGGCGGTATTTCGATTCTGGGCACCACGGGCGTTGTGCGCCCGTTCAGCTGTGCCGCGTGGATCGCGAGCATTCACCGCGGTATTGATGTGGCCGTTGCCGAAGGGATGCCCCATGTGGCGGGGTGCACGGGCGCGACCTCTGAAAAAGTGGTGCAACAGCTGTATGGATTGCCTGATCACGGGATGCTCGACATGGGTGATTTTTCGGGTGGTCTGTTGAAATACCTTGCCAAAACCAACGTCCCGCACATCACGATTGGTGGTGGCATAGGAAAGCTGGTGAAGCTGGCGCAAGGCGCGGTTGATTTGCATTCTGGACGCTCGCAGGTTGACTTTAATTCCTTATCACAAGCTATTGATAATGAATCTATTAAAGGCGCAAATACGGCGCTTGAAGCCTATGAAATTGCGGGGCCAGCTGTTGCGGAATGGGCCGCGGAAACAGCGCAGGTCCAAATACAAAAACAGCTTCGTGGTTCAGGTATTACAAGTGATGTGGTGCTGATTGACCGCGCAGGAAAAATCCTTGCGCGCGCCGGAGACAGACCATGAAAGTCTTGTTGCTTGCGGGCTCTGGCGAAGGGCGGGTTTTGGCGGATGCGCTGTATAAAATGGGCGTTAACGCGGTGGCATCCCTTGCGGGGGCGACCCGTCAGGCAAAACCGTTGGCGCTTCCGACGCGCATTGGTGGGTTCGGGGGCGAAGACGGGTTTTGCGAGTATCTTGCGCGTGAAAAGATCACACATATTTTGGATGCAACGCACCCATTTGCCAGTCGGATATCTCATAGATCTGCATTAGTTTCAGCCCATAAGGGTTTGAAGTATATGCAATACTTAAGACCCGCATGGACAGCGCAGGCAGGGGATCAATGGCACCATATCCGCGATGAGACAGATGTCCTAGGATTGCTCAACAAGACGCCGTCGACTGTGTTTTTAGCCACCGGACGTCAGACCCTTGAACGGTTTGCCAACCTTGAAGGGCACCGCGTGATTTGCCGCCAGATTGATCCGCCCACCTCGCCATTTCCCTTTGAGGGCGGTGAGTATTGCATTGGGCGGCCTCCGTTTTCAGTGGGGCGCGAAGTGGAGTTATTTGAGGCACTCGGGGTGGATTTATTGGTGGTGAAAAATGCAGGCGGCACGGCTAGCCGGTCTAAACTGGATGCAGCGGCGCTGTTGGGACTGCCCGTTGCGATGATTGAACGGCCCCCACAACCGGATGCGCCAAAAGTTGATACGATCGAGGCAGCCCTTGATTGGGTGAGGGCGTGTTGATCACCTTGATTGAAACTTTGGAAGATGTCGCCTTTGGCGCCCAAGAGTTGATCAAGATTGAGCCCCGTTTTGCGCCCGCCTTGGCCATGACCGCGCCTTTACCGCTTAGGCGCAAGCCTGACGGATTTGCGGCCCTGATGTCTGCAATAGTGGGCCAGCAAGTCAGTGTGGCGGCGGCCCGCGCGATTGAGGCGAAGTGTGTGGCAGGTGGTTTGGCTGATCCCACAACTGTGCGCACCGCGACAGAAGATGAGATGCGCGCCTGCGGATTAAGCCGTCAGAAAGTTAAATATCTCAAGGCATTAGCCGATGCGCGGCTGGACTATGATGCCCTTCGGGCGGCACCATCAGACGATGTGGTGCGCACTTTGGTTGCCGTGCCTGGCATTGGGCCCTGGACGGCGGAGATTTATGTGATGTTCTCGTTGGGGCACGCGGATGTATTTGCCCACGGCGATTTGGCGCTTCAGGAGGCGACGCGGTTGTTGTTTGAGTTGCCGTCCCGCCCAACCGAGCGCGCGATGCGCGATATCGCAGCTGGATGGGCCCCTTGGCGCGCGGTTGCAGCGCGGCTCTTGTGGGCATACTACCATGTTGAAAAGCAAAGGGATGGGATCTCATGACACGGGTTTTGGATGCAAAAGTGCGCGCGCCGCACTCTGGTGATTTACGCAGTGCGGTGGTGTTTTTGCACGGCTACGGGGCGAACGGTGCTGATTTGATTGGCCTTGCGGACCCGTTGGCGGAGCATATGCCCGACACGATGTTCATCAGTCCGGACGCCCCGCAAGAGTGTGATGGCGCACCGATGGGCCGTCAGTGGTTTCCGATCCCGTGGATTGACGGATCAAGTGAGGAAGAAAGCCGCGCAGGGTTGTTTCAAGCGGCAGATGATTTGAATGCGTTTCTTGACGGGATCATGGTCGATAATGATTTGTTGCCCGAGCAAGTGGTCGTGCTTGGGTTCAGCCAAGGGACGATGATGGCGCTTCACGTGATGCCGCGCCGCGAAGATGCAGTTGCGGGCGTGGTTGGCTTTTCTGGTCGCTTGCTTGAGCCGGATACTCTGCCCGATGAGGTCGAGAGCCACTTTCCTGTTTTGTTGGTACACGGTGATGAAGATGACGTTGTGCCTGTGCAGTCTCTTCCTGCGGCGGTTGAGGGCCTTCAGGCGGCGAAATTCCGTGATGTGTTCGCCCATGTGATGAACGGCACAGCCCACGGAATTGCCCCTGACGGGTTATCTGTTGCGCTGGCATTTATGCGCGAACAGCTGGGATATCAGTAACTTAGCGCGCGGCCGTTAGGTTCAGCGATACATCCACACCAAAGCCCAACGTGCCTTCGTCGGCCGCACCGATGCCAAAATCGGTGCGATCAAGGCGTGTTGTGCCCGACATTGTGGCAAGCCCGTCCACGATGGTCAGATCAAACGTAAACTGAACCGGAATGCTTTGCCCCTTAAGAGTGAGCGTGCCGGTTGAGGCGTATTGATCCGCCTCAATATGGCTGATCTGCCCTTCATAAATGGCCGTCGGGTGGGTGGCAGCGTCAAAATACTCCGCCCCGAGCGCTTGGGACGTGACGGATCCGATGCTGAGCGACGCGATATTGATGGTGGTTGTGACGCTGCCGGTTCTGGCGGTCTCATCGAAGGTGATCGCGCTTGTCCAGTCGCTGAAACTGCCATTAGTCTCGCTGCCGAATTGTGTCACGGCGATGCTGATTTCGCCGGACTGAACCGTCCAGTCGCTTGCAACGCTTTCAAGTGCTGCGGTGGTTTGACCCGCGTCGCTGCGATAAAGCCCAAGGCTTTGGCCGATCCCAAGCGCGATAACCCAAACCGCAAGCGCCCCAAGGATGGCTGTTTTTGCGCTGTGTTGTTGCGGGCGGGGGCCGACTGCGGTTGTGCCGAACCACATGCGGCGCAGGGTGGCGTCTTTGTCGAGCACGTGATGTTTCAGCGCGCCGGCGATGTGCAGCAAGAGGCTGGCAACCAGCACCCGCTCAAACACAACGTGCAGGCCTTCGAATAGATGTGCGGTGCTGTCAGATTTGGGCACAAACGGCAGGTCCTGTCCAAAGGGCCACCAGATGGGCGCAAAACCGGATGTCGCCGCGTGGTGGATCCAACCTGTCACGGGCACCAACACGAGCGAGCCGTAAAGCAACCAGTGGATCATACTGGCCAGCCAATGTTCGGCCTTTCTATCTCCCTTTAATGCCTCCGGCTTTGGTTGGCTGATGGCCCACGCGATGCGCGCAAGGGCAGTGAACAAAATCGTAAGGCCGATGGTTTTGTGCAGGCTAAACACGAACGCAGCGCGGGCCACGGTTTGCGCATCGGCGCCGTTGGCCTCAATGGCGTGGGCCAGATTGTTGCCGTAGATACCAAGCGGGATCACCAAAAAGATGCCAAGGGCAATGGTCCAGTGAAACAGTTTGGTGATGGTGCCGTAGTGGCTGGCGGTGTTGGACAGCATGGGACGTTCCTTGGTCATAACAAATTACAGGTGAGGGTACAGGGAAGTGCAGGGCGGGCAACTCTCCATCGTTGAACAATATGTGTGCGCGGTTTAGACACTCAGTCAACATAATGTGGAGACAACCATGAGCAGAGCATTTATTTTCCCCGGACAAGGTGCACAAACCATCGGAATGGGTAAAGCGCTGGCAGATGCATATCCTGCAGCGCGTGCGGTTTTTGAAGAAGTAGACACGGCCTTGGGCGAGTCGCTGTCGACATTGATTTGGGAAGGTGATCAGCAAGAGCTGACGTTGACCCATAATGCGCAGCCTGCGTTGATGGCAACATCAATTGCGGCCTTCAAGGCATTGGAAACAGAAGGTTTTGATATTTCTGACGCCAGTTTTGTGGCTGGTCACTCCCTTGGGGAATATTCTGCACTGGCCGCGTCTGGTGCAATTAGCATTGCAGATACGGCACGTTTGTTGCGCACCCGCGGCGAGGCCATGCAAAAAGCCGTGCCAGTTGGATTAGGCGCGATGGCGGCCTTGCTTGGTCTTGATTTTGAAACGGCCCAAGCCGTGGCCAAAGAGGCAGCTGAGGCCGGTGACGGCGAAGTGTGTCAGGCGGCAAATGACAATGATCCGGGCCAAGTTGTGGTTTCGGGGCACAAGGCGGCCGTGGAGCGCGCAGTTGAAATCGCCAAGGAAAAGGGCGCAAAACGTGCCGTGCTGTTGCCGGTCAGCGCACCGTTCCATTGTGCGTTGATGCAGCCCGCAGCGGATGTGATGGCCGATGCTTTGGCGCGGGTCGATGTTTCCGCCCCCAAGGTGCCGCTGGTGGCGAATGTTTTGGCCGAGGCCGTTACGGACCCCGCGCGCATCCGCGAATTGCTGGTTGAGCAGGTAACGGGCTCTGTGCGCTGGCGCGAAAGCGTGGCGTGGATGGGGAACCAAGGAGTTACCGAGATGTGGGAAATTGGTGCGGGCAAAGCACTGTCTGGCATGGTGCGCCGCATCAACCGCGACATCGCCTGTGCCGCTGTTGGCACCCCTGATGATATTGCAAAACTGAAAACCGCCTAAGCGCGCGGAGGAGACTTAAAATGTTCGATTTGTCTGGTAAATGTGCCCTTATAACTGGTGCTTCCGGTGGTATTGGTGGTGAAATTGCAAGAACGCTTCACGCTGCGGGCGCCACAGTTGGCCTGTCTGGCACCCGTGTTGAGCCGCTCCAAGCATTGGCGGATGAGCTGGGTGAACGCGCCCATGTTTTGCCGTGCAACTTGTCTGATGCAGAGGCTGTGACAGCCCTACCAAAGCAAGCTGCCGATGCGATGGGTTCTGTTGATATCTTGGTTAACAATGCAGGGATCACACGCGACAATCTTTTCATGCGCATGTCGGAAGAAGAATGGCTGAGCGTGCTTGATGTAAACCTGACCAGCACCATGCGCCTGTGCAAAGGTGCGATCCGCGGCATGATGAAGGCGCGTTGGGGTCGGATCATCAACATCAGCTCTGTTGTGGGCAGTACGGGCAACCCGGGACAGGCAAACTATGCGGCGTCAAAAGCTGGTATGGTCGGCATGTCAAAGTCACTCGCCTATGAAGTTGCGTCCCGCGGGATCACCGTGAATTGCGTGGCACCCGGATTTATTACCACGGCGATGACCGATAAACTGACTGATGATCAAAAATCGGGCATTTTGACAAACGTTCCTGCAGGCCGCATGGGCGACGCTGCCGAAATCGGTGCGGCGGTGCTCTATCTGGCGAGCGCTGAGGCTGGATATATGACTGGTGCGACCTTGCATGTGAACGGCGGCATGGCCATGTACTAGGCTCTGCGGTGGGGCTATTTACTGCTTTACCCAGCGTTATCGAAAGCGTTTGCCTTATCATGAAATTGTGGTAAGTCGCGCCATGAGAAGGGAGGGTCGGCAATGTCGCTCTCCTTATGGGCCTTAGAAATTAGGCATTAGACCAAGGTCCTAACAGGACGATATTAAAGACGAGGATTGCCATGAGCGACGTTGCAGATCGAGTAAAGAAAATTGTTGTTGAGCACCTGGGTGTTGAAGAAGACAAAGTTGTAGAAAACGCGTCTTTCATCGATGATCTTGGCGCAGACAGCTTGGACACAGTTGAGCTGGTTATGGCGTTCGAAGAAGAGTTTGGCATTGAGATCCCAGACGACGCTGCTGAAACCATCCAGTCTTTCGGCGATGCAGTGAAATTCATCACAGAAGCTGCCTAAGGCACGCTTCGCGCCCCGCAATTGCGGGAGCTGCAAGATAGCAAACGGCGCTCCAATTGGGGCGCCGTTTCGCGTTTTAGGGCTGTTTTTGTAAAAAAGGTGGAGCGGTAGGGCGCTGATTGGTGCGCAAGCCCTTGCCCCTGAGTGTTGTGGCGCGGTATGTGGTAGCCACCATAGGCAGTACTAAATTGGGGGAAAACCGATGCGCCGTGTCGTTGTTACAGGTCTTGGAATGGTTTCGCCGCTTGGCGACGGTGTGGATGTGACGTGGTCACGTCTGCTTGACGGGCAATCCGGTGCCGGCCCCATCACGAAATTTGACGCCAGCCATCTTGGCACGACCTACGCCTGCGAAGTGCCGCGCGGCGAGGGAGAGGGCGATTTCAACGCTGATGCGTATATGCCCCCCAAAGAACAGCGCAAAATTGATGACTTCATCTTGTACGGCGTTGCAGCGGCGGACCAAGCGATTGCCGATTCTGGTTGGGTACCTGAGAGCGATGACGACCGTTTCCGCACGGGTGTGATGATCGGGTCTGGCATTGGTGGGTTGAATTCGATCGCTGATACAGCCGTGTTGCTGAAGGAAAAAGGCCCGCGCCGCGTGTCGCCTTTCTTTATTCCCGGTGCCCTGATCAACTTGGTCAGTGGGCAAGTCAGCATCAAATACGGTCTGAAAGGTCCCAACCACGCGGTTGTGACAGCCTGTTCAACCGGTGCGCACGCCATTGGTGACGCGGCCCGTTTGATTGCGCTTGATGATGCAGACGTGATGGTTGCTGGTGGTGCTGAAAGCCCCATTTCCGAGATTGGCGTTGCGGGTTTTAACGCGTGTAAGGCGCTGTCGACCAAGCGCGCAGATGATCCAACCAAAGCCAGCCGTCCTTGGGACGCGGACCGTGACGGGTTTGTCATGGGTGAGGGTGCGGGCGTTGTTGTTCTGGAAGAATATGAGCATGCAAAGGCACGCGGTGCCAAGATTTATGCTGAAATCTTGGGCTATGGCCTGTCAGGCGACGCGCACCACATCACTGCGCCGCCCCCCAACCACGAGGGGGCCGAGCGGGCGATGCGTGCAGCCGTAAAGCGTGCGGGCATTGCCCCAAGCGAGATTGATTACGTCAACGCCCACGGCACATCCACGATGGCCGACACCATTGAACTGGGCGCGGTTGAGCGTGTTCTGGGGGATGCGGCGTCTGAGTGTTCCATGTCATCAACCAAGTCGGCCATTGGCCATTTGCTGGGCGCAGCCGGTGCGGTTGAGGCGATTTTCTGTATCCTGGCGATCCGCGATCAAGTGGCGCCGCCCACTCTCAACCTTGAGAATGTGGACTGTGAGCATACGATTGATCTGATTGGGCCAGAAAAGCGTGAGCGCAAGATTGAGACAGTGCTCTCTAACTCGTTTGGGTTCGGTGGTACAAACGCCAGCCTGATCATGGGTAAGGTGCGCTAAGCCATGTGGCGGCACGTCGTTTCTAATGCGCTGACATTGGCGATTGTGATCCTGTTCCTTGTGGGCGGGGTGATCGTTTGGGGAACGTCACAGTATAAAGAGGGCGGGCCGCTCGCTGAGGCGATTTGTTTGCAAGTGCCGTCGGGTGCGTCGATGGGATCGGTAAGTGCCGATCTTGCTGAGCAGGGTGCTGTGAGTAATGCGCGCATTTTCCGGCTTGGGGCGGATTATTCCGAGAAGGCGTCCCAGCTGAAGGCAGGTTCGTTCTTGATTGAGGCGGGCGCTTCCATGGAGCAGATCGTTGATGTGGTGACACGCGGTGGGCGCAATACATGCGGTACCGAAGTGGTGTTTCGCGTCGGCGTGACACGTAAGCAAGTACAAGTCCGTGAGCTTGATCCCGCCACCAACCGCTATGTTGAACAGGCGCGGTTTGAGCCACAAGTAGAGCCTGTTGATCCTGTCTACACCGCCGCGTTGGATGCCTCTGACACGTTGATCCGTTTTGCGGTTGCGGAAGGTGTGACCAGCTGGACCATTGTTGAGGCGCTCAACAACATTGATTTTCTGAGCGGTGAGATCGCCGCTGTTCCGTCTGAGGGAGGCCTTGCGCCCGACAGCTATGAGATCAGCAAAGGTCAGGACCGGAACGAGATTCTAGCGGATATGGCCGCCCGTCAGGAACGTATTCTGGCGCAGGCTTGGGCCGAGCGTGCGGATGACGTGGAAGTTGAGACACCTCAAGAGGCGTTGATCCTTGCTTCCATTATTGAAAAAGAGACCGCGGTTGCAGAAGAGCGCGGTCAGGTGGCCAGTGTTTTTACCAATCGTTTGAAACGCGGGATGCGTCTTCAGACGGACCCTACGGTGATCTACGGCATCACCAAGGGTGAGGGGATTTTGGGCCGCGGGCTGCGCCGCAGTGAGTTGCGCGCCGAGACCCCTTGGAACACTTATGTCATTCCGGCCTTGCCGCCGACGCCCATTGCTAACCCGGGAAGGGCCAGCATTGAGGCGGCGTTGAACCCTGAGAGTACTGATTTGTTGTTCTTTGTGGCCGATGGCACCGGTGGGCACGCGTTTGCGCGTACCCTTGATGAGCATAACGCCAATGTTGCCAAGTGGCGCAAGATCGAAGCAGAGCGCAACGCCAACTAAGCTTTGGGCCTTGCTGCGTGCCTTATTTTAAAGGCGAGGTGACGGTTAACTCTCTGTTTCTTTACGAAAAATTAAGTATATCGCGCGGTGGGGTGTTGCGTCCCCCCGCCTTGGAAACTTTGACTTTTGGCTCTTTTTGAAGGTATAACTTGGCCATAGCTAGGAGAGACTGCTTAGGATGAACGGCTGGTAAAAGTCAGGGTCCTACAACACTTTTTCGGTCTGTGGAGGGGGTAACACCCAAACATAGGCAGCAAATTATGAGCAACATGAACCATGACGCGTTTGACCAGACGGAAGATAGTTTGGCTGCAGCGTTGGATCAAATGAGCCGCTATGAGCGATTTATCGAGGCGGCATTACGGAAAATTGAGAGCGGCGAGATGGATGGGGCCAAGGGTCTGTCCACCCATTTGAGTGGCCTCATGAAGGCCCGGGATGCCGTGATCGCAGAACGAGGACGATTGCGAGATGATGAGCTTAAGCGACGCGACCGCATCACCGAACACGATATCGATTTCGATGCCCGACGATCTGAGATCGCTGGCCGTTTGGCTAAGCTCCGCCGATGTTGCCGTGCAAGGCGCGTTCCTTGACACGTTGACCGAAGACGATTTGCGGGCTTTGCCGTATATTTTCGAGATGTGGGCCCATGATCACCAATTACCGCCTGCCTATACGCCCAAAGGGGCTGATTGGCGGACGTGGGTGATCATGGGCGGGCGGGGTGCGGGCAAAACCCGCGCCGGTGCTGAATGGGTGCGCAGTCAGGTGGAGGGCAGTTTGCCGCTTCATTCGGGCAAGGCCAAGCGTTTGGCGTTGATCGGGGAAACCTATGACCAAGTGCGCGATGTGATGGTGTTTGGTGACAGCGGAATTCTGGCGTGTTCTCCGCCAGATCGTAAGCCAGAATGGTTGGCCTCAAAACGCAAACTGGTTTGGCCAAATGGGGCCGAGGCACAGTGTTTTTCTGCCTCTGAGCCCGAAAGCCTGCGCGGTCCACAATTTGACGGTGCTTGGGTAGACGAGTTGGCCAAGTGGAAGAAAGCCCGTGAAAGTTGGGATATGCTGCAGTTTGCACTGCGTCTTGGGGAGTGTCCGCAGCAGGTTGTCACAACAACGCCGCGCAATGTTGGTGTGTTGAAGGATATTTTGGATGTGGACAGCACGGTAACCACCCATGCGCCAACAGAGGCCAATGCTGGGTTCTTGGCGCAAGGGTTTTTAAGCGAGGTGCGCCGCCGATATGCGGGTACACGTTTGGGTCGTCAGGAGTTGGACGGTGTGTTGCTTGATGATGCCGAGGATGCGCTTTGGTCGTTGGCGATGCTTGAGGTGACGCGCGTTGATCTTGGGGATGTGCACCGGTTTGACCGTGTGGTGGTGGCGGTTGATCCGCCTGTCACGGGGCATGCGGGGTCAGATGAGTGTGGGATCGTTGTGGTTGGGGCCAATTTGCAAGGCCCACCCCAAGATTGGACGGCATATGTGTTGGCAGACAAGACAGTGACGGCGGCCTCTCCGCTGGCGTGGGCAACGCGTGCGGTGGATGCGATGCGCCAGTTTGGGGCCGATAAGATCGTGGCCGAAGTGAACCAAGGCGGTGACATGGTAGAGCAAATGATCCGCCAGATTGACCCGCTCGCGCCCTATGCCGGGGTGCGTGCGTCACGGGGCAAGGCGGCGCGGGCGGAGCCTGTTGCGATGCTTTATGAGCAGGGCCGTGTGCGGCATGTGCGCCACCTTGAGGTGCTTGAGGAACAGATGTGCCAAATGACGACGCGCGGTTTTGAGGGCAAGGGATCGCCGGACCGAGTAGATGCTTTGGTGTGGGCGCTGAACGAAGTGATGATTGAGCCTGCTGCAAAGTACCGCCATCCGCGGCTGCGCACGTTGTGACGTGAGTTTGTAGGTCCTGTTGTAAATTAAGAGCCCGCGGTTTTGGGCAGTATTGACCGGCTGTTTTTGGACGGGCGAGGTCATGGAGTTGAGTGAATGGTTTTTGATATGTTTCGAAAGAGTGCACCGCAAGGCCCGCAAAAAGCGCGGTCATTTAGGCCGGCGGTGATGTCTGGTGGCGGTGTGGCTTGGACTTCGCGCGATGCGGGTTCGCTGACGCGGACCGGATTTGCGGGCAATCCTGTCGGGTTTCGGGCGGTAAAATTGATTGCGGAGGCAGCTGCGGCTCTGCCGTTGGTGCTGCAAGATGTGTCACAGCGTTTTGATACCCATCCATTGCTGGCTTTGTTGGCGCGCCCCAATTCGGGCCAAGGTCAGGCGGAGTTGTTGGAGGCAATTTATTGCCAGCTGCTGCTGACGGGCAATGCCTACGTTGAGGTGAGCGGCGAGGCAGAGCAATTGCACGTGCTGCGTTCGGATCGGGTGCGGGTGGTGCCCGGTGCTGATGGGTGGCCTGTGGCGTATGATTACACGGTGGGCGGGTCTGTTCACCGCTTTGATGTGGGCGCGCCCGGTCCGATTTGCCATATCAAATCGTTCCACCCGTCCGATGATCATTACGGGTTAAGCCCGATGCAGGCCGCGGCGACTGCACTTGATGTGCATAATGCCGCGTCGCGCTGGTCAAAGGGCCTTTTGGATAACGCGGCGCGTCCGAGCGGGGCGATTGTGTATTCAAGCGCTGACGGGTCTGGAACGATGACCACGGATCAGTACGACCGTCTTGTTGATGAGATGGAAACGCATCACCAAGGGGCGCGAAATGCGGGGCGACCAATGTTGCTTGAGGGGGGGCTGGATTGGAAGCCGATGGGGTTTAGCCCGTCCGATATGGAATTTCAGAAAACCAAAGAAGCCGCTGCGCGCGAGATTGCGACAGCGTTCGGTGTGCCCCCGATGATGTTGGGTATTCCTGGTGATGCGACGTATGCAAATTACGCCGAGGCCAATCGTGCGTTCTACCGCTTGACGGTTTTGCCAATGGCCACGCGGGTGACAGCCGCATTGGCGGATTGGTTGGGGCAAGTGATGGCACACACTGTCACGCTGAAACCCGACGTTGATCAGGTAGCTGCGTTATCCGGCGAGCGCGATCAGCAATGGGCGCGCATCGGTTCGGCGGATTTTCTAAGTGACGCTGAAAAGCGGCGTTTGCTGGGTTTGCCTGCAGAATTGGAGGCCCGTGATGAATGAGTTTGCCAAAGACCCTTTTGGGGTGAGTGAGCTTGATTGCTTGCCTGCCCAACGGATCAATCTGCACGAGCGGATGTCTGCGCTGCAGTTTGAGATGCTGAGCAAGCGGTTGGATGATTTGGACAGCGCGATGGAACGCCTTGAGCGCCGGTTGTGGTTGATTGTGTTTGGTGTGGTCGGTGTGATCTTGGCCCAAGCGTTTCAATCGGTGCTTACTGTGACGCCTAATTTGGCATGAGGAAAACGGACATGATGACATTGGAACGCAAAGACAGCGCGCGCAGCCTGCAGGTGAATGTAGGGAGTGACGATAGCGTCATTGTTGCGGGATATGCTTCGGTTTTCGGGATCGAGGATAAGGGCGGTGATGTCGTAATGGCCGGCGCTTATGCCCGCGCTTTAAATGCGCTGAAGGCAAATGGTGGTGGCGTGAAAATGCTGTGGCAACATGATGCTACGCAGCCCATCGGCGTGTGGGACACAGTACATGAGGATGCCCATGGGTTGTTTGTAAGCGGACGGTTACTGACCGATGTGGCCAAGGCCCGTGAAGCGGCGGCCCTTCTTGGGGCGGGGGCGATTGATGGGCTGTCGATCGGGTACCGCACGGTGACAGCCAGCAAGAACGCCAAGGGTCAGCGCATGTTGTCCGATCTGGAGCTGTGGGAGGTGTCGCTTGTGACGTTTCCGATGCTGCCTGAGGCGCGTGTGACGGCCAAATCCGACGATCTGCCACCCCTTGGATCATGCGCATATGCAGAGGCGCTCAGGCGGGCGCAGCAGCAATTGGCCACGTGATACCGCGCGGCACTCTCTGATTATTTTGCTTTGAAAAGGACTGATTATGACGAAACCCGATGCATTGGATCGGGGCGGGAAAGCTATGTCTTCCGCCCAGCCGATCCTTTCCCAAAAAGCCACGCAATTTGAAACTGCGATCACCGATTTTGTCAGTGATTTGAAGGGTTTCAAGGCTGATCTAACAAACCAACTTAACCAGCAAGAAAGTACGATTGCCATGTTGAACCAAAAGATGACAACGCCAAACCGCCCCCCATTGAGTGCGGTCCCGCTTGAAGCGCCGCACCTGAAGGCCTTTGATGCTTATGTGCGTTTGGGTGAGGAAGATGCTCTGCGCGGGTTGGCGTTTGAGGGAAAATCTATGTCCAGTGCCATTGCTGGCGATGGTGGATATTTGGTTGATCCCGTGACTTCTGACACGATCAAGTCATCACTTGCTAACGCTGCCTCAATCCGTGCGATTGCTGAGATCGTGAACGTTGATGCGACCAGTTATGATGTACTTGTCGATCATGGTGATCTGGGTGCGGGTTGGGCCAATGAAACGGCCGGCACCAGCGAGAGTAACACCCCCACGATTGACCGTATTTCAATCGCCTTGCACGAGTTGTCAGCATTGCCAAAAGCGAGCCAGCGTTTGTTGGATGATAGTGCTTTTGACATTGAAAACTGGCTGGCTGGTAAAATCTCAACGACCTTCGCGCGTTCAGAAGCAGAAGCCTTTGTGAATGGTGACGGCGTGGAAAAACCCATGGGTTTCCTAAGCCACACGACTGTTGAAAACGACAGTTACGAATGGGGCAAGATTGGTCATATCATCACCGGCGAAGCGGGTGGGCTGGGTGATCCGGATAAGTTGATTGAACTGGTCTACGCGCTTGAGGCCGATTACCGCGCCAATGGTACGTTCGTGATGAACAGCAAAACGGCTGGTGAAATTCGCAAGCTGCGCGACAGTGACGGGCGCTTTTTGTGGAACGATGGAATGGCCTCAAGTGATCCTGCGCGTCTGCTTGGCTACCCTGTGTTGATCGCCGAAGATATGCCGGACGTTGAGGTGAATGCGACGCCGATCGCCTTTGGTGATTTTGCCCGTGGCTACACAATCGCCGAGCGTCCTGATCTGCGCGTGATGCGTGACCCGTTTAGCGCCAAGCCCAACGTGTTGTTTTACGCGACCAAGCGGGTGGGCGGTGATGTGACTGATTTTGCAGCCATCAAATTGTTGAAATTCGCAGCCCAGTAAAGCGGTGCTGTGAACAGGAGCTGTGCGGTCATCGCGATTGCACAGTTCTGCGCGGGGCGCGCGCCTAAGACCACCTTCGTGTTGTCTAGCTGCTCCCCTCCGTCCGAGCAATGCGAGGCGGCGCGCGCCCTTATTTTGCGCTGATTGCTCGGACATTTACTGAATTTCATGAGGGTCCTATGACACGCATCATTGATACTAATTTCCCCGATGACCTGTTGCCGGTTGATGGGTTTAAAGCCCACCTTCGCCTTGGCAGTGGGTTTTCGACGGATGATACGCAAGAACCTGTTTTAAAGGCATTTTTGCGCGCCGCTATTTCTGCAATTGAGGCGCGGATAGGTAAGGCGTTGTTGGTGCGCGGTTTTGAGGCACCTGTAACTGCATGGCACCAAATCCATACGCTAAAGTTGACAATTTCTCCAATTGTTGGGGATGTTTCTGTCTGGTTCGCTGGCAATAAAATTGTCAGTGCCGCGAATGTTGATCACGGTGCGCACCATAGCTTTGTGACGCTCGATGGCGACGTGATTGGGGCCGGTGGTGATGAGTTAACGGTCCGGTTTCAGGCGGGTCTTGCAGACGTATGGTCGGACCTTCCTGCTGATCTAAGCCAGGCTGTGATGTTACTTGCCACGCATTACTATGAGCACCGTGAGCAAACTGGGCTTTCGAATGGTTGCATGCCTTTTGGAGTGACCGCGCTGATCCAGCGTTACCGTGAGATGCGGATTTCATTGGGGGCCACCGCATGAAGGCGCCGCGTTTGAACCGCTCGTTTTCTCTTGAAACGGCTGATCGCATCAGTGACGGCGCGGGTGGGTACCGGACCCAGTGGCGTGTGTTGGGGCAGCTTTGGGGTGATGTCCGTGCAGCAACCCCTGTGACACAAACAGGGCAGGCAGGTGTGCTTACCCAAGAACGCCGCGAGATCATCGTACGCGCGGCCCCCGTGGGCGATGACGCGCGGCCCACGGCAGGGAACCGTCTGGTTGATGCGACCGGGGTCTACGACGTCACCGGAGTTTCAGAGTGGGACATTAACGCGCGGTATCTTGCGTGCCGTGTATCCCGGCAGGTGGCGTCATGAGTTACGGGTTATCGGCGGCACTCCAAAGGCTATTCTTCGCGGCGTTAATAGATGATGCGCAAGGCTCTCTTGGTGTGCAGGTATTTGATTTGCCGCCAAGCGGTGTCGTGCCCGAAGTCTACGTTCTGCTTGGCCCCGAAAACGTGCGCGACGTGTCTGACGTGTCTGCGCGCCGTACGCTTCACCGATGTATCGTGTCTGTCATTTGCGCCGAGGCTGGTTTTTCCGAAGCCAAGAAAATTGCCGCCGATGTCGTCCGCCGCGTCGAAGGGGCAAACCGTGAATTGCATGAGGAGGGCACACCCGTGGGGCGTGTCACTGATCTGCGGTTCGAAAGCGCCAGCGCACGCCGCGCTGACAAAGGTGGCACGCGGCGTATTGATTTGAAAATTCTGGCGCGCCTTGAGGCGATTGCCCCCACTGAAATTTGATGGAGAACGATGATGACTGCACAAAATGGCCGCGATCTTTTGATCAAAATGGATATGACGGGAAACGGTGTTTTTGAGACCACCGCGGGACTTCGGGCAACGCGGATTAGCTTTAATGCTGAAACGGTTGATGTGACCAGTCTAGAAAGTTCAGGCGGGTGGCGTGAACTGCTGGCTGGTGCGGGTGTCCGGCAGGCGCAGGTGTCTGGTAGCGGGGTGTTCAAGGACGCAGCAACTGATGAGCGTGCACGCCAAGTTTTCTTTGATGGTGCGACGCCGCGGTGTCAGGTGGTTGTGCCGGATTTTGGTGTCATTGAGGGTGCATTTCAGGTCACGTCGCTTGAATACTCGGGAAGCTACGAAGGTGAGGCCAGCTACGAACTCGCTCTGGCTTCTGCAGGCGCGCTAAGCTTCACGGCGATTTGATGATGGTTAATCCCCACAGAGGTGAAGTTGAAATTACGATCAACGGTAAGCCGTATGTTGCGCGACTATCATTGGGCGCGCTTGCAAGCCTTGAAACAAAACTCGGCGCTAGCTCTTTGACAAAACTGATTGAAAGGTTTGAGGGAAACTCGATCCGATCATCAGATGTTCTGGCCCTTATCGAGGCAGGTTTGTCATCAGGAAATTGGGATGGAACGGCTGCGGACTTACTGCATGCAGACGTTAACGGCGGGCCACTTGGTGCTGCCCGCGCTGCCGCCCAATTGTTGGTGAGGGCCTTTGGCGATGACGTTTGAATGGCGGGCGCTGCAGCGTGTTGGTCTTTCCGACTTGGGGCTGTCACCTGAGATGTTTTGGGACTTAACGCCGTTTGAACTGAGCTTGTTACTTGGCCTTGATTTGGCGGCGGCGCCTCTGACGTTCGATCGGTTTTCAGCACTTACGCGCGAGTTTCCTGATGCAGATCTGGGAGGATAAAAGATGAACATTGATGAGTTTGAAGATGACGTATCCGCACTGGGGCAAAGCCTGGACCAGACGAGTAATCTAGCGGCGGCATTCAGTGGTGAATTGACCAAGATGCAGCAAAGTCTGGCTACATCAAGTGTCAATGCAGGTGTTCTGTCAAAGGGGATGAGCAACGGGTTGAGGCGGGCAATTGATGGTGCTGTATCAGACGGGTTGAGGCTATCTGATGTGATGCAAAAAGTTGGAGAATCTTTAGTTTCTGCGGCTTATTCGGCGGCCGTAAAGCCTGTTACCAGCCACTTTGGGCAGCTGTTTGAGGGCGCAATTACGGGTGCTCTCGGTACTAATTTTGGCACGCAAGGTGCCGGTTCTGGAGTGTCGGGACGTGTGCAAGCTTTTGCCAAAAGCGGGGTCGTGACGAGCCCAACGCAATTTGGGATGCGGGGTGGGACAGGCTTGATGGGCGAAGCGGGACCTGAGGCGATTATGCCATTAACCCGTGGCCCGGATGGCGCACTCGGTGTGCGTATGCAAGGTGTTGGGGCGAACGCTCCGGTTCGTGTTGTGATGAATATTAGCACCCCTGACGTAGCAGGATTTCAGCGCGCGCAAGCACAGGTTTCTGCGCAGTTGGGGCGTGCTTTGGCAAAAGGTCAGCGCACCCGATAATGCGCTTTGTTGGTTAGGAGTTTGGTATGAGTTTTCACGAAGTGCAGTTTCCGGTTGGGTTAAGTTTTGGTGCCATTGGTGGACCAGAGAGGCGGACAGATGTTGTTACGCTCTCAAACGGATTTGAAGAGCGCAACACGCCTTGGGCCCACTCAAAGCGAAGGTATGATGCAGGGCTTGGTTTGCGCGCATTCACCGATGTTGAGGCTGTTGTAGCATTTTTTGAGGCGCGTTGCGGCCAATTATTTGCATTTCGTTGGAAGGATTGGGCTGATTACAAGTCATGTAGTGTTCAGGCCGAAGTGTCTGCCGTGGATCAAGATATTGCAGTTGGTGATGGTGTCGAAAAGCGCTTTCAATTGGTTAAAGTGTATAAGTCGGGCGAGCACCAATATGCGCGTCCAATTCAAAAGCCAGTTGATGGCAGTTTGATGGTTGCGCTTGATCAAGTTGAGCAAGTTGAAGGTGTTGATTTTGCTGCTGACTATACAAACGGCGTGATTTCATTTGTTGTAGCGCCCGAAGTTGGCGTTCAGATTTCTGCGGGTTTTGAATTTGATGTTCCCGCACGATTTGACAGTGATCAGATCATGACGTCGCTGTCGACGTTCCAGGCTGGCGATATTCCAGACATTCCTGTTGTGGAGGTTCGTGTATGAGCATCGACAGTGATTTTCATGAGCATCTGAAGAGTGGTTGCACAACAACATGCAGGGCGTGGGCCGTGACCCGTAAAGACGGCGTGCAACTTGGGTTTACGGATCATGACGGTGATCTGGAGTTCGACGGTATTAAGTTTCGTGCTGATACTGGAATGACGGCTCGGGCGGTTGAAAGCTCAACTGGTATGGCGGTGGATAACTCGGAAGCGGTTGGTGCGTTGAGCAGTGCTGCGATATCGGAACGTGATATTAAGTTTGGGCTCTATGATGATGCTGAGGTGCGAGCTTGGTGGTTGAACTGGGCAGATGCACGCCAGCGCCAGCTCGTTTTTTCGGGCACAATCGGTGAAATTGAGCGCAGCGAGGGTACTTTCCGTGCTGAGTTGCGCGGGTTGGCTGAACAGCTGAACCAGCCGCGTGGACGCGTATACCAAAAAGGGTGCTTGGCAAAGTTGGGCGCCCTTGAATGTGGGGTCGATCTTGAACATTTGGGCTACAACGCTGAGGGCGTAATTTCGAGCATCTCGGGAGAGACATCGTTTTCGGTTTCTATTGATGGGACGTTTGAAAAACGCTGGTTTGAGCGGGGTGCCCTTCATGTGTTGAGCGGTGAAGCAGCGGGTGCTCAGGTCAAGATCAAATCTGACAAACAAGTTGAGGGCACAGACGATCGGGATCTCCAGATCTGGAGTGCTGCGCGCCGTCGCCTAAGTATTGGCGACAGTGTTAAGCTATATGCAGGGTGTGACAAGCGGTTTGATACATGCCGCATTAAGTATCGGAACGATGCTAATTTTCAGGGCTTCCCTGATGTGCCTGGGGACGACTGGATGGTCACTGCCCCAACAAGTCGTAGCACTTTGAGCGGTGGAAGCAGACGATGAGTGCTGCGTTATTTGTAGCTCAGGCACGGCGTTGGATTGGAACGCCCTACGTTCATCAAGCAAGCGAAATGAACGCAGGTTGTGATTGTCTGGGGCTATTGCGCGGTGTGTGGCGCGACGTCTTTGGGTATTCGCCAGAGGTGCCGCCAGCTTATGCGTCTACGTGGTCTGAGGTAAGCGGTGACGAAGTGCTGTGGAGTGCATTGTTGCGGCATTTAGCGCCGTCTGAAACTGGCGTTGTTTTACTGTTCAGAATGCACTCAAACGCAGCTGCGAAACACGTTGGTATTTTATCTGCGTGGGGAGAGAACTCCACATTTATTCATTCGTATCAACATCATGGCGTCGTCGAGAGTCCGCTCAGTACACCGTGGAAACGGCGCGTTGTTGCGCGGTTTGATGTTCCCGTTTTTGGAGAGTTATGATGGCAACCCTAGTACTTTCAGCCGCTGGATTCGCGGCGGGCAATATGTTGGGCGGGACCGTTTTGGGTGTCTCATCGGCAGTCGCAGGGCGTTTTGCCGGTGCCACGATTGGGCGCGCGATTGATAGCCGCCTGTCAGGCGCGGGTAGTGCGCCTGTGGAGACGGGACGCATGGACCGATTGCGGTTAATGGGCACTAGTGAGGGTACCCCGGTTGCGCGCGTATATGGGCGGATGCGCGTGGCGGGGCAAGTCATCTGGGCTTCTCAGTTTCAAGAAACGACGCAGACAACTTCGCGAACTGGCAAGGGCATGCCGACACAACGCACAACGGCGTATAGCTATTCAGTTAGTATCGCTGTGGCTCTTTGTGAGGGCACAATCAATGGGATTGGGCGTATCTGGGCGGACGGCACGGAAGTTAATTTAACCCAACTCAACTACCGTGTTTATGATGGCTCGCCGGATCAACTGGCTGACCCGACGTTGGAGACGATCGAAGGCGCGGGGAATGTGCCTGCGTATCGCGGCACGGCGTATGTTGTGTTCGAGGATCTTGCGCTTGAGCAGTATGGAAACCGAGTTCCGAATTTCTCATTTGAAGTGTTTCGGTCGGGTCAGGGAGACGCCACCATCGCGGATGTTCCAGAGTTAGTTCGGGGCGTCGCCATGATGCCGGGAACCGGTGAATATGCGCTGGCCACGACGCCTGCATATGTGACGCGTGATGGCGCGACGGTTGCGGTGAATGAAAATACGCCCTCTGGCAAAAGCGACTTTGTTACCTCGGTTGATGGGCTTGCGCAGGAATTGCCAAAATGCGCATCGAGCCTGTTGGTTGTTTCGTGGTTTGGCAATGATTTGCGCGCAGGTGAATGCGAAATCTCACCACGTGCGGAGCCGAACGGAGCGGACGCAGAAGGCATTCCGTGGAACGTCAGTGGCTTGGATCGTGTGGCTGCAGGATCAGTTCCAGTGTTAGAAAATCGTGCGGTTTATGGTGGCACACCGTCCGATGCATCTGTGATTGAGGCTTTGCAGTATTTGCGCGCGCAAGGGCAACATACTGTTTTCTATCCATTTATCTTAATGGAGCAGCTATATGGCAATACGCTGCCTCATGGCGATGGAGAAATTGGCCAGCCCGAATTGCCGTGGCGCGGAAGGATATCTGCCAGCTCGGAACAAGCCGTATCTGACTTTTTCGGCACCTGTACGCTGAGCGATTTTTCCCCAACTGCGAACGGTGTTCACTACACAGGCCCGCTTGAACGTAGCTATCGCCGGTTCATTCTGCACTATGCTCACCTGTGCAAAGCTGCCGGTGGCGTTGATGCGTTCTGCGTAGGTTCGGAGATGCGGGAATTGACGCGTAGTTTGCCAGATGCGGGCTTTCCGGCAGTTGGTGCGCTCATTCGGTTGGTTCGTGACGTTAGGACCATTTTGGGATCTAATACCAAGATCAGCTATGCTGCTGATTGGTCGGAATATTGGGGATATCAGCCTGATGATGGCTCTGGCGACCGGTTGTTTCATCTTGATCCGCTTTGGGCTGATGGCGATGTAGATTTCATTGGGATTGATAATTATTTCCCGTCCGCTGATTGGCGGGATGGGCCGGACCATGCGGATGCGTCGTGGGGCAGCATTTACCACTTGGGGTATTTGCAATCCAATATTGAGGGCGGCGAGGGCTTTGACTGGTACTACAAAAGCCCAGAAGCACGAGACGCGCAAATCAGAACGCCGATTACTGACGGCGCTTATGATGAGCCGTGGGTGTACCGCTATAAAGACATTCGTGGGTTCTGGGAGAACTCTCATTTTGAACGTATCGGCGGGGTGCGATCAGAGGTGGCAACTGCATGGCAGCCGCGCTCAAAGCCGTTCTATTTCACCGAGATTGGATGTGCGGCAATCGATAAAGGGGCCAATCAGCCGAACCGGTTTCTTGATCCCAAATCATCTGAAAGTGCAGTGCCTCATTACTCGAACGGGCAGCGTGATGAGCTGATGCAAATGCAGTATCTGCGGGCCCATTTGTCATATTGGAATGACCCGGAGCGCAACCCTCACTCTGATCTATATGATGGGGCAATGGTTGATATGTCTAAGGCGCATGTGTGGGCTTGGGATGCGCGGCCGTTTCCGTTTTTTCCTGGCAACGCCGAGCTTTGGAGTGATGCGGCAAACTATGACAGAGGGCATTGGTTGAACGGGCGTAGTTCGGCGCGATCTCTGTCCTCTGTTGTGCGTGAAATTGCGAATAATGCTGGCATAACACAGGTAGATACCTCGGGTCTTTTTGGGTACGTCAGAGGCTACCTAGATAGCGGATCTGAGACAGGGCGCGCGGCGTTACAACCGTTGATTACGGCCTACGGTTTGGATGTGATTGATCGCGCTGGAACGCTGGTTTTTCAAATGCGAGACGGTCATCCAAATGATGCGATTGTGTTGGATGAACTGGTGGTATCAGATCAGAATAATGGTGGTCTTTCGAAGCTGCGCGGTAGCGGTGCTGACCTGATCAGTGATGTCCGATTTAGCTACGTTGAAGCGGATGCGGATTATGAAACTGGAACGGCGCAATCGACCTTGCCAGATGCGGGCAGGAATGTTGTTTCAAGCACAGAAATGTCGTTGGCTTTGACCGCGGGCGAGGCGCAAGGCATGGCTGACCGCTGGCTCTCAGAGGCGCATGCGAGCCAAGATAGCATTAGTTTTTCTGTCCCCCCGTCAATGGCACATTTAGGTGCAGGAGATGTGGTTCAAACGGATGATGGTGAGATAAAAACGCTCTACCGTATTGATAATGTTTCAAGATCTACGCATCTGATGATGGAAGGGACGCGAATTGATGCGGATGTTTATGCCCGTGCAGACCCTGCAACAGTGCCAATTGCCCTTCGTCCGTTTGTCGTGCCGAAGCCGGTTGCCGCGCAGTTTCTTGACCTGCCCATTATCCGTACGCAAACGCCAAATACCAGCCCGTTCATTGCAGTAAATGCGTCACCTTGGACGGGACCGGCTGATGTATTTATTGAGGTTGCCGATGAGGCTTTTGAACCGCAATTAGAGATCACCGAACAGGCGACATCTGGCACAACCGTAACCGCGTTGAATACCGGCCCATTTGGGGTAATCGACAGGACGGCTTTTGTTGATGTTGAGCTCACACACGGCGCGCTGTCATCTGTCAATCTAGACAGCCTTCTGTCCGGTCAAAATGTCTTTGCAATTGGTAGCGGCGATGTGGCCGTGTGGGAACTTTTTCAGGCGCAAAATGCGGTTCTAATTGGTCCCAAGATGTATCGTCTCTCGGGGCTAGTGCGCGGGCAGCAGGGGACAGATGCATTTGTTCCTGATACGTGGCCTGTTGGGAGCAAAGTCGTCTTACTTGATAGTGCTGTCAGCCAGCTTGAACTACCCGTAAATCAGCGCGGAGTAGAGCAGACCTATCGCGTGGGACCATCGGGCCGTGCAGCAAATGATGCCGCTTACCGTGAGCATAGTTTTGCAGTCGCGGGGGCAAGTCTTCGTCCGTATAGGCCTTGCCATTTGCAGGTGCAGCGAGGCGATAGCCTCATCGCTGCGCAGTGGATGAGGCGGACACGGATTGACGGAGATCATTGGGATGGATTTGATGTGCCCGTCGGTGAAATGAGCGAGCAATACTTGATAAGGTTGCGCGATGAAACTGGCGTGAAACTTGAACAAACGGTGATGAGCGTCACCGCTGTGCTTAATGAGCCGTTAAGTATCAGTGGTAATCTAATCTTTGAAGTAGCACAGCTTTCGGATCGTTATGGACCGGGACCATTTGCACAGATTGCCGTGTCTTAAGCGGGTATTTTGACTGTCATTACGTATACTTTTTTGGTTGGCGCTGCATATGTGCTAGGTTAGGGACAGGCGTGAAGGAGACCACCGATGGCAAATGTTCGCACTACAAACCGCAGCATCGACCCGATTTGGGAGCAGGTGCAAGAAGAAGCGCATCAAGCGATTGTTGATGAGCCGCTTTTGGGCGGATTGGTGCACAGCTCTTTGTTGCATCATGCGACTTTCGAGCGGGCTTTGTCCTATCGTTTGGCGTTGAAATTATCGTCCGGCGAGATGTCAGAGCAGTTGATTGCAGAGATCGCTGACGCTGCCTACGCCCGTAATCCGGCGTTGGGTTTGGCGGCGCGGGCTGACTTGGCCGCGGTCTATGATCGTGATCCGGCGTGTCACCGTCTGATGCAACCGCTGCTTTATTTCAAAGGATTTCAAGCAGTTCAGGCGCACCGTATTGCTAATGCGTTGTGGCGCGAAGGGCGCGCCGATCTTGCGTATTTCATTCAGATGCGGACCTCGGAAATGTTCGGAATTGATATTCACCCTGGGGCCACGATTGGTCAGGGGATCATGATTGACCATGCCCACTCTATCGTGATCGGTGAGACCGCAGTGGTGGGCGATAATGTGTCAATGTTGCACTCAGTAACCCTTGGCGGCACCGGTAAAGAAGATGATGACCGTCACCCAAAAATTGGCGACGGTGTGTTGATCGGGGCGGGCGCGCATGTGCTTGGAAACATCTCAATCGGGCAATGCTGCCGGATTGCCGCTGGATCTGTTGTGCTTGAAGATGTGCCACCGATGAAAACAGTCGCTGGTGTACCGGCGAAAATAGTTGGTGAGGCGGGGTGCTCTCAGCCATCAATTAGCATGGATCAATTGCTGAGTGGCTCAATGATTGAGTAGAGCTATACTTCAAAATTTATAAAGGCCGCTAAGGGATATCCCCTAGCGGCCTTTTTGTTTGGTACCAGTTAGTTAAGTGATGAAGCGTTACGCAAGCATCCCGACGGGATTTTCGAGGTTGTGCTTGATCGCGTTCAACAAGTTCGCACCAAGAGCCCCGTCAATGACACGGTGGTCAACTGACATTGTGGTGGACATAACGGTGGCGACTTTCAGCTCGCCGTCTGCGCCAACGACAGGTTTCTTTGCACCTGCACCCACCGCCAAAATGGCGGAGTGCGGTGGGTTGATGATGGCGTCGAAGTTGTCGATGCCGAACATACCCAAGTTGGAAATTGCAAAGCTACCGCCTTGATACTCGTGAGGCGCCAACTTGCGGTCACGCGCACGGGAGGCCATGTCTTTCATCTGCGTGGAAAGCGCAGAAAGTGACTTTTGATCGGCGTCTTGTAGCACAGGGGTGAAAAGCCCGCCCTCAATTGCCACTGCAACAGCAACGTCCGAACGTTCCATTTTGAGTGTTCTGTCACCGGCCCAAACTGCGTTTGCTTCAGGTACCTGTTGCAGTGCAAGTGCACAGGCTTTGATGATGAAGTCGTTTACGGACAGTTTGATGCCCCGAGGTTCTAGCGTTGCGTTGATCTCAGCGCGGAACTTCAAAAGCGCATCAAGCTCAATGTCGCGGCGCAGGTAGAAGTGCGGCACAGACTGCTTCGCCTCGGTCAGACGGGCGGCAATTGTTTTGCGCATGCCGTCCAATTTGACTTCCTCAAAAGCGCGGCCTTCATACATCGCGATGACCTGATCGGTGCTCGGGCCTTGTGCAATTGTAGCGGATTGGCTGCTTGCAATTGACGCTGGCGCAGAGGCAGTTTTTGGTGCCGCAGTGGCGTTTTCAACATCTGCTTTGATGATACGGCCGTGGGGTCCTGATCCGGTCATGGATGACAGATCGATACCTTTATCGGCTGCAATGCGCCGCGCGAGGGGCGTTGCAAACACGCGTTCGCCTTTGGCTGTCTGTGGTGCCGCGGGGGCGGGCGACGTTTGTTGTGGCGCTGACGGTGAGGCCTCTGTCTTTATGGCTGCGGCTTCGCTTGATGCGGCAGCAGGTGTCGCAACAGCGCTGTCAGCGTCTTCGCCTTCTTCTAGTAGAACCGCAATCGCTGTATTCACTTTGACACCTTCGGAGCCTTCGGCGACCAAGAGTTTGCCGATGACGCCTTCGTCCACGGCTTCAAACTCCATGGTCGCTTTGTCAGTTTCGATTTCGGCCAGCAAGTCACCGGAGGCAACAGTGTCACCTTCTTTGACAAGCCATTTTGCAAGTGTGCCTTCCTCCATCGTCGGAGAGAGCGCGGGCATTAGAATTTCAGTTGCCATATCTGCGGCTCCTTAACGGTAGGTGACTTGTTTAACGGCGGCGATGACCTCGTCTGTTGTGACAAGGGCAAGTTTTTCGAGGTTTGCGGCATATGGCATCGGTACGTCTTTACCTGTGCAGCTGATCACTGGCGCGTCGAGATAATCGAACGCGTGCTGCATGATCTGGCTGCCGATGTAGCTACCAACGCTGCCTTGGGGCCAACCTTCTTCGACGGTGACGCAGCGGTTTGTCTTACGCACGGACGCCAAGATGCTGTCCATATCCATCGGACGCAAAGTCCGCAGATCGATAACTTCCGCAGAGATACCTTCTTCGGCCAGCTTGTCTGCGGCCTCAAGAGCATATGTCATGCCGATACCAAATGAGACGATCGTCACATCGGTGCCTTCGCGCCAAATTCGTGCCTTACCGAACGGCACGGTGTAGTCGTCCATGTCTGGCACATCGAAGGACCGGCCGTAGAGAATTTCGTTCTCAAGGAATATCACGGGGTTCGGGTCACGGATTGCTGATTTCAGCAAACCTTTGGCGTCGGATGCGGAGTAGGGCATCGCAACTTTGAGACCAGGCACCTGCATATACCATGCGGCGTAGTCTTGTGAGTGCTGTGCGCCAACCCGTGCCGCAGCACCGTTTGGTCCGCGGAAAACCATCGGGGCGCCCATTTGACCGCCTGACATATAAAGTGTCTTTGCCGCGGAATTAATAAGATGATCAATGGCTTGCATGGCGAAGTTAAATGTCATGAACTCAACGATCGGGCGCAGGCCAGCCATTGCGGACCCTGTGGCGATGCCTGCAAAACCGTGCTCGGTGATGGGCGTGTCGATGACGCGTTTTGCGCCGAACTCATCCAACAGACCTTGGCTGATTTTATAAGCACCTTGGTACTCGGCGACTTCTTCGCCCATCAAAAAGACGCTTTCGTTGCCGCGCATTTCTTCGGCCATCGCATCACGTAGTGCTTCGCGGACGGTTTGCTGTTTCATTGGCGTGCCTTCGGGCCAATCTGGCGATGTGTCCGGAGCAGGGGCCGCTGGTGCGGCGGCAGTTGCTGGGACACTGCTGGCTTCAGGCGCAGCTGTCGCTTCGGCAGCCGGTGCCGCTGCGGCGCTAGCCGTGTCAGCGGCGGACGCGTCTTCACCTTCTTCCAGTAATACGGCAATTGCTGTGTTCACTTTGACACCTTCAGAGCCCTCAGAAATGAGGATTTTACCAATCACACCTTCGTCGACAGCTTCAAATTCCATCGTGGCTTTGTCGGTTTCGATCTCTGCCAAGATGTCACCGGAGGCAACTGTATCGCCTTCTTTGACGAGCCATTTGGCCAGCGTGCCTTCTTCCATGGTGGGCGAGAGGGCGGGCATCAGAATTTCGGTTGCCATAATTATACGTCCTCGCTTGCGTAGATATCTGTCCAAAGTTCGTCGACATGGGGCTCTGGGCTCTCTTTTGAGAACTCGGCCGCTTCGTTGACGATTGCTTTGATTTCTTTGTCGACTGCTTTCAACTCATCTTCTGAGGCGTGCTTACCAGTAAGCAGCATGTCGCGAATTTGTTCGATTGGATCGCGCTCGTCGCGCATTTTTTGGACCTCTTCGCGGGTCCGGTATTTTGCGGGATCAGACATGGAGTGACCACGGTAACGATATGTTTTCACTTCCAAAATGTAGGGGCCTTTGCCTGCGCGGCAGTGTGCAACGGCTTTCTCACCAGCAGCTTTAACAGCCAGAACATCCATACCGTCAACTTCTTCACCAGCGATGCCGTAGGCTTGTCCGCGCGCGAAATAGCTGGGTGATTTGGTTGAGCGTTGGGTCGAAGTACCCATGGCGTATTGGTTGTTTTCAATGACGAAAACTGCGGGAAGCTGCCACAGCTCGGCCATGTTGTAGGTTTCATACACTTGGCCTTGGTTCGCTGCACCGTCGCCGAAGTAGATGAAGGTAACGTTGTCATTGCCATTGTATTTGTCCGCGAAGGCAAGACCTGCACCAAGGGGAACTTGCGCTGCAACAATGCCGTGTCCGCCGTAGAAATGCTTTTCCTTAGAGAACATGTGCATTGAACCACCTTTGCCGCGGCTGTAACCACCTTCGCGACCAGTAAGTTCAGCCATGACACCTTTTGGATCCATGCCACAGGCCAGCATATGGCCGTGGTCACGATACGATGTGATGCGCTTGTCGCCTTCTTTTGCAGCCGCTTCCAAGCCCACAACAACGGCTTCTTGGCCGATGTAGAGGTGGCAGAAACCGCCAATCAGACCCATGCCATAAAGCTGACCTGCTTTTTCTTCAAAGCGGCGAATGAGTAGCATTTCACGGTAATGGTTAAGAAGCTCATCAGCTGAGACATTCGGTGTGGCTGGTTTCTTAGCGGCCATAAGGCTCCCTCCTTACACCCAAAGTCACGGGCGCAAACGCATATAGTTTAACATTAAACTATTTCTACATTAGGGGGTTTTGGAAATCAATAGGGGCAAAGTGGAGCAATCAAAAATGCGCGTGAATTCACTGTTAAGAAGTGAAAATCAGCGCGTACTACACTATGGACGACGTAGTTTTTTGCGAGGTCGGCTCGGTCGGCTTAGCGGATGACCATTTCGTCGCTGCGCACATATCCCAAAACATCACGGGCCTGCTCATCAAGCAGATCAAGGTCTAGGTAGGTGTCTGACAACCGACGAGTTTTGTTTTGCAACTCGGCCACATCTGCCAAAAGTGTGTCTAGTTCAGCCTGAAGAGTTGCGGCATCTGCCTCAATCTCGGCACGGCTAAAAATACCGTAATCGCCCTGAACGGCGGCAAATGTGAAATAAAAGCCAACAGCGCACATCACGACGAAATACACAATCGCACCGATAGAATGGCGTTTGCGGGTGTTGTATTTCATCGTTCTGCTGTGCCTCAGTTAGGTGCGCTCACTTTTCGGAGCACTTGGGATGACACTACAGGAGGCGATTCGCTGTGGGAATCCCTAAAATGGTTAATTGGGCTGAAAATTGCCGAAAAACCGTACCTTTTCGCTTATTTATCAGCTTTTGGAGCTTAGCCCGCGCAGGAGGCGTCAAAAATGCTGTCGATGGTCTGTCCAATCGTTGTGTTAAAATCGGCGTCGGTTTGGTCCGCGCTGAGACCTTCCGTAAGGGCGCGGCTGAATGAGGCGATGATACCGGTGTTGGCGCAAAGGCGCGTGTTGGCTTCTGTCCGTGCATAGCCGCCTGACAGGGCAACAACGCGCATGACGGCCTTGTGCTGAACCAGCGGTAGGTAGTGGTTGGCGGTTTCGGGCAGGGTGAGTTTCAGCATGACCTCCTGGCCATCGGGCAACACATCAAGTTCGGCTTTGATCGCGTCCAGCAGCATCGCTTCCGCTTCGGCTTTGTCCGCGATTGAGATCGTGACCTCTGGTTCAATGATTGGCACGAGGCCGTGGGACATGATCTGGCGCGCAATGGCGAATTGTTGTGCGACGACCGCTTTGATGCCGCTGGCGGAGGCGGCCGAGATGACAGACCGCATCTTGGTGCCGAACACGCCTTTTGCTACGGCGCGTTGACACAGTGCATCAAGGTTGGGAATGGGGCGCAGCAGTTGCACGCCATCGGCTTCGTCCTCAAGACCTTTGTCGCATTTAAGGAACGGCACAACGCGGTGGGTGTTCCACAGGTGCTCGGCAGTGGGTGTGCCGTCGACGTCGCGGTCCATTGTCATCTCAAACAAGATCGCGCCAATGACTTTGTCGCCGTGAAATGCAGGCGCGCGGATGATGCGGGCGCGCATGTCGTGGATCAGGTCATACATTTCGTCGTCGTTGGCGTAGGCGTTTTCCTCAACGCCGTAGAGCCGCAGCGCTTTGGGGGTGGAGCCGCCGGATTGATCCAGTGCTGCAATGAAGCCGGCACCGGTGCGGATTTGGGCGGTCATGTCAGGGTTGGTCATTGGGTCGTCCTTAGGCTGTGGGGCGCGAAATATCGCGGTTACCCCACCCTTAAGGCAGCGGTTTACGCATCGCAATTATGGTCGCGCTAACGGGTTGCGCTAACATGAACGCGGTGCGTAACGCATTGTAATTACGTGATCTGTTGTCGGTATTCGGGCGTGTGACGCAGGTGCATTTACTCCGCCATCAAAGCCGCAACACCGGGAAGGGTTTTACCTTCCATCCATTCCAAGAACGCACCGCCCGCGGTTGAGATATAGGTGAAATTATCCGCCGCACCCGCTTGGTTCAGGGCCGCAACCGTATCACCGCCACCCGCCACGGAAGTAAGCGTGCCTTCACGGGTCAGCCGTGCTGCGGTCTGTGCAGCAGCGTTTGTGGCCGCATCAAATGGCGCGATTTCGAATGCACCCAACGGGCCGTTCCAGATCAGCGTTTTCGCGTTTGCCAGCACAGCCTCAATGCGTGCAACCGCGTCAGGCCCCGCATCAAGGATCATCGCGTCAGCGGGGCAGGCATTGGCGGCGACCACGTCGTTTTCGGCGCCGGCTTTGAATTCACGGGCTACGACAACATCGCTTGGCAGCACAATCTCACAGCCTGTGGAGGCGGCCTTGTCCATGATCGCGCGGGCAGTGTCGGCCAAATCGTGTTCGCACAGGGATTTACCCACATCGATCCCTTGGGCCGCGAGGAATGTGTTTGCCATGCCCCCGCCAATCACAAGGTGGTCCACTTTCTCAATCAGGTTTGAGAGCAGGTCCAACTTTGTCGACACTTTTGCACCGCCAACCACAGCGACCACGGGGCGCTTGGGCGCACCCAAGGCAGCTTCAAGCGCGCCGAGCTCTTGCTGCATCAGACGACCCGCGCATGAGGGCAAAAGCGTTGCAACACCTGTCGTTGAGGCATGGGCACGGTGGGCGGCAGAGAAAGCATCATTGCAGAAAATATCGCCCAAAGTGGCCAAGAAAGTCGCCATTTCGGGGTTATTTGCTTCTTCCATGGCCGAAAAGCGCGTGTTTTCGACCAGGACGATGGCATCCATTGGCTGGGCGTCGATAAATTCGCGGGACGGGCGCTCAACAAAAGTGACGGGCGCGCCGAACGTGTCGGTGAGGGCAGGGACCAGCTGTTGTAATGACATCTCGGGAACAACTTTGCCTTTGGGTCGGCCAAAGTGGGCCAGCAAGATCGGACAGCCCCCTGCAGCACGAATATCGGCAATGGTGGGGGCGATGCGTTCGATGCGGCTGGCATCTGTGACACGGCCGTTTTCCATCGGCACGTTGATGTCTACGCGCACCAGAACCCGTTTGCCCGAAAGCGCCATGTCATCAAGTGTTTTCCAGCCCATATTTCTGCCCGTCCTGCGTTAAATTGGTGTTCGCGACCTCTAACGCGGGGGCTACCTGCTTGGCAATCCGATTGATCCGACCTAGGTTCCGCACAAACACAAAATGGAGAGACCCAATGGCCGAGATCAATGATCCCGAGAACACAATTTTGATGGAACTCAAAGGCGGCACCGTCACAATCGAGCTTTTGCCAGATGTAGCGCCAGAGCACACAGCCCGCATGAAAGAGCTCGCACGCAGCGGCCAGTACGACAACGTAGCGTTCCACCGTGTCATCGATGGCTTCATGGCGCAGACAGGCGACGTGGCGAACGGCAACATGGAAAAAGACTTCAACTTGGGCCGCGCAGGCACAGGCGGATCTGATTTGCCGGACCTTCCTGCCGAGTTTTCAAAACTGCCCCACGACCGCGGCACATTGGGTGCGGCGCGGTCTGCCAATCCGAACTCTGCCAACAGCCAGTTCTTCATCAACTTCAACGACAACCACTTTCTGAACGGTCAATACACTGTGTACGGCCGTGTGATTGAGGGCATGGACCATGTGGATGCGATCCAGCGTGGCGAGCCACCAGCAGAGCCTGACCGCATGATTTCGGTGAAAGTCGCGGCTGATGCGTAGTGCACTGGCAGCTTTGCTCCTCAGCGCCACGCCAGCATTTGGCGCGGGGCTTGAGATTGACATCGCTGGCGAAGCAAACGGGACAATCACGGTTGATTTGTTCGAACAATCTGCACCTATGCACGCGGAGCGGATCACAACCCTTGCGTCTGAGGGCGCGTATGATGACGTGGTGTTTCACCGTGTGATCCAAGGGTTCATGGCCCAAACCGGTGATGTAGAGCACGGCAAACTGGGCCAAGACATGCGCCGTGCGGGTATGGGCGGCAGCGATCTGCCTGATCTGCCGGCTGAGTTCAGTGATACCCTGAACTTTGACCGCGGTGTTGTTGGGATGGCGCGTTCGTCACAACCAAACTCTGCCAACAGCCAGTTTTTCATCATGTTTGCGCCTGCGCCGCATTTGAACGGGCAATACACTATTGTCGGTCAGGTTACGGGCGGCATGGACGTGGTTGATGCGATAAAGCTGGGGCGCGGTGCCAATGGTGCCGTGATCGGCGAGCCTGACCGTATGGTTGCGGTGCGCGTCACCGACTGAACCGCGCAGCTATCTGTAAGACATCAAGAGCGCCCCCGCACCGGATCACATATCTGGGCTGGGGCGTTTTTACGTGTACAGTCTAATTGTTCACGCCCGTCACAGATTTCAAAAGTTAATCGTGGATTACTTGGTGTCGGGGCTACTCATCACGGGGCGAAAGGACTAGGTTAGACCTATACGTTTTAGTGAAAAGAGACCCGATGCGCCGACTGACAAAAACCGCTGCCAATTTGAACGACGATCAGATCAGCGGGTGGCGCACAATCAAGCGCGTTGTCCCTTATCTTTGGCCCGCCGAACACCCTTGGGTGAAGCGGCGCGTGGTGGCGGCTCTGACGGTTTTGTTCATCGCCAAACTGGTCGCGGTCTATACGCCGCAGCTTTATAAACAAGCGGTTGACGCGCTGAGCGGCGACGGTGATGCAACAATGTTGGCAATGGGCGCCATTGGTCTGACAGTGGCTTACGGTGTGGCGCGGTTGATGAACGTGGGCTTTCAGCAGTTGCGCGATGTGATCTTTGCACGGGTTGGTCAGCGGGCGCTGCGGCAGCTGGCCCTTGAGACGTTCACGCACATTCACCGCCTTTCAATGCGCTATCACATCAGCCGCAAAACTGGCGGGCTTAGCCGGATCATCGAACGCGGTGTGAAGGGTGTTGAGTTTTTGCTGAGATTTTTGCTGTTCTCGATCGGCCCGCTTGTGTTGGAGCTGTTGTTGATCGGTGTCATTTTGGCGGTGCAGTTTAGCGTGTGGTATCTGGTGGTCGTGCTGGCGACGATCGTGCTTTACGTCATCTTTACGTTCCGCGTGACCGAGTGGCGCGTGCGCATTCGCAAAGTGATGAACGACCAAGATACGGACGCCAATCAAAAGGCGATCGACAGCCTGCTTAACTTTGAAACCGTGAAATATTTTGGTGCCGAGGCCCGTGAGGCTGAACGCTATGACGGGGCGATGCAAAAGTATGAGGCGGCAGCGCTTCAGACATCATATTCGCTGGCGTTTTTGAACTTTGGCCAATCGCTTATCATTACATCCGGCCTTGTGGGCGTGATGGTCATGGCCGCGTTTGGGGTGCAAAATGGGCAGATGACCGTGGGCGATTTCGTCTTGGTCAACGCCTATATGATCCAAATCACGATGCCTTTGAACTTCTTGGGCACCGTTTACCGTGAGATCCGTCAGGCCCTTGTGGATATGGGCGAGATGTTTGATCTGCTTGAAAGCCCTGCGGAAGTCCAAGACAAAAAAGGCGCGCGGGCGTTGGAGATCAAAGGCGGTGAGGTTGAGTTGGACAGTGTTGAGTTCGGCTATGATCCCGAGCGCCCCATCCTTAAGGGTGTCAGCATCAAAGCAGGTGCAGGCGAAACCATTGCCATCGTGGGCCCGTCTGGTTCTGGTAAATCAACCATTGGGCGGCTGCTGTTCCGCTTTTATGATGTGGGCGCTGGCGCGCTGCGCATTGACGGGCAAGATGTGCGTGATGTGACCCAAACAAGCCTGCACGATCAAATTGGCGTGGTGCCGCAAGACACGGTGCTTTTTAACGATACGGTGTATTATAACATTGCTTACGGCAATCCCGACGCGCCGCGCAGTCAAGTTGAAGCGGCGGCTAAAGCGGCCAAAATCCATGACTTCATCATGGCGCTTCCGGATGGTTACGAGACAACTGTAGGTGAGCGCGGTCTGAAATTGTCGGGTGGTGAAAAACAGCGGGTCGGCATTGCGCGCACGCTGTTGAAAGACCCACCGATTTTGCTGCTTGATGAGGCCACGTCCGCCCTTGATAGTGAGACAGAGCGCGACATTCAGGATGAGTTGAACGGGTTGGGACACGGGCGCACGGTCTTCACGATCGCGCATCGGTTGTCCACGATTACCCACGCCGATCAGATCATTGTGCTGGAAAACGGCCTTGTGGCCGAGCGCGGCACGTTCGACGAATTGCTTGCCGCGGGCGGGCGTTTTTCAGACATGTGGCATCGCCAGCAAAATGACGATGAAGAAGAGGCTTAGGTGACTTGGATGTTGGCGGCGCTGAGTGCGGCGGCGTCAACGTTTTGCAGAATTGCCAGAACTTGCGTTTCGTTCAGCAGGATTTGTGTGTCCGCACCGTCTTGGACAAAGCTGAGGTCCGCAAATTCTGAAGCCTCTGTGAAGCTGTTTTCGTTCGTGAACAGTGGGTTTGATCCGTCAGAAATATTTATCTGAAGGGCCTCAGTCGCGGGGTCAAAATCTGTGATGGTAGCGGCGGTTGATTTGGTGCTGGCCACTTGCAGTTGGAACGCGTCCACGCCTTCACCACCGGACACCGTATCGCCGTCATCGAACAGCATTTGGTCATCGCCAAGTCCGCCAAACCCCATGTCAGGTCGTACCTGAACGCCGTCAAACTGGGGCAGGAAATCATTGGTGTTGATCACATCGTTGCCCGTATCACCAAACAGCGTGTCTTGGCCGCCAAGGGATGTCAGGGTATCGTTGCCGCCTTGGCCGCGCACAAGATCATCTCCACCGTAGTCCGGATCATTTCGCCCGCCGATATCGCCAAAAAAGTCGTCACCGCGTCCTAGAAATACCTCGTCGTCACCGTCACCGGGGCTCACGTTGTCATTTCCGTCACCGCCGAAAATGATGTCGTTACTGGGGCCGGTTAAATCCACCACATCATCGCCGCCGCGCCCTTGGATCGTGACGTTTGTTGTAATGTCTACATCGGTGAAAACATTGGGCCCGTCGTCACCAATCAGCAAGGACGGTCGTGGCTGGCCGCTTTCGTCCGTGGTCTCGTCTGGGGCGTCTGGTGGTGTAGGCTCGGCGAAGTTAGTCGAGGAACTACCCCCATCAAGCAGGGCACCCAGACCAACGGCGACACAAATCGACAGCAATAAAACCATGAACACATCTCACTAATTACTCAGAACAGTAATTTTAGCGAAGATGGCTTGGCGTTCAATAACGTGAATGCAAAATCCGACCGAAAGCCCAAGCAGCGGTGTGATTGGCATCCACTGCTTGTGCTATTGTTTCTTATTCCGCGGCTTTAAGCGGCTCAACATCCGATTGTTGCGCCGAGGCTTCTGGATCACCCCAGATGATCTCGGGGTGTTTCACCTGTGAGGCTTCTTTGCGAAGCGCCCAATCCTGTGCCGCAACCGAGCCTTTGCCAAGTGACAGCTTGGCAAGCGCAAGGCCGATCCAACGCGCATAGGTCACAACCCAAACGCGCAGCGCAAGAAGCGACGGGGTGAACACAAGTGTCAGAACCGTCGCGATGCCAAGTCCAAAGACCACCGCCGTAGCAAGCTGCTTCCACCAAAGCGCCGTGGGGCTGTCGATGGAATAGCCGCCGCCGATGAAATCAAGGCTCAGGCCAAACATCATCGGCGCAAGGCCCGCCATCGTGGTGATTGTGGTCAGAAGCACGGGGCGGATACGGTCTTCGGCTGTGCGAATGATCGCCTCAATCCGTGGCATATAGCGGTTATATTCCTGATAGGTGTCGATAAGCACAATGTTGTTGTTCACCACGATCCCTGCCAAAGCCACGATGCCCGTACCGGTCATGATGATCGAGAACGCTTGATCCATAACCAGCATGCCAATCAGCACACCTGTGGTCGACAAAATCACCGCCAGCAGCACCAGTATCGAGTTATAAAAGCTGTTGAACTGCGCCAGCAAGATGATGAACATCAAGCCAAGCGCACCCGCAAAAGCCTGCATCAAGAACGCGCCACTTTCGGCCTGTTCTTCTTGGTCGCCTGCCCATTCCCACTCAAGGGCTGCGGGGAAGGGGGACGTGCTTTCGATCCAGTCCGTGATCAGGGTGATACGCTCGTTTGCATTAATTGGCGCGATCAGAACGTCGTCGTTCGCTTGCAACTCGTCCGCAGTGAAGCTGCCTGTGAGTGACAAAATGGCATAGCGCGTGTCGCCCTGTTGAAAGATTAGCTGGCCCGCAGGTGTTTCGGCGTCCGCCTCAAGCTCTCGCAGTATCGCTTGGGTCGTAACCGCATCAGAACCATCCGGCCCAGACGGTCCTTCAAGGGTCAGTTTTGCAAGGCCAGTTTCGACGTCTGCCTTCACATCATAGTGGCGTTTTTGGTCCACGCGGTCGATCTGACCCAGCTTGGCGACCGGCTTTACGGTTATGAAATTAGACAGCGGCACCAGACCTTCGGGGGTGCGTACACGCAGCGTGTCCAGCGTTGACATGACACGGTCTTTTTCGGGTAGGCGAACACGAATGTCGATTTCTTCATCGCTGCTGTCGACACGCATCTGGCCCAGCAAGATACCCCGCGTCACAAGCTGAACCATGCCGCCGACCGTCGCCACATTCGCGCCATAGCGACCGGCTTTTTCCACGTCCACATCAATCTGCCAGTCAAAACCGGGTAGGGGCAGGGTGTCTTCGATTAGTGTCAAGCCTGGGGTCGCTTCGAACTTGGCGCGCGCTGTCAGTGCTGCGTTTTTGAGCACATCAAGGTCATCGCCGCGGATACGCAAATGCAGTGGCTTACCTTGGGCCGGACCTTGGGCCAGCTCGGATATTTCGGCCTTAATCCCCGGTAATTTTGCAAGCTCTGCGCTGAGCTCATCAAGCACCAAGTTACCGTCCAGATCAGGACGATCAGCGCGGTCATCCCACGGGATCGTCTCAAGCTGGATACGCCCAATCGTATCGCGCGGGCCTTGTCCACCGCCGGGCCCGCCCGTGTCGAGCCCCCCTTCGCCTGCAAAGGCAAAAACGTTCACAACACCGGGGTGCGCCAACACGATTTCTTCAGCGGCACGGACGGCTGCGTCTTTTTCTTCAAGACTTAGATTGCCACGTGCGCGGACATATACGATGGCCTGCTCGGGCTCGGATTCCACAAAGAATTCAACGCCGTTATTGTTTGTCCCAAAGTAGGTAAATGTCCCCATCACAAACGCCATTACGGCTACAAGTGAGACCACTGGCATGATTGGATTGCCCACGATGAGGCGGATGAATTTGCCAAAAATTGTCCGTGTGCGTCCTGAGCTAACCCGCTTTTCACCCTGCAGGGGCGTTGCAGAGCCAACCGTGATCGACAGGGCAAATGCGCCAAGGCTAAAGAGGATACAGCCAATGATCGCGCCCAAGATACCGCCCGAGGGCACGATGTAGGACGTGTTCAATATCCCCATGACACCTGCAAACGTGAGCAGAATGGCGGGCACCACAAGGGCCAACCGCACGAGCCACGGTAAGTTATCGCGCAGCGCGTCAGAGGTTTTGCCAAAGACCCGTGTCATGCGGCCCGAAATGCCACCCACGACAGGCAAGTAAATCAGCGCCACGAGCAGTGATGCGGACAACACAAAAATCATCGTGACCGGCAACATGCCCATAAATTCACCTGGCACGCCCGGCCAGAATAGGAACGGCAAAAACGCGCAAAGCGTGGTGGCTGTTGAGGACACAATGGGCCAGAACATCCGCTTTGCGGCGTCCGTGTAGGCCTGCATGGGCGATGCGCCTTCGCTTAGGCGTTTGTCGCCGTATTCCACGACCACAATCGCGCCGTCCACCAACATACCAACCGCAAGGATCAAGCCGAACATCACAATGTTGGACACCGAAACCCCAAGCAAGGCCAGCAATACAAAACACAGCAAAAACGAAGTTGGAATGGCAAAGCCCACAAGCAGCGCAGGGCGCGGGCCAAGGGCGGCAAGCACCACAATCATCACCAACGCAATCGCCGTCAGAACGGAACTTTCAAGCTGGCTGACCATGCTGCCCACTTGACGTGACTGATCGTTGGAGAACCCCACTTGAATGGCGGCGCGCAACTCTGGCTCCCAGCTTTGACGCTCTTGCTCAACCAGTTCGCGAACCATGTTGGCAGTGTCGATAATATTGAAGCCTTTGCGTTTAACCACTTGCAGGGCCACGGTGTTCTCGGAATTAAAACGCGCAGTTCCGGCACGGTCTTCAAATGTGAGACGGATGTCCGTGAGATCCCCGAGCGTGATGACGCGGTCGCCGTTGGTTTTGACGGGCAAGCTGTAAATGTCTTGGGCTTCATCAAACGAGGAGGGGATTTTGATGCCGATTGAGGACGCGCTTGTGTCCACGTTTCCGGCGGCAACCAACAAATTGTTGTTGGCAACGACGTTGATCAATTCGTTCGCGGTGACGTTGTAGCTTTCCAGTTTTAGCGGGTCGATGACGACCTCAACCATCTCATCGCGCTGGCCCGACAAAGCCGCTTCAAGGACGGCGTCTTGGCCCTCGATCTTATCCTGCAAATCTTTCGCCACGCGCACCAACGTGCGTTCAGGTAAAGAGCCGGTCAGGTTTACAATAATGATCGGGAATTCAGAGAAGTTGATCTCTTCGATTTTGTATTTTTCAGCACCGTTAGGGAAATTGGCCTCAACGGTGTTCATCCGGTCGCGGACATCCGCAAGGATTTTCGGCTTGTCCCAGCCAAATTCAAATTCAAGCACCACGTTGGCGTAGTTTTCCACGGCTGTGCCAGTAATGCGTTTCAGCCCGTCGAAGTCCGAAAGTTCTGTCTCAATCGGTTTCACCAACAGCTTTTCACTGTCTTCCGCCGAGATACCGGGGAACGGCAGCGAGATCACAAGCGCAGGGATTTCAATGTCAGGCTCGCCCTCTTTGGGAAGGCTCACATAGGCAAAAGCCCCCACCGCGATTGAAAGCACGATGAAGGCAATAATCATCCGCGCCCGTGACGCGGCCCAATCTACCATTCCAACCATCAGTTCACTCCACGCATCGTCACATCAACGGGTACACCGTCGGTTACATATTCCTGGCCCACCACAATGACATCTGCTGTCGCCGGCAGCCCGTTGACCCACACGCCGTCCATGGTGTCGCGGATCAGACTGACGGGGACAAAGCGCGCGATACCGCCTTCGGCCACGCGCACCCCAAGGCGCCCTTGATCATCAAGTGTAAGCGCAGAGCCGGGCAACAAATGCGCATCAGCACCGTCGCTTGCGATGGCGATCTCAACAGTTTGGCCGTCACGGATGCTCAGGTCTGTGTTCGGCACTTTCAACTCAACCCGGAACGTACGGGTCAGCGGATCAGCGCTGCGCGACAGGAAAGTTACCCGTCCGCGAACTTCACGCTCACCTGTCAGGCGCGCGCCGCCAACGGCCCCCACAGTGATGCGGTCCACTTGGGTTTCAGGTACAAAGCCCACCAATTTGATCGGGTCTAGCTGGATCAAGGTCGCGCAAGCGGCCCCGGGTTGCAGCAACGCGCCAAGTTCGGCTGTGTCGCTTTCCAAAAGCCCTGCAAATGGTGCGCTGATGGTCAGTTTAGAGATTTCGCGTTCGGCGTTTTCAACGGCCGCTTGGGCAGATTGCACAGCGGCTTGGGCGGATTGCATGCCACCTTCGGCAGATTGAATGCCCGCTGTTGCGGATGTGACTGCGGCCAATGCGCTTTCCAGATTGGCTTGGGCGGCAGCAACGCGCGTGTCTGAGGCATAGCCGTCTGCGGCCAATGTGCGTGCAGCGTTTTGGTTGATCTTTGCTTCTTCAACCCGTGCCTCTGCTTCGCGCAGGCGGGCGCGCGCTTCGGGCAGGCGTGAGTTGGCGGATGGAAGGTTTGCTTTTGCTTCGGCCAAACGTGCAAGGGCTTCTGCAAGGCGTACCTGCGATGTTCCGGGGTTCAGCACGCACATTTCCGCACCTTTTTCGACGAACGCGCCTTTGCGCAGTGGCGTGTTGATCACAAGGCCAGATGTCTCAGAGCGGACGGTCAATTGGCGCACCGCTTCGGTTTGACCGCGAACAATCACAGCACTGTCGATTGTTTGTGCCACCGACGCCATCGCCACGACCGAGACCCGCTGAACCGCATCCGATGTGTCCGTTGCCTCCATCGCAGCGCCGGAATTCTGGGCAATTGCCATCAGCGCGTCGCGTTCAAACACCAATCCATAGAGGAACGCAGATACGAGCAGAGCAGTTAAAATCGGGAAAATCTTCATGGGTCAGGTCAGCCTATTCATCGCTTTGCGCGCACAACTGCGCGGTAGTCAGCTACATATGCCTATCCTACGTAATACTAAACCATTTAGTTCAAAAATGTTTTGAACAGCCTGACATTTTGGGCATTTCCGAGCGAACTGGCGCGGAATTGAGCACTTTTGCCCATGGCACTTGAACCAGAACTACGGTAATTCATAAAACAACAGGCACAGACAGTGATAAAGGCCGCTTTAATATGTCCAATACCGATAGTTTTGTCGAAGAAGTCACCGATGAGTTGCGCAATGACCAACTGTTTGCCGCCATGCGCAAATACGGCTGGATTGCTGCGGTTGCAGTGGTTGCGATTGTAGGCGGTGCGTCTTGGAATGAATATAGCAAAGCGCAGGCCGCCAAAGTAGCGCAGGCCAAAGGGGATGCGTTACTGAGCGCGCTGACGGCCGAAGACCCTGCGGCGTCTGTTGCGGCCCTTGGTGGGTTAGAGGCGCAAAGTGCAGCCTCAACACTTCTGCTTGCGGATGCGCATGTGCAAAACGGTGATACTTCTGCGGCAATTGCGGCATATGACACGTTGGCTACATCGGCTGATGCACTTCCTGTTTACCGTCAGTTGGCCCAGTACAAAACGCTGATGTTGCGCGGCTCTGAGACAAGTGCGGATGAACGCCGTATGGGGTTTGAAACGCTTGCCACACCCGGCGCGCCGTTTCGTTTGCTGGCCGAAGAGCAGCTTGGATTTTTGGACGTAGAGGCGGGCAACACCAACGCCGCGCTTGAGCGGTTTGAGCGTATCATTGCGGACGGTGAAACATCTGCGGCCTTGCGTCGTCGAGCATCACAAGCAATTGTTGCGTTGGGTGGCTCGCTCGATGGTGCGGTAAGCGAAAGCTAAGTGCTGGTGCTACGATCTGCGATAGGGATCTGAACAGTCGCAAAGCGTTCGCCCAAAATATGAGACACGTGACCAAAAGGGGCACACCACAAGATGACACGATCAATGGTGAGTAAAAAAGCGATATTGGCCCTTGGGTTGAGCGCGTTTGTAGTCAGTGGCTGTGGTGACCGTGAGTTGATCTTGGAAGGTGAGCGGCTTGATTTGCGCGCTGATTTAAGTGCGCCCGATACAGCCGTAGATGCCGGTGATGCGGCGGAGCAAGCAGATGCACCGCGGGCTTTATTGCTTCGCGCACCTGTTGTGAATGATGCGTGGACCCACCGGTTTGGCAGTGCGCGGCACCAAATTAACCATCCGGCCTTAGGGGCAGATCTATCCCTGGCGTGGAGCGCCAACATCGGACAAGGCGATACGCGCAAACAGCGCATTACGGCCGATCCCGTTGTGGCAGGTAAGACCATTTTTACCCTTGATAGTGCCGCGACTGTGACTGCCACCTCAAGCAATGGCGCGGCCCTTTGGCAGCGTGATTTGACACCAGCGTCTGAACGCAGTGGTGACGCATCGGGCGGCGGGTTGGCCGTGGCGCGTGATACTCTTTTTGTGACCACGGGTTTTGGTGCGCTTACTGCGATTGATGTTGCTACCGGCGAAATCCGTTGGAGCCAAGACCTTGACGCGCCGACATCTGGCGCGCCCACAGTGGCTGACGGAATTGTTTACGTGATCGCGGGCAATGCCGTTGCATGGGCCGTTGATGCCAAAAATGGCCGCGTGAAATGGACCCAATCTGGCCTTCCAAGCGGCTCGGATGTTGTGGGTGGGGCTGCACCGGTCGTTGCTGGTGATCTGGCGGTATTTGCGTTTTCAAACGGCGATGTGCGCGCCACGTTCAAGCGCGGCGGTATTCGGCGGTGGGACACGTCTTTGTCAGGCGAGCGTAAGGGCCGCTCATACGCGACAGTTAAGGACGTAACCTCTGATCCTGTGGTCTCCGAAGGGCGCATTTATCTGGCGACCCAATCTGGCCGTATGGCGGCTTTGGATGCACAAAACGGCGAGCGTCTGTGGACCGCAACGGAAGGGGCGTTGTCCCCCGTCTGGCCCGCAGGAGATTCGATTTTCTTCGTGTCTGACCAAGCAGAGCTACTGCGCGTCGATGCACAAACCGGTGAGCGGATTTGGGGTGTGGATTTGCCATATTTTGAAAAAGAGCGTGACCGCCGAAAAAAGGCTGTGTTTTCGCATTACGGACCAATTATTGCGGGTGGTCGCCTGATCGTGGCATCCAACGACGGCACAATGCGCAGTTTTGATCCTACAACGGGAGAGGCTTTGGGGGTCGTTTCGATCCCCGGTGGTGCCACGACCAATCCGGCTGTGGCCAATGAAATGCTCTATGTTGTTTCGACCGGCGGTAAACTGCACGCTTTCCGTTAGCGCCAAGGTGGTGTATCGCCGCCTTTCAATTGATGGGATTCTGACGTCATGTCTTTCACACTCGCCATTGTGGGCCGCCCGAATGTGGGCAAATCCACTCTTTTCAACCGCCTTGTAGGCAAACGTCTGGCGTTGGTCGATGACCAGCCGGGGGTAACGCGTGATTTGCGTGAGGGCGAGGCGCGCCTTGGTGACCTACGCTTTACGGTGATTGACACGGCTGGGCTTGAAGAGGCCAACGACGACAGTTTGCAAGGACGCATGCGCCGTCTGACTGAGCGCGCTGTTGATATGGCAGATTTCTGTCTGTTCATGATCGATGCCCGTGCGGGTGTGACGTCAACTGACCGGATGTTTGCGGAAATCTTGCGTAAGAAATCGGCCCATGTTTTGCTTGCGGCAAACAAGGGCGAAGGCCGCGCAGCAGATGACGGCGTTATGGAGGCCTATGAATTGGGTTTGGGCGAGCCGCTGCGTCTGTCCGCAGAACACGGCGAAGGCATGGGCGATCTGCTGGCAGAACTCATTCCGTTGGTCGATGACTTTGAGAGTAAAAACAAAGTTATAGAGCCTGAAGTTGATGTAACACTTGAAGATGATGAAGACGCTGAAGAAGTCTATGTGGCACCTACAAAATCCAAGCCGTTGCAGATTGCTGTGGTCGGGCGCCCGAATGCCGGTAAATCAACGCTGATTAATAAAATCTTGGGCGAAGACCGCCTTTTGACGGGCCCTGAGGCTGGCATCACACGCGATGCGATCTCGCTACAAATGGAATGGGGTGAGACACCTGTCCGGATTTTTGACACTGCGGGCATGCGTAAAAAAGCCAAAGTGCAAGAAAAGCTTGAAAAGCTTTCTGTGGGTGATGGTCTGCGAGCCGTGAAATTTGCTGAAGTCGTCGTTGTGTTGTTGGATGCTGCGATCCCGTTTGAGCAACAAGATTTGCGCATCGCCGATTTGGCCGAGCGCGAGGGCCGTGCGGTCGTGGTTGCGGTCAACAAATGGGACATCGAGGACGAAAAGCAGGAAAAGCTAAAAGAGCTGAAGGAGTCGTTTACACGCCTTCTGCCACAGTTGCGCGGCGCGCCGCTGATCACTGTCTCCGCAAAAACGGGACGCGGACTTGAGCGTTTGCGCGAGGCTGTGTTGCGCGCCCACGAAATTTGGAACCGCCGCGTGACGACAGCGCAGCTGAACCGTTGGCTGACCTCAATGATTGAAGCGCACCCGCCGCCCGCACCGGGCGGACGCCGTATCAAACTGCGCTATGCAACCCAGGTAAAGACGCGGCCACCTGCGTTTGTTGTGATGTGTAGTTTGCCCGAAAAACTGCCGACGAGTTATTCGCGCTATCTGGTGAACGGATTGCGTGAAGACTTTGACATGCCGGGCACACCGATCCGCCTGACCATGCGCAGCCAATCACAGGCAAACCCTTATAAAGACAAGAAAAAGTCAACGCCGAGCCGGTTACGCAAGCACCTTGGAAAGCCTTCTTATGATGGGAAGTAGTGCCAAAGTAACTGTGCGTTTGGCACGCGACGCGGACTTCACGGCTTGGAACGGACTATATGCGGGGTACGCTGATTTCTATGGTGTGCCTCAAACCCAAGCGATGCGTGATCGCGTTTGGTCTTGGTGTCATGATCCGTCCAAAAGCACCGAGTGCTACGTTGCTGAAACGACGGAAGGGCAGCTTGTTGGTTTGGCGCACATGCGCGCGTTTGAGCGGCCGCTAGCGGCGTCGATTGGTGGCTTTTTGGATGATCTTTACGTAGATGAGGCGGCTCGCGGTAGCGGCGCTGGACGTGCGCTTATCCTGCATTTGCAATCGGTTTGTGACCAACGCGGATGGGGTGTTCTTCGCTGGATCACAGCCCCAAGCAATGAAGCCGCCCGCGCATTATACGATAGCTTGGCAATAAAGACTGAGTGGCTGACTTACGATCTGGATGTGTAGCGGCGCCATGCGAATGTTGCGGTGAGGCCGATCCCTACTAGTGCCAAGTATCCCGTGATGTTTAGCCCGTTTGCCACAACAATCCCGACCAAAGCCCATACCACTGCGGCAGCGTAGGTGACGGAAAACTTGGCTTTGCGGATGACGAAAATGGCGATGATAAGTGCCATTGTAATGCACAGATATGCCCAGCCATATGCCCCAAACCAAAGGCCGTAGCCCGCGCCCGCCACACCAAGTGATACGTTTGCAGCTGCGGTCAACCAACCGGCATAAAGTCCCACGGGGGCAGCAAACCAGCCGATATCTTTTGTAGGCGCATTGAGCAGTGCCATGAGCGCTGTCGCCAGCATTACCCAGATCAGGATTGTGGCCCATATCGGTGAGGCCAGGGCGACCCAAAGCCATGCGGCACCGACCGCAATGCTTATGATCAGCGGCAGACGCCCGGCGTCCCAACTTGCATCATCACGGCGCTTCAGCACACCGAAAACGGCAGAAATCCCAAGCCACGTATAAATGACGCCCCAAAGCGCAAAGGCGTAGCCTTCGGGCTGCACTGGTGGGTTTGGCTGCGCGATTGGCAGCTGACCGTCGGTGTAGCCGGTGAAGGGTTCCGTCAACAAAGGTGCGGCGAAAAAAGCGGCCGTTGCAACGAGGGTCAGCCACGCCTTCATGCTAATGTGCCATCTGCTTGGATCATGGAGTTGCCGCCCATGAAGGGGCGTAGAACTTCGGGGATGACCACGCTGCCATCTGCTTGTTGGCCGTTTTCGACCACAGCGATCAATGCGCGCCCAACTGCAAGGCCCGAGCCGTTAAGCGTATGAACAAACTGAGGTTTTCCACCATCTTCGGGCTTGAAGCGGGCATTCATACGGCGGGCTTGGAAGTCTCCACAGACTGAAACGCTTGAGATTTCGCGGAAAGCATTCTGGCCTGGCAACCACACTTCGATGTCGTGGGTTTTGATCGCCCCAAAGCCGATATCACCCGTACACAGAACCACGGTGCGGTACGGCAGACCAAGCGCTTCTAGCACACCTTCGGCGCATGCGGTCATGCGCTCGTGCTCCGCCATGCTGTTTTCAGGGTGTGTGATGCTAACCATTTCGACTTTTTCGAATTGGTGCTGGCGAAGGACACCTGATGTATCACGACCTGCAGAGCCGGCTTCAGAACGGAAGCATTGCGTGTGCGCGACCAAGCGGCGGGGCAGGGACGCGGCATCCACGGTTTGGCCGTTTACTGTGTTGGTCAGCGTAACTTCCGCAGTGGGGACAAGCCACCAGCCGTTGGTTGTTTTGTAGCTGTCTTCGCCAAATTTCGGCAGCTGTCCGGTGCCATACATCATGTCTTCGCGTACCAAGATGGGCGTCCACGTTTCGCTTAGCCCGTTGGTATCAACGTGATGGTTAACCATAAATTGCGCCAGCGCGCGGTGCAGGCGTGCAACGGCACCTGACAGTACCATAAAGCGGCTGCCAGACAGTTTCGCGGCCAGTTCAAAATCCAAACCGGCGGCGATGGCGGGAATGTCGTAGTGCTCAAGAGCTGCAAAATCCGTTTCACGCGGCGTGCCCCAGCTTTTAATCTCGACGTTGTCGTCCTCGTCCGCGCCGTCTGGTACCGATGCGTCAAGCAGGTTTGGCAGGCTCATCAACAAATCGGTCAACTCACCGTCAAGGTCTTTGGCCTCATCATTTAGGCGCGCAACGTCTTCTTTCTTTGCTCCAACAAGTGCGCGCAAACGCTCAAACTCGGCCTCATCACCTGATGCTTTGGCAGCGCCCACTTGTTTAGATGCGGCGTTTTGTTCTGCCTTGGCTTCTTCAGATGCTTGGATTTTTGCCCGCCGTGCTGCGTCAATCGCCAAAACATCTGCCGCACGGGTGTCCACGCCGCGCCGTGCCATGGCCGCATCAAAAACATCGGGTGTTTCGCGAATAAGTTTAATGTCGTGCATGGGGTGTGCCTCAGTCCTGCGCGTGAATAATATTGGCCCCCGATATACGCCCGACCGCATGAAATGACCAGCGCAACTGCCGCGCACATTTGGCTGTTTTCGCACCTTGCGCCTGCAGAAATTGACACATAGGTTCAGCCCAGCTTTAACGGGGCGCTTTGTCCCCAACATCCCAGCAAAAAGAGGCCCCCGATGGAAGCGTTTGCACAATTTATCCCGCTCATTCTGATTTTCGCGATCATGTATTTCCTGCTGATCCGTCCTCAGCAGCAAAAACTGAAAAAGCACCAAGAAATGGTGGCTGCCCTGCGTCGTGGGGATCAAGTTGTGACCCAAGGCGGGCTGATCGGTAAAGTGACCCGCGTTAAAGAAGGTGAAAACGAAGCTGAAGTTGAAGTGGCCGAAGGCGTTAAGCTTCGCGTCGTTCAAAGCACGATTGTTGAAGTTTTGAACAAGACAGAACCGGCTAAGTAACTCTAATTCGTCCCTCTTTTAAGGTTCTATCCCATGTTGCAAATCGACCTTTGGAAGCGCATCGCCATCATCCTTACCATTGTGGCGGGCCTTTTGTTGGCTGTTCCAAATGCGTTTTATCCGCGGGTTGAGGCGCATAATGATGCCGTGTTGGCGCTTGAAGGCGGTGCAACCGGGGCAGGACTTGAAGAGAACGCGGCACAGTGGCCCGCGTTCTTGCCGTCTGGTTTGGTGAACTTGGGACTTGATCTGCGCGGTGGCGCGCATCTTCTTGCGGAACTGCCGCTTGAGGATGTGTATGAAAAGCGGCTGGTCGGTTTTTGGCCCTCTGTGCTTGATGCGATGCGTGCCGAGCGTGCCACAATTGGTACATTCCGCCGGATTGGTATTGAAGACGGAGAGCTGCGCATCCGCCTATCGGACGCCAGCAAAATGGACCGTGCCGTTGAGATTGTTAGTGCGCTGGCACGTCCGGTCGTAAACCTGTCAACGGTGGGTGCGACCGACTTTGAGGTGACAAGCCGTAACGATTTGCTGATCGTGACAATGTCCGAGGCTGAACGTCTGGCAACAGATGAACGTACGATGTTGCAATCGCTAGAAATCATCCGTCGCCGGATTGATGAAGTTGGCACCCGTGAGCCTACAATTCAACGTCAGGGCACGAACCGCATTCTCATTCAGGTTCCGGGTCTTGGCTCTGCGCAAGAACTCAAAGACCTGATCGGCACGACCGCGCAGCTTAGCTTTCACCCCGTCGTAGGGCGGACGAGCAATGCGAACGACCGCGCTGGTGTGGGCAATGTGATTTTCCCGTCAATTGATGAGGAAGGCGTCTTTTATGTTCTGGAAGAAAACCCCGTTGTCACCGGCGAGGAGTTGGTCGATAGCCAGCCGAGTTTTGACCAAAATGGCGGCCCTGCGGTTTCTTTCCGCTTCAATTCGGCAGGGGGCGCAAAATTCGGGCGCTATACGGCTGAGAACGTAGGCCAGCTTTTTGCAATCGTGCTGGACGAAGAAGTGATCAGCGCGCCACGTATTAACGAAGCGATCCCCGGTGGGTCAGGCATCATTTCAGGTAATTTCTCGCTTGAGCAGTCAACGCAGCTTGCAGTGCTTTTGCGCGCAGGTGCTCTGCCGGTTGAGCCAACATTTGTTGAGGAACGCACCATTGGGCCGCAGCTTGGTCAGGATAGTATCGACGCGGGACGTATTGCATGCATCGTGGCGTTTTCGGGCGTTCTTGTCTTTATGGTGTTGAGTTACGGAACCTTTGGCCTGTTCGCCAATGTGGCTCTTATTGTGAACGTGGCGATGATTTTTGGATTGCTCTCAATGATTGGTGCCACTTTGACGTTACCGGGCATCGCGGGGATTGTTCTGACCATCGGCATGGCCGTTGATGCGAACGTCCTTATTTTTGAGCGTATCCGCGAAGAACTTAAGTCTGCCAAAGGGCCCGCGCGGGCGATTGAGTTGGGCTATGAAAAGGCTCTGTCGGCCATTCTTGATGCGAACATCACTACATTTATTACGGCTGTCATCCTGTTCGTCATGGGGTCGGGGCCTGTGCGTGGGTTTGCGATCACGCTTGGCTTGGGCATCCTCACATCCGTCTTTACCGCGATTTTCGTGACGCGGCTTATTGTTGTCATTTGGTTCGAGCGCCGCCGCCCGAAAACACTGGAGGTCTAGCCAATGCGTTTGCGTCTGGTTCGCGATAACACCAATTTCGATTTCTTTGCTCGTCCAAAACTGTGGCTTGGCATTTCTGGCGTTATGATGATTATTGCCTTGATTAGCTTTGCTATTCAGGGGCTTAATTACGGGATCGACTTTCAGGGCGGCACGACAATTCGTACGGAAAGCAGCCAGCCTGTTGATGTGGCAAGCTACCGCGCGGCACTAGAGCCGCTTGAGCTTGGGGATATTTCAATCACCGAAGTCTTTGACCCCAACTTCCGCGATGATCAGTTTGTCAGCCAAATTCGCATTCAGGCCCAAGAGGGTGAAGAAGCAGCGTCCGGTGATATGATTGCCGCCGTTGCAGATGCGCTTAGTGCTGTTGATAGTGGCTTGGTCTTACCGTTTCCTGCGGTGGACAGCGTGGGTCCGACTGTCTCGGGCGAATTGATCCAAACAGCTGCGATCGCCGTGGTTTTGGCGATCTTGGCGGTACTTATCTACATCTGGTTACGGTTCGAGTGGCAGTTCGCAGTGGGCGCCGTGGCTGCGTTGGTGCACGATGTGGTGCTTACAATTGGTGTATTTTCTGAACTTCAGATCCGCTTTGATCTGGCTATCATCGCGGCTCTTTTGACAATTGTTGGGTACTCGCTCAACGATACAGTTGTGGTGTTTGACCGCGTTCGGGAAAACTTGCGACGCTATAAGAAGAAAGACCTCAAGGAAGTTCTTAACCTGTCAATCAACGAGACTCTTTCGCGCACGTTCATGACGTCTGTCACAACTTTGCTGGCGTTGATCTCGTTGTTCGTTTTGGGTGGTGATGTCATTCGGGGTTTTGTGTTTGCGATGATTTGGGGCGTGATCGTCGGGACGTATTCGTCGATCTTTGTAGCGTCTGCCACGTTGCTTGCTTTGGGTGTTAAGCGCGATTGGTCAAAACCGACCGACGAGGGCGGCACACAATTCGGCAACACCGATGCCTAGCGCGCTGCCGCGGGTGACGCGGGGAGCGAAAACATGTTTGGGATAACCTCTTGGGAATTCATCCCCGAGGCTTGGCCGCTTTTGCTGGTAACCGTGACTATTGCTGGCTTGGTTCGCGGTTTTGCTGGCTTTGGCACCGCGATGATCTACATGCCCGTCGCCAGTTCGGTTTTTGATCCTTTTGTTGCGCTTACCACGATGGTCATCCTCGATTTATTTGGTCCTGTTCCGGCGGTTCCACGTGCGATCCGCGATGGTGATCCCAAGGATGTTGCGCGGCTTGGGTTTGGTTATGTGCTGACGATGCCGATTGGATTGGCGATCCTGAGTGTCATTGCCCCCGAAGTATTTCGCTACGGCATTTCCACGGTTGCGCTTGTTTTGTTGGTCATTTTGATTGGCGGATTCCGTTACAGTGGGGTGCTTCATAAATGGTTAATCTATGTCACAGGTATGCTTGCAGGCTTCTTCGGCGGAACCAGCGGTCTTGCAGGGCCGCCTGTGATTTTGCTCTACATGGCCAGCTCGAAACCCGTTTCCGTGGTGCGGGCAAACAATATGTTGTTTTTGCTTTTGTCGGATTTGTTGTTGTTGGGCGTCATGGGGGCAACAGGACGCCTGAGTATTGAGGCGATCGTGATCGGTGCGGGTCTGACGCTGCCATATATGACGGGTATTTTGATTGGCACCCGTCTGTTTGATCCCTCGCGCGAGGCAGTATATCGTCGTGTTGCATACACAATCATTGCTATTTCGGCAGTCTCCGGACTGCCGCTTTGGGACTAATACGAAACGGGTGAAACGATGCAGCTGAATGAAATTCATTACGACGATGCAGTGCCGGTTGATGGATACGGCACAGGGTTCTTTCGTGTTGGTGGGCAAGTGTTTCAAGGGCCAATTTTGGTAATGCCAAATGATGTGGTGCCTTGGGCGGGCTTTGAAGATGTTGCAGCAATTCAACCGTTTACAGATCAAATCGATGTTCTTTTTGTGGGCACAGGTGCGGAAATTGCGCATATTCCAACGTCCTTGAAGACTGCCATTGAAGAGACAGGCATTGGTGTTGAGCCGATGTCGTCTCCATCTGCGTGCCGGACATACAACGTGTTGGTTTCAGAAGGGCGTCGCATTGGATTGGCGCTGATCCCAGTCTGATGCTGGAACTTAATGACGTAGCCGTTGCCCGCGGTGGCATCACAGTGCTTGAAGGTGTCAGTTTTCAGCTTGCCGCTGGTAGCGCGCTGATTTTGCGGGGCGAAAACGGGATCGGAAAGACGACGCTGTTGCGCGCTATTGCTGGTATTCAGCCGACAGTTAACGGAACGATCAAAGGGCCTGAGGAAAGTATTGCATTTGCGAGTCATGCGGACGGAATTAAGGCGCAGCTAACAGTGCGTGAAAATCTGGAATTTTGGGCCGAAGTGTACGGCAACGCGTCATCAGATGTGGACGCCGCAATTCAAGCGATGAACCTGACAGAGTTGACTGATCGACCCGCCGCACAAATGTCAGCGGGCCAAAAGCGGCGGCTTGGCTTGGGGCGCTTGCTCGTGACCGCAAGGCCAATCTGGGTACTTGATGAGCCCACAGTCTCGCTTGACCGCGCATCAGTTGTGCTTTTCGCGGATATTGTGCGGGCACATCTTGCGGGCGGTGGGGCTGCTCTGATTGCGACACATATTGATCTTGGGATTGAGGCTGAAACGCTTGATTTAACACCATTTAAGGCCAAAGCGGACGGGACAGCCGATACCTTAGACGGGGACTACTGGTGAAGGCCCTTCTTCTTCGGGATTTACGGCTCGCAATACGGGCCGGTGGTGGCTTCGGCTTGGGCCTCGCGTTCTTTTTGATCCTGGCAACGCTTATCCCATTTGGCGTGGGCCCGCAGCCAGACGTCTTGGCTTCAATCGCGCCTGGCGTTCTTTGGGTCGGTGCACTTTTGTCATGTCTCCTGTCGCTTGAGCGTATTTTCGCGTTAGATTTTGAAGACGGCGCGCTTGATTTGATGGCTAGTTCTCCGCTCCCGTTAGAGGGCATCATTGCGGTTAAATCGTTGGCGCATTGGTTAACAACGGGGCTGCCATTGGTCGTAGCTGCACCGCTTCTTGCTCTTATGTTGAATCTTCCATCACAGTCTTATGGCTGGCTGCTGATGTCGTTGCTCATCGGAACGCCTGCATTAAGTGTGATCGGCGCATTCGGCGCGGCACTTACCGTTGGGTTAAAACGCGGCGGTCTGCTGATATCCCTCTTGGTTCTGCCGCTTTATGTACCAACGCTGATATTTGGTGCCGATGTGGTACGCCGCGCGGGCCAAGGGTTGGACGCCAGCGTACCTGCATTTATGCTCGCAGGGCTGACCTTAGGGGCAGTTGCAATCATGCCATTTGCGAGTGCTGCGGCATTGCGCGCAGGGCTCAAGGGATCGTGAGTGCGGTGCAACGGCGCATAGGGCTGACAATCATGAAAAGAGGGGCTATTTGAAGCGCATGTCACTTTGGGAATATGCAAATCCGCGCAAATTTATGGCGCTTTCGGGCAAACTTCTGCCGTGGACAGCCGTGGGTGCTGCGTTGCTGTGTTGTGTCGGTCTAATTTGGGGCTTTTTTTTCACACCAGATGATTTTCGGATGGGCAGTACCGTTAAGATTATCTACATCCACGTGCCCTCTGCCATGATGGCCATTAATGTTTGGGTGATGATGCTGGTAACGTCCCTGATCTGGCTCATTCGGCGCCATCACGTCAGCGCGCTTGCAGCCAAAGCCGCAGCTCCAATCGGGATGGTGATGACGCTTTTGGCGCTGGCCACCGGTGCGATCTGGGGCAAACCGATGTGGGGAACCTACTGGGCGTGGGACCCGCGTTTGACATCATTCTTGATCCTTTTTCTCTTCTATTTGGGATACATGGCGCTGTGGGAAGCGGTGGAGGACAAAGATACCGCCGCTGATCTGACCTCAGTGATGTGTTTGGTCGGATCGGTCTTTGCGTTGTTGTCACGCTATGCCACGCGCTTTTGGAACCAAGGGTTGCACCAAGGCACATCTGTACCGGTCGCGACGGGCGAGAGGACAGTGGACGATGTGTTTTTCATCCCACTGGCCATATCGATGGTGGGGTTCGGTGTGCTTTTTGTCGCCCTAGTCTTGCTGCGTACGCGGACCGAAGTGCGCGCCCGCCGCTTGGCAGTTTTGAATGCCCGTGAAAGGATGTCCGCATGATTGATCTGGGAAAATACGCGGCGGATGTTGTGTTGGCCTATGGTATCTCGCTTGGGTTGATTGTGGGTCTTATTGGTCTTTCGATGTATCGGGCAAAACGTATGAAAGCTGACCTTGCTGCAGCAGAAGCACGCATTGAAGCGCGGCAGCACAATGGCACTTAAGCCGCTGATGATCATACCGCCCCTTATCTTTGTGGGGTTTGCCGGGCTTGTAGCGGCGGGGTTGTTCCGCGACGATCCCGATGCGCTGCCGTCTGCGCTGATCGGTCGAGAGGCACCTCCGATTGTTGTGAGTCAGTTGTCAAATAAACCAGAAATCCCAAAAGATGCGCTTGGTGAAGCAGGTGTTAAACTTGTTAATTTTTGGGCCAGCTGGTGCGCGCCGTGCCGTGCAGAGCATGATCAACTGATGGCGCTCGCTGGAAATGGCATTCCTATTTATGGCGTAAACTACAAAGATGCTGGCACCGGGAATGCTATTGGGTTTTTGAATGAGCTTGGTGATCCGTACCGTGCCGTCGGTCAGGACTTAACTGGCCGTGCCACTGCGATTGAATGGGGCGTTTACGGTATTCCCGAGACGTTCGTTGTTGATGCAAAAGGGCAGATCACATTCCGCTTCGCGGGCCCAATTACGCAAAGCATTCTGGAAAGCACCATCTTGCCCGAGATTGAAGCCGCGCAGAACAAGTAGCGCATAACCCGCGTCTTCTTTTGTTGCTAAATATCCACTCAACACTTCAAACAAAAACGCCCCGCTGAATAAACAGCGGGGCGTTTTTAATTATTATGGCGCTAGCTTACGCAGCTTTGGCAAGGTTGCGCAGCACGTAGTGAAGCACACCACCGTTTTCGATGTATTCGATCTCGATGTTGGTATCGATACGGCACTTCAGCATGATGTGCTTTTGTGATCCATCAGCCATTGTGATGGTCGCGGGCACTTCTTGCAGCGGCTCGATTGTGTCGAGACCGTTGATCGCCACAGTTTCTTCACCAGTCAAACCAAGTGATTTACGGCTGTCACCACCTGTAAATTCAAACGGGATAACGCCCATGCCAACCAAGTTTGAACGGTGGATACGCTCAAAGCTTTCAGCGATCACAGCTTTAACACCCAAAAGGGCTGTGCCTTTAGCCGCCCAGTCACGGGACGAGCCCGCGCCGTACTGCTCACCACCAAAGATGACCAGCGGTGTGCCAGCTTCTTGGTAGGCCATCGCCGCGTCAAAGATTGATGTCTCGTCACCGTTCGGACCTTTGGTGTAGCCACCCTCAACACCGTCGAGCATTTCGTTCTTGATGCGAATGTTTGCAAACGTGCCGCGCATCATGACTTCGTGGTTACCACGGCGGGACCCGTATGAGTTGAACTCACGGACAGGGACCTGACGCTCGACTAGATATTGACCAGCAGGTGTGGTGTCTTTGAACGAACCAGCAGGGCTGATGTGGTCGGTTGTGATCATGTCACCAAGGACGGCCAAAACCTTGGCGCCTTCAATGTTTTCGATCTTCTTGGTCGCCATTGTGATGCCTTGGAAGTAAGGCGGGTTTTGCACATATGTTGACGCAGCAGGCCAGTCGTATGTTTTTTCGTCAGTTGTTTCAACGGCTTGCCACTTGTCATCGCCTTTGAAGACATCTGCGTATTTCGACAGGAACGCTTCACGGGTTACCGTTTGCTCAACCAGTTCGGCAACCTCTTGGCTGGTGGGCCAGATGTCTTTCAGATACACATCTTTGCCGTCTGGCGTCTGTGTGATCGGATCCGTTGCAAGGTTGATGTCCATCGTGCCCGCAAGAGCGTAGGCCACAACAAGGGGAGGTGACGCAAGATAGTTCGCGCGCACGTCTGGTGAAATCCGGCCTTCAAAGTTGCGGTTGCCAGACAATACTGATGTCGCAACCAAATCACCTTCGGCAATGGCTTCTGACAGCTCTTTCTGGATCGGACCTGAGTTACCGATACATGTTGTGCAACCGTAGCCCACCAAGTTGAAGCCGATTTTATCCAGATCATCTTGCAGATCTGCCGCTTCGAGATACGCCGAAACAACTTGGCTTCCTGGTGCGAGGGAAGTTTTCACCCATGGCTTACGGTCAAGGCCAAGTGCAGCAGCTTTGCGTGCCACAAGGCCCGCGCCGATCATGACGTAGGGGTTGGACGTGTTGGTGCATGAGGTGATTGAGGCAATCACAACTTTACCTGATTCCATTGTGTAATCTTCGCCAGCGACGGGAACCTGTTTGCCCATTGGGCGCTTGAAGGTCTCTTCCATTTCTTTGGCAAATGCTGCTTTCGCGCCAGTCAATGCAACGTAGTCTTGTGGGCGCTTTGGACCGGAAATTGCCGGAACGATTGTGCCCATATCAAGGTGCAAGGTGTCTGTGTAAACAGGTGCGTAATCATCACCACGCCAGAAACCATTTTCCTTGGCATATGCTTCAACGAGGGCCACGCGATCTTCGTCGCGGCCTGTGTTGCGCAGGTAGCGCAGCGTTTCGCTGTCGATTGGGAAGAAGCCACATGTCGCACCATATTCTGGCGCCATGTTAGCAATTGTCGCACGGTCGGCCAGTGGCAATTTATCAAGACCTGCGCCGTAGAATTCGACGAATTTGCCAACAACGCCTTTAGCACGCAGCATTTCAACGACCTTCAGGACCAAGTCGGTACCTGTGGTGCCTTCCATCATGGCACCAGTCAGCTCAAACCCGATAACTTCGGGGATCAACATGGAAATAGGCTGACCAAGCATTGCGGCTTCGGCTTCAATACCGCCAACGCCCCAACCAAGCACAGCAGCGCCGTTCACCATTGTGGTGTGGCTGTCTGTACCAACAAGCGTGTCAGGGTATGCAACGTCAACACCGTTCTGATCTTTGTCAGTCCAGACAGTTTGCGCAAGATACTCAAGGTTTACCTGGTGGCAGATACCTGTGCCGGGGGGCACAACGCGGAAGTTATCAAACGCTTTTTGGCCCCATTTCAGGAAGGTATAGCGCTCCATGTTGCGCTCGTACTCACGGTCCACGTTCATCTGGAATGCACGCGGGTTGCCGAATTCGTCGATCATTACAGAGTGGTCGATGACCAGATCAACAGGGTTCAACGGGTTGATTTTGTCAGGGTTGCCACCAAGCGCCACAATGCCGTCGCGCATCGCTGCAAGGTCAACAACGGCCGGAACGCCTGTGAAATCCTGCATCAAAACACGGGCAGGGCGGTAGGCGATCTCGCGTGGGTTTTTGCCGCCTTTGGCACCCCATTCTGCGAATGCTTTGATATCGTCAACGCTAACCGTTTTGCCATCTTCAAAGCGCAGCATGTTTTCCAAAACGACCTTCAGGGCCGCGGGCAATTTCGCGAAATCACCCAAGCCAGCAGCAGTTGCTGCGGGAATCGAGTAATAGTCGATGCTTTGTGCACCAACTGTAAGCGTTTTGCGGGTTTTTGCGCTGTCATGTCCGACTGTAATGGTCATTTGGCATCCTTCCAAAGGGCTACGGTTGATCAGGTTTAGGTGCGGTTTAGCGCCGTTCGGTTCATAAAATCAACGGCTAATCGACGTTTTGGTATATTTTTGTATACAATTGCACACCGAAATAAGGCGCAACCACGCGTTTGACTGTCATATGGCTCGCAAAACCTTGATTGGCGCATGAGGCTCGCGTGGGTTAGGAAGGGGTAAATCTGAGGAAGACCACATGAAGCAGTTTATATTTGCAGCGGGTATAGCAGCAGTTTGCGCATTTGGCAGCGTGGGTCCAAGTGCGGCGGACGATCATCCGATTGTGGTCGAATTGTTCACATCGCAAGGGTGTTCAAGTTGCCCCCCTGCAGATGCGTTGCTTCATGAATTGGCCGCCCGTGATGATGTCATCGCGTTGGCTTTGCACGTTGATTATTGGGATTACATCGGCTGGAAAGACAAGTTTGCAAATCCAGCCTTTACCAAGCGGCAAAAAGGCTACGCCCGCGCGGCCGGATCGCGGTCAATCTATACGCCACAGATGATCGTAGGCGGGGTTGATCATGTGGTTGGCTACAAGCCGATGCAATTGGCTGATTTTGTCCAAGAACACCGCAGCTTACAGGCAACAGTTGATGTAGGGCTGACCCGTTCCGGTGATCAGCTGAAGGTAACGGCGCAAACTGATGAGCCACGCCAAATGGTTGTTCAACTGGTACGCTATACCCCATTGCAAACTGTCGCGATTGAGCGCGGAGAGAACCGCGGTAAGACTTTGGAATACGCCAACGTCGTCTATGATTGGCAAATGCTCGGCAAATGGGATGGTCGTGCGCCGCTGTCGCTTAGTGTTGATAGCGCCGAAGACGGACCTGTTGTGGCGATCATTCAAGCGGCAACGCATGGTGCAATCTTGGGTGCTGCGCGGCTGCGTTAGTCAGTTAGAAGACACGCCAAGAATATTCTTCCAGCGTCGGTGTATCCAAAACCACTGTTCGGGGTGGGCGTAGACTTTTTGTTCTAATCGCCGGTTCAACTCAATCATAATCGCCTCTGGGCTGTCACCCTCCACGGGCGCCTCTAATTCGGTTTTAAACGTGATGCCGTCTGTGTTGCGGATGCAGAAATATGGCAGCACCAGCGCGTCAAACTTCAAGGCCAGTTCGCCAATGCTTTGGGCCGTGCGCGTTGGTTGCCCCATAAACGGAATTTCTGGCGAGCTTCCTGAGTAAATGTCATAGAGTAAAACCAATGGACCGCCCGCGCGCAGATGTTTGACAAACCCCCGTGTCCCACTGCGTCCTTGGGCAAACATCGGGCCGCTTACGCTTTGCATGGCCTCCACGTAGTGGGCGTTGAAGAACGGGTTTTTCATCGGTCGGTAGAGCGCGCCGATCGTGATCCCTTGGTCTTTCAAAAGAATCCGAAGCGCTTCGTAATTGCCGAAATGACCAGTTGCGAAAATTACGGGACGACCCACATCAAGGGCTGTGCGTAGGGCTGTCATACCGCCGCCGGTGATAGTGCCTTTACGAACGACTTTCGCCAGATCGTTGAGAGAATAATTCTCAATCACAGTGCGGCCTGCGTTGTCACAAGCTGCTTTGGCAAGTCTGCGAATTTCCGGCTTTGGCATCTGCGGAAACACTAGGGTAAGGTTTCTCTCCGCGCGCTTGCGATACCCAGCCACGCGGGCAATACCACCCGATACAATCTGCCCCATCAACCGCACACGCGTTTTGTAGGGTAGACGTTTTGTGAGCCAGATCAGTGTGCGTAATACAAGATCAGTTAACCAATGTTGGATTGTTACGCGGTCAAGCATAGAGGCAAACCGTGTCTCTGATTTTGTCGCAGATGTTTGGGGCTCAACGGGGCGGGGCATGCGTGTTAGGCTTTGCTTTCAGTCGTTTCTTTGGTGCCGAAGGCCACGAATGGCACACCGTTTCAACGGTGTAGCTGTCAGAACGCCCTGACGCAATGATGGTAAGATATGTGCGACTATCCTGAAGTGGATGTCGCGCGTCGGCGGTTTACTCCGCAAGCAGCAGCAACGTGCCAGCAGCTTCCATCTCGCGGATCGTGGCTACAACAGCGCTCATGGCATCCTCACCATCGGCCTGGGACACCTGCCCGCCATCTTTGATCTCGTCGCGCATACTTTCGGCCATCCGCTTAGACATGTTGTCCAAAATAAAGTTGGCGGGGGCTTCCATGCCTGTGGACAGTGCCGCAGATAGGGCGGTCAACAGCTGTTCGGGCGCCACGTCTTTGGTGATTTTGGGCACATCGCGCGGGTCAATCCGTTCTGGGATATTTGCGAATGTGAAGATGGATTTACGCACATCTTCGGCAAATTTGGCGTCCGTTTCATCAAGACCTACAAGTACGTCATCACGTGTTTGGGCGCGGGCAAAGTTCAAGATTGCGCCGACGCGCTCAACAGGGCTGTCATCGAAGGCTTGCACCGGCTGGGTACCCAGTTGGTCAACGATGGAAATGCCAATCAACTCAATTGCTTGTGGCGTAACGCCTGTTGTCACAGAAATGGCGTATGTAATGCGGCGCGCGCGTTCACCGGGCAGGGCGCCAAGGATTTCAGCGGCCTTTGCAACCTGAAGCTTTGACAAAACAACCGCGCAAACCTCGATGCTTTCACCTGCTAACAGATCAACCAGCTGTGTCACGGGCAGGCCTGCGATGGTTTCCCACGGGTTCGATTGTGGGGAGAGGCCCGCCTCCTTGCGCAGCCGTCCCGCAAGGCTGGGATCAAGAGATTTCCCCATCAAATCAAGGGTGCCACCAATGTCTTTGGGGAAAGTCAGCGCCGTGCTTTCCAACTCGGCCACAAATTCATCAATCACGGCTTCAACCGTGGCCCGATCAAGGGGGCTCATCTGCCGCATTTGATCCATCAAGCCGGTCTGTTGCTCAATCGCGAGTGTGCTCAACGACAACTCACCGCCACCGCCCAAAAGCGCGCGCACAATCACGGCTGCTTTCTCACGCTTGGTCAAGCCAGCCGTGTCAGAACCCGCTGCGGGCAATTCTGGAAAGGACGGAATCACACAACACCCCTTGTGACGATCAATTAGGGGCATCTAACGCAGCGGATATGAACAACCCCCTAAAGGATTGCATTTTAAGCGTTTTTAATAGCTGTAGCCTTGGCCGTTTTGCAGCGCCATGCGCAGGGAAATCTCCGCCCATGTGCCGCGACCGCCACGGGTGCGAATTTCGGTCAGCTGTGCTGAGGCCAGCTCGATGTCGCCACTCTCAACATAACCCTGACCCATATATGAGCGCGCCAAAAGGTTGTCGGGGTTCACGGCCAGCGCTTTTTGATAATAGGCAAGGCCGGTACTGGCGTCGCCCATTTTGCGGTGGGTAAAGCCCAGATATGTCAACACACGGTCGTCATTGGGCATTTGCATCAAATTGAGCATTTGCTGTGCATCTTGGTGGCGGCCCGCGTAGGCCAACTCGCGCGCGGCGTCAAACATTGCGTCATTGCCAAGGGCACTTTTCTTGATCTCAACGCAGCTCTGTTTGTCCGCGTCGTAGACCATTCCGGTCTCACATTCGGTCGTGGTTTTGGTGGCTTTGGGTGGTGTTGAGCTGCTGGACCCTGCCGCAAAAAGGGCTGTAGGTGCCAAAGCAAGGGCCGCGATAAGTGTGGTGCGCATCTTAGATCCTCGTAACTGGTTGCCCGTTAGAGGATAGAGCGGCGCAGTGCGTGGCCAAGTCCCAAAGCGGGCAGGCCACGCATCTGTGATGAAGCTTAGCCGAAAACGCGTTTGAAAATGGTATCAACGTGTTTGGTATGATAGCCGAGATCGAATTTCTCCTCGATGCTTTCAACACCCAACGCGGCAACAACATCGCTGTCGCCCAGCAGTTCGGTTTTGAAGTCTTTGCCGTCTTCCCACACTTTCATCGCATTGCGCTGAACATAGACATAGGCGTCTTCGCGCGACACACCCGCTTGGGTCAGGGCAAGCAGTACGCGCTGTGACATCACAAGGCCGCTGAATTTGTTCATGTTGGCCAACATGTTATCGGGATAAATCAGAAGCTTGTCGATAACTGACGTCAGACGCGCCAGCGCGAAATCAAGGGTGACAGTTGTGTCTGGGCCAATCGTGCGCTCAACGCTGGAGTGGCTGATGTCACGCTCGTGCCAAAGGGCCACGTTTTCCATCGCTGGAACAACGGCCATACGCACAATCCGCGCAAGGCCCGTCAGGTTTTCTGTCAGCACAGGGTTTTTCTTGTGCGGCATCGCAGACGAGCCTTTTTGGCCTGCGCTGAAATATTCCGCTGCTTCCAGAACCTCCGTGCGCTGCATGTGACGCACTTCTGTGGCGATATTCTCAACACTCGAGGCGATAACACCCAAAGTTGCAAAGAATGCCGCATGACGGTCACGGGGGATAACTTGGGTGCTGATCGGCTCAGGTGTGAGGCCAAGCTTTGCGCAGACATGTTCTTCTACGCGCGGGTCGATGTTGGCAAAAGTACCGACAGCGCCGCTGATGGCGCCCGTCGCGATTTCGTTGCGTGCGGTGCGCAAACGTGTCAGGTTGCGATCCATCTCCGCGTAAAAACGCGCAAGCGTTAGACCCATGGTGGTGGGCTCGGCGTGGATGCCGTGGCTGCGGCCGACGCGGATGGTGTCTTTGTGCTCAATCGCGCGGCGCTTCAGGGCGGCTAGCAACGCTTCAAGATCAGCAATCAGCAGATCAGCGGCGCGGGTAAGTTGCACGTTGAATGTGGTGTCCAACACATCTGATGATGTCATGCCTTGGTGAACAAAGCGGGCCTCATCGCTGCCGACGTGCTCTGCCAAGTGGGTCAGAAACGCGATGACGTCGTGTTTGGTGACGGCCTCGATCTCATCAATGCGGTCCACATCGAACTCAACGTCTTTTGCCTTCCAAACCGCGTCAGCGTTTTCGCGCGGGATCACACCAAGATCAGCCATCGCATCGCACGCGTGGGCCTCAATCTCGTACCAGATCTTGAACTTGGTTTGCGGCGACCAGATAGAGACCATTTCAGGGCGGGAATAACGAGGGATCATGGGGCGTGGCCTTTTTTGAAGAGAGTTGGGGTTGGCAAAGGGCTTGGCGGCCTCTTAAACCCTTGGGCAGATGGGAACAAGGGCAGGGTACGGGACACCGGTGATGATGGCGCCGTATTCGACATGCATATGGACAAAACGGATGATGGAATGAGCAAAGATTCAGCAGTTAGACAGTTGTCCGATTTTGAGGGCGTTTGGCAAATTACCCGCAAGATTATCCATGCAGATGGCACAGTTGCGCGGTTTAACGGTACGGGGACATTCGTCCGCGTTCAGTCAGGCCTTGTCTATGATGAAAGCGGCGCGCTGCAATTTGAAATGCAGCGGACAGATGTCTCGGGTGCGGCAGAGCTGGGCCCCGAGATTACAGGTACCCGCAGATATTTTTGGGACACGCCTGATGATGGCTCGGGCTCGGATCATGTGCCTGTGCGATTTGCAGATGGCCGTGCGTTTCATCTGGTCCCTTTGTGCGGGGGTGATGCGGCGCATTGGTGTGATCCCGATCAGTATGATGTGTCTTATGATTTCACCCAGTGGCCGGTTTGGGCAGCGGTCTGGCACGTGCGCGGACCGCGCAAAGACTATGTGATGACAAGCCAGTACTGTCGCTAACACTGTGGTCGGGGTGCTTATTCTCTTGCGATTGGGCCGTGTGCGCGATTAAACAGGCGGTAACGAGAACAAGATTGGAGATCTCCGATATGGCGTTGACCATGAACGACAAAGTCCTGACCGAAGCGTTTGGCGCATCCGAAGGCGCGCTTTTGCGCCTCAAGCAAATCATGCTGGTAGTGGTCGGTATTGCCGCGCTGGCGATCGCTGCAAAAGTGAAGATCCCCATGATCCCCGTACCAATGACCCTTGGTACATTGGCCGTTCTGACCGTTGGCGCGGCCTATGGCCCGCGTTTGGGATTGGTGACAATCATCGGTTACATGATCTTGGGTGCGGCAGGCTTTGACGTGTTTGCATCATCTGCGGCGGGCGTGTCCGGCATTGAATACATGATGGGTGGCACAGGCGGCTATCTGGTTGGCTACGTGCTTGCGACGTTCGCATTGGGTGTTTTGGCGCGCATGGGCTGGGATCGTAGCGCTGCGAAAATGGCCGCAGCGATGCTGATCGGTAACGCACTTATCTACATCCCGGGCCTGTTGTGGCTTGGCACACTTTACGGTTGGGACAAGCCGATCCTTGAGTGGGGCCTCACACCGTTCATCTACGGCGATCTGCTGAAATTGGCGATTGCGGCGATGATCGTGCCAATGGCTTGGAAGGCAATCGGCAAAGCCCGCGGCTGATCCTACGAAACATATTTGACGTTATTGAGGCGCTCACCAATTAGGTGGGCGCCTTTTTTCATGAGCGGACGATTAAGAGCGCAATGAGACAGGTGTCCGTGTACAGGTCAATCGTCACTTACGCGCCTGATGCGAGCACGGTCTCAATCTCGCTGGATTGCTCAAGGGTTTTGTGAACCGGACATTTGTCCGCAATTTCCATTAAACGTGTGGTTTGCTCAGGTGTTAAAGGGCCGGACAGGTGTATCGCGCGGCGGAAATTATCGATACGGACATTTGTTGCGGGATCGCTGTCTTGGGCGTGCATTTTGTCGTGGGTAACGTCCACGGACACATGTTCAAGGGGCCAGCCCTTGCGCCGCGCGTACATCCGAATTGTCATTGATGTGCACGCCCCCAAACCCGCTGCAAGAAACCCGTAAGGGGACATTCCCTGATTTGTGCCGCCGTAGGCCTGAGGCTCATCCGCAAGCACGTGATGTTTTTCACCTGATCTGATGTCTTGCAAAAACCCTTTGGGATCGGCCTCTGACACACGGGTAACACCTTCGGGCACGCCAATGGGCGGCGCGGGACGTGTAACATCAATATACCGCTCGGCCCACGCGGCAATCACACCCGCGGCGTATTCTGCATCTTCAGGGCTGCGCAACAGGTGGTCGGCCTTGTCGAGTGTCACAAATGACTTTGGATGCCGTGCGGCGCCAAAGATCTGACTGGCGTTTTCAATACCCACGGTTTCATCAACGGGCGAATGCATGACCAAAAGGGCGGCGTTGAGGTTTCGTACAGCGGCCTCAATTTCAATGCCCTGGACGTCCTCAACGAACTGTTTGCCAATCGTAAACGGGCGCCCACCAAGGGTCACTTCGGCGGAACCTTTTGCGATTATATCTGGAATGGCGCTGGCAAAATGATGGGTCACATGCGCGGGGTCAAAAGGTGCACCAAGGGTCACGACGCCCTTAATCTGGGGTAATTGTGCAGCGGCCTTCAACACGGCGGCCCCGCCTAGGGAGTGCCCGATCAACAGAGAAGGCGTCAAATTCCGGTTGGTCAGATAGGCGCTCGCAGCGACCAGATCATCTACGTTTGAGGTGAAATCCGTTTGGGCAAAGCGCCCCTCGGACTGTCCAAGACCGGTAAAATCAAAGCGCATAACAGCAAACTCCATGGCCGATAGACGGGCCGCGATGCGCCGTGCGGCGGGCAGGTCTTTGGTGCACGTAAAACAATGGGCCAGAAGCGCCGTTGCAACAGGGTCTCCTGCGGGCAAATCAAGACGCGCAGATAGGCTTAGGCCAGCGTTATTTTTGAATTCAATTGTCTCGCTCGGCATGGTGTGCCCCTTTTTGCTGTGTTTCATATGTGCAAGTTGGGCGGTGCAATCGCAAGTTATGCTTCATCGGCGTCACGGGAAGGTGACGGAAGTTACGTTTTGCCTTTGGCTGCATAAATAGCTTATGACAAGAAAAAGCCGCGCCAGAAGAGATCCGGACGCGGCAGTTGGTCGGGGGGAGATGAGATGTGGTGTTAGGCCGAGCAGCAGATCAGACCGCGGCGCAGACGTTCTTCCAAAGTTGCGCGGGCAGGGCGCGCGGCGCGTAATTGGATTGCAATCGCCGACCATCCGCCGCTGCCGCGTTTGCGGATCGACAGGGTCTTGCGTTCAATGCGCTTGGGACTGATTTGGCCGTGCGCGGCATTTGGGGGCGTGGTCTGGGATATCGACATCTGTGCAATCCTTTTATTGGATGATCTTTGTTTAGATGCCGATTTGGGAACAATAAGGTTAAAATTGTGGAAATGTTTTGTTTCCGAAGTCGAAAAAGTGTCATTTGCGATAGTTAATGCGTGTTGGTGAGACAGTTATGTCACTTATTCAAGCTGTGGGCTGTGGCGCATAAGTCTGCCACACGCCTACGAAAAAGGGCGCCCCGATGCGGAGCGCCCTTAGTTCTGTCATCTAAAGCAGCGATTAGCAGCTGTAGTACATTTTGAATTCAACAGGGTGTGGTGTGTGCTCATACGCCACCAGTTCTTCCATTTTGAGAGCAACGTAGCCATCAATTTGGTCTTTTGTGAACACGTCACCGGCCAAGAGGAACTCGTGATCTGCTTCCAGAGCGTCAAGCGCTTCGCGCAAGCTGCCGCAGACTGTTGGAATTTCTGCAAGCTCTTCTGGTGGCAGGTCGTAAAGGTCTTTGTCAGACGCCGCACCTGGGTCAATCTTGTTTTTGATGCCGTCAAGGCCAGCCATCAACAAGGCTGCAAAGCACAAGTATGGGTTGGCTGCGGGATCAGGGAAACGAGCTTCGACGCGTTTTGCTTTGGGGCTTTCGGCCCACGGAATACGTACGCAGCCTGAGCGGTTACGAGCAGAATATGCGCGCAGAACAGGTGCTTCAAAGCCCGGGATCAAACGCTTGTAGCTGTTTGTGGACGGGTTTGTGAACGCGTTCAGTGCTTTTGCGTGCTTCAAGATGCCGCCAATGAAATACAGTGCTTCTTGGCTGAGATCGGCGTATTTGTCACCTGCAAACAATGGCTTACCATCTTTCCAGATGGACATGTTTACGTGCATGCCCGTGCCGTTATCGCCTGCGATTGGCTTTGGCATGAAGGTTGCGGATTTACCGTATGCGTGTGCCACGTTGTGGATCACGTATTTGTATTTCTGCAGCTCATCGGCTTGCTTGGTGAGTGAACCGAAGATAAGGCCAAGCTCGTGCTGGCATGACGCCACTTCGTGGTGGTGCTTGTCCACCTTCATGCCCATGCGCTTCATGGTCGACAGCATTTCGCCGCGGATGTCTTGCGCATCGTCAATTGGGTTAACAGGGAAGTAACCACCTTTAACGCCAGGACGGTGGCCCATGTTGCCCATTTCGTACTCGGTGTCTGTGTTCCATGACGCGTCTTGTGCGTCGATTTGGTAAGACACTTTGTTCATTTCAACAGAGAAACGTACGTCGTCAAATAGGAAGAATTCAGCTTCTGGGCCAAAGAATGACTGGTCGCCAATGCCTGACGAGATCAGGTAGGCTTCTGCTTTTTCTGCGGTGCCGCGTGGGTCGCGTGAGTAGGGCTCGCCAGTGTCTGGCTCAACGACCGAGCAGTGAATGCAGAGTGTTTTTTCAGCATAGAACGGGTCGATGTAAGCAGAGTTGGCATCGGGGATCAGCTTCATGTCTGACTCTTCGATCGATTTCCAGCCCGCAATGGATGAGCCGTCGAACATGAAACCGCCGTCAAGGAAGTCTTCGTCAACTTCGTCATTGATTACAGTTACGTGCTGCAGCTTGCCGCGTGGGTCTGTGAAACGGATGTCGACATACTCGATGTCTTCGTCCTTGATCATCTTTACGATGTCAGCGTTGGTTGTCATTACCATGGCTCCCTTAGAAATAGTGTGGGTAAAGAATGGGTTAGATAGCGTCGTCGCCGGTTTCACCGGTACGAATGCGGATGGCTTGGCTTACGTCAGATACGAAAATCTTACCATCGCCGATTTTGTCTGTTTTGGCCGCGTTGATGATCGCGTCAATCGCTGGATCAAGCAGATCATCGGGCAATACGACTTCAATTTTCACTTTAGGCAGAAAATCCACGACATACTCAGCGCCACGATACAGTTCTGTGTGCCCCTTTTGACGGCCAAAACCTTTGACTTCAATTACGGAAAGGCCTTGCACACCAATATCTTGGAGCGCTTCTTTAACTTCGTCCAATTTGAACGGCTTAATGATTGCTTCGAGTTTTTTCACCGCGCAGAGCCTCCTGAATTGTGCTGCTACGGGCAAATCATGTCTGTGGGTGGGGGACAATATATCAGACGACACAGATCGGCTGTGACCAGCGAATTTAGAATTGCTGCTTAAAAATTAAGCAATGCGCCGAAAATAACCGCAGAAAATAAACTGCGCCTTACTTGGAGCAAGATTACTCGGTTAATGATGCGACATGTTCGCGCTCAACGATCATTTCAAGCCCGTTCGCATAAATGATCTGCGGGGTATCAAACTGTAGGTGTAGCAACGGCGTGCGCCGCTTGGTTCCGCGAACGATCGTCTCACCGTTCACTAGTTTTTCAGCATTAATGATCGCTTGAGGTGTCCCGCGGAGGGCCTTCGCCAGCCAGTTCCGCAGCAAAACAGGTTGATCGGAGCGTAAACACAGATGACCGCGGGGTAGGTCAGGTCCGAGCGCATGGGCGGACATGTGTATCGGGTCTAAGATATCAGAACTCTGATGAATGCCGTGAAGCCTGACCAAACCGCGGTTGCGCGATACAATGCGATCGCCTGCGTTAAGGTATTCAACGGGAAGCTCGCCTTCCGCTGTCATGATTAACGTGCCGGGCACAAAACCGGACGTATGTAATTCGTGCACACCGTTAGAGTGGTCAGTTCTTGTGTATGTATTAACCTGCTCTGCAGTGCGTCCGGCCATTTTCGGCTCCATCACGCAAGTCCTGCTACTGTCTCAATGCCTTAACCTTAACAAAGGGTGAACGTGATGTCTTGGTAAGAGTTCTGGGACCTGACGCATTTTATGCAGATTTTTTCGCCTGTTGCGCAAAAACCCTCTCGCATCCCGCGCAGAGCTTTGCTAAGTGCTTGCTCAGTGCGGGTGTGGCGGAATTGGTAGACGCACCAGATTTAGGTTCTGGCGCCGCGAGGCGTGGGGGTTCAAGTCCCTTCACCCGTACCATTTACACAATAGATTTAGGCATATTTTGAAAGGCGCTTGCACCTTTTGGCCGACCCTCATAGAAGGGCCGCTGAATTACGTATTACGCCGATAAAAGGACGATCCCTATGCAGGTCACTGAGACATTGAACGAAGGTCTGAAACGCGCTTATTCCATCGTGGTACCTGCCGCGGAATTGGACGCCAAAGTTAATGAGAAACTGGTCGAAGCGCAGCCAGAAATCGAAATGAAGGGCTTCCGCAAGGGCAAAGTCCCGATGGCGTTGCTGAAAAAGCAATACGGTCCACGCGTGATGGGCGAAGCCATGCAAGAAGCCATCGATGGCGCAATGGCGAAGCATTTTGAAGAAACTGGTGATCGTCCGGCGATGCAGCCAGAAGTCAAAATGACCAACGAAAACTGGAAAGAGGGCGACGATGTTGCCGTAGACATGAGCTACGAAGCTCTGCCAGCCATTCCTGACGTTGATTTCTCAGACATCGAGCTTGAGAAACTGGTTGTTAAAGCTGACGACGCGGCGCTCGATGAGGCGCTGGTTTCATTGGCCGAGACTGCGCAAAACTTCAAAGACCGCAAAAAAGGCACCAAAGCGAAAGATGGCGATCAAGTCGTTATGGATTTCTTGGGCAAAGTTGACGGCGAAGCATTTGATGGCGGCGCTGCTGAAGATTACCCGTTGGTTCTGGGTTCAAACTCGTTCATCCCGGGCTTCGAAGAGCAGCTTGTTGGCGTAAAAGCCGAAGAAGTGAAAGACGTTGTTGTGTCTTTCCCAGAAGATTATCAAGCCGAGCATCTTGCGGGCAAAGAGGCAACATTCACATGCACAATCAAAGCGGTGAAAGAGCCTGTTGCTGCTGAAATTAATGACGAGATGGCCAAGGGTTTTGGCGCAGAAGATCTTGCTTCGTTGAAAGGTCAAATCGGCGAGCGTCTTGAAGCAGAATATGCCGGTGCTGCCCGTGCAGTTATGAAGCGTGGTCTGCTTGATGCGTTGGACAAAAAGGTTGATTTCGATCTACCACCGTCTTTGCTTGATGCAGAAGCGGGTCAAATTGCGCACCAACTGTGGCACGAAGAGAACCCTGAGGTGGAAGGTCACGACCACCCAGAAATTACGCCAACAGAAGAGCATATCGCATTGGCTGGCCGCCGCGTTCGCCTTGGTCTGTTGCTTGCAGAGATTGGTCAGAAGGCCGCTGTTGAAGTGAGCGATGCAGAAATGACCCAAGCGATCATGAACCAAGCGCGTCAGTACCCTGGTCAGGAGCGTCAGTTCTTTGAATTCGTTCAACAAAACCAGCAGATGCAGCAGCAACTGCGCGCACCTCTCTTTGAAGACAAAGTGGTAGATCACATCGCGGATCAAGCCAAAGTGTCTGAAAAAGAAGTGAGCAAGGATGACCTGCAATCTGCTGTAGAAGCACTCGAAGACGAGTAATTCTAGCAGCGCCCACTGGGCGCGCATGCACTGACAAGAATAGGCCGTTCCTGAACAATCAGGGACGGCTTTTTTGTGCCTGCTTATTGGTGTCGCTTTGTGATTTGTAAATTCGCTTCTGCGCGTGCTTGACACAGGGATCGTTTCGGTGGCCCACTCGCGCAGGGTTTTTAGTAATCGGTGATGTGGTGGTGAGTATGTCGGATAACAAAAAACGTGGTTTAGGGTTTGGTAGCTTGGTGGATACGGCCGTGGTTGTCGCGGGCGTTGTGATGCTGGCGGCGATCATGGTCCGCTACTTATTCTAACGCTTTGTGCCGTCTTTATCTTAGCCAAGAAAAAAGCCGCGTCCAATCGGGCGCGGCTTTCTAATTTTTTAGATCTAGTGAAAAGGCCTAGTCTTAAGCGTCGTCCGCATCATCTGCAGCAGCTGGTGCCACATCAAGATCATCGTCGTCAGATGCAGCAGAGCCGATATCGTCAAACAGTTCCGCAATTTCGAATTCTGCTTCAGCTTCGGCTTCTGCAGCCAATTCTTGGATCGACTTGCCTGAGGCTTGAAGCTCGGCTTCTTCGGTTGAGCGTGCAACGTTCATGGTGATTGTGCACTCAACTTCTGGGTGCAATTTCACGGCTACGTCATGCAGGCCGAGAATTTTGATCGGCGCGATCAATGCAACCTGTTTGCGGTCAAGCGTGAAGCCTTCGGCAGTTGCAGCTTCTGCGGCGTCGCGTGTTGTCACGGAACCGTAGAGCGCGCCTGCGTCTGATGCAGAGCGAATCACAACAAACTGCTGTCCGCCAAGCTTTTCAGCCATTGCATCGGCTTCTTTCTTGGTTTCGAGGTTCTGTGCTTCGAGTTGTGCTTTTTGTGCTTCAAACCCAGCGATGTTGCCTTTTGAAGCAGTCAACGCTTTGCCTTGTGGAAGCAAAAAGTTACGTGCGTAACCTGGCTTTACGTCGACGACTTCGCCCATTTGGCCGAGTTTCGCAACGCGTTCGAGAAGGATAACTTGCATGTGCTTTCTCCTTACTTAACAGCGTATGGCAGCAGAGCGAGGAAACGGGCGCGTTTGATGGCACGGGCCAACTCGCGTTGTTTCTTGGCAGAGACTGCAGTGATGCGGGACGGCACGATTTTGCCACGCTCAGAAATGTAGCGCTGCAGAAGACGTGTGTCTTTGTAATCGATCGCGGGTGCGTTCTCACCAGAGAAGGGGCACACTTTGCGACGGCGGAAAAATGGTTTAGTTGCCATGGTTTAGCCCTTTCTTAGCTGCGGCGCTCGCGGCGATCGCCACGTTCTTCGCGTTTTTGCATTTGTACGGATGGCAGCTCTGCGTGCTCATCGACTTTGATGGTCAGCACACGCATCACATCTTCATGCAAACGCATCAGGCGTTCCATCTCCTGAACGGCCGTTGCCGGCGCGTCGGAGCGCAAATAGGCGTAGTGGCCTTTGCGGTTTTTGTTGATTTTGTAGGCCATCGTTTTGACGCCCCAATATTCTGAGTCGACAGCTTTGCCGCCGTTGTCCGCAAGGACAGTCCCGAAGTGTTCGATCAGGGATTCAGCTTGCGCGTTGGACAAGTCCTGACGCGCGATGAACACATGCTCATACAAAGGCATGGGTTGCTCCATTCATTTTCTGGCGCACTTCAAAGGGTGGTATGAACTGCCGCCCGTCCACCCACGAGAGGTTACGCGGTTCAATCGAGTTGGACGACAGGCTTGCCGTTTAGCGCCCTTACACACATGGCGCAAGCCCGCAGACCGCAACAGTTTTTCTTTTTCTTGGCAGGGCCGCTGAAGCGCCTCTTTTTTGCCGTTCTTTGCGGTTTGTGTGGCGGAATAACGAGGTGAGAAAATTTATGAGTATAAGCAGTCCAGCCAGAGATTTTTCCCATGATCCAGCCGTCGTCGATATCCGGTTGGATGTGACCGAAACCGAGTGGGGTATCATTATCACAGAGCGCGGTCCTGTGAATGCGCGTGTCTTGGGGCAGCTTGCGACCGTTGTGGTTGGCGTGGCGCTGTTGTGCGCGGGGATTTTGATGGCTGCCATGAACCGCCATGATATCCCAAGCGCGCTTTGGGCTGTTCAGATGGCTGCTTGCGCTCTTTTCGTCGTGGTGGGTGCTTTGATGATCTACGGCGCGCGCAGCACCGGCCAAACACAGACCGAATTTGATTTTCGCACAAAAGTTTTGCGTCGGCGTCAAATTGGCTCGGGCAAGATTATCCGCTCTATGCGGCTGACGAACGCTGATCAAATTGCAATGGTCCGAACAGAGCAGGGCGCAGGTATCGCAGCACGGCCTACAGATACATCTTTGGCAGAGGTCCTTGTGTTAGGGCCCCAAGGCCAAGTGTTTGCCATTTATCATCGGCTGATCGCGGTGATTGGTTAGTGGTGCGCCATGTGCACTGATGTGCACAATTGCTGTTACCTTCACGTGTTTGTGCTTTTGCGAACACGACATGTTGATAGATCGCGAGTTGATTAACACCGGTGCAACGTATGTGGTGTGACCAGAAACATTTACCAAAGGATGCTATTTTATGTTCCGTACTCTTCTTACTTCGTCTGTTTTGGCTGCTGGCCTTGTGACCAGCGCGTTTGCTGCCGCTGAAAAATACACACTTGATGCGAGCCACAGCCAAGTTCTGTTCAGCTATGATCACCTTGGGTTTTCAACAACTTACGGTATGTTCTCTGGCTTTGAAGGCGAGATTATGTTTGACGCCGACGCGCCTGCGTCCAGTTCTGTCAACGTCTCAATGCCTGTCATGAGCATGTTCACCGGCTGGGAAGCGCGCGAAGGCCACTTCATGAGCGATGACTTTTTCGGCGCAAAAGAAGGTGATTTGGTAACATTTACATCAACTGCAATCGAAGTGACGGGCGATGATACAGCCAAGATCACAGGTGATTTGACCATGAACGAAGTGACCAAATCCGTTGTGCTTAATGCGGTTTTGAACAAGGCTGCCGCGCACCCGTTCGCCAACAAGCCTTGGTTGGGTTTTGATGCGACAACCACGTTGTTGCGCTCTGACTTCGGTGTTGGCAACTTTGCCCCAGCCGTCAGCGATGCGGTTGAGGTGAAAATCTCAATCGAGGCGCAAAAAGCCGAATAATCCAGCCTGAAAACAGTGGCGGACAGATGTCCGCCCAAAGCCGTCCCGCGCGTTTGTTTAGCATACACGCGGGGCGGCTTTTTCGTTTTACAAGGGGCCACTGCGACCTGCGACATTCAGGGCCTATCTAGAGGCTTGCCAGATGCCCAACGCCATATATAGTCGTGCTTAGGACGGGACCTTGCACCCGCATGTGTTTCGGACTTGCCCGTTTTGGGCGATGAAAAACCTATGCGGAGGTCACGACCCAATGGAACCCGAGTTCAGGACAAGTTTTGTACGGGAACCCAATAACTTACGGCATAATCCAGCCCTTGTGCTGAACGCTGATTATCGCCCGCTTAGCTATTATCCGCTTTCACTCTGGCCGTGGCAGGATGCCATTAAGGCCGCGTGGCTTGAGCGGGTTGATATTGTCGCGGAATATGATGATTACGTCAGCTCGCCCTCGACGAAAATCAAAATCCCTTCTGTGGTGGTTTTGAAAGACTATGTGAAGCCGCAAAAGCGTGTTGCTTTTACACGGTTTAATCTGTTTCTGCGCGATGAATTCACCTGTCAGTATTGTGGTTCAAAAGGGGATCTGACTTTTGATCATGTGGTGCCGCGCGCCGATGGCGGGATTACCAGCTGGACGAATGTGGTCGCGGCATGCAGCCCATGTAACCTGAAGAAGGGGTCGCGTTCACTTAAACAGTTGGGGATGAGCCTTCGCAAACCGCCGCGGCAGCCTGAATCAGAGCAACTTCGGAACATGGGGCGAAAGTTTCCGCCGAACCATTTGCATGAAAGTTGGATGGATTTTCTCTACTGGGACGCCGAACTGGAAGCCTGAGACGCTGGACAGTCTTTGGATTTGATCGTAACAGGGGCTCAAGTTTAGCGCTAACATAGCGTTCAAAGGAGAAGTTTGCCCATGGTCAGTCGCGTCATACCCGTAGATGATTTTGATTTGGTAATTTTCGGCGGGACTGGTGACCTTGCACGCCGCAAGATTTTACCGGGTCTTTTCCGCCGCTTTTGTGCCGGACAGATGCCCGCGGACGCCCGTATCATTGGTGCTGCGCGCTCAGAAATGGATAGCGATGGCTTTCGGACACTTGTCCGCGATGCAATTATAGAATTCGGCGGAGATGATCTTTCATCACGCCCTGAACTTCCCGACTTTTTGCTACAACTGCACTATGTGACGACCGACGCACGTGGCGACGGTGGTTGGAAAGAACTTGCGGCGCAAATGCGCAGTGGTGTGGTTCGGGCGTTCTATCTGTCCGTAGGGCCGGGTCTTTTTGCCGATATCGCAGAGCGGTTAACCAGTTTTGGGCTAGCCGATGCGGCCTCTCGCATTGTCGTTGAGAAACCTTTTGGTCGTGATCTTGAGACGGCGCGCGCGCTGAACCATGATTTGGCTAAACACTTTGATGAAAGCCAAATTTACCGTATTGATCACTATCTGGGCAAAGAAACTGTTCAAAACCTGATGGCTGTCCGTTTCGGCAACATCTTGTTTGAGCCGCTTTGGAACAGCCAGTACATCGATCATATTCAGATTACTGTTGCTGAAACTGTCGGCGTTGGTGGGCGCGGGGGCTACTATGATAAGTCTGGCGCGATGCGCGATATGGTGCAGAACCACTTGATGCAATTGCTCTGCCTCATTGCGATGGAGCCGCCGTCAAAGTTTGACCCCGATGCGGTTCGCGATGAAAAACTGAAAGTCATACGTGCACTTGATGATGTAGAGACACACCATATTGTTCGTGGTCAATATAGCGCTCATGGTGACATGAACTCCTATCGGCAAGATGTTGAAAACGAAAGAAGTTTTACGGAAAGCTTTATCGCGCTCAAGCTGCAGTTGTCTAATTGGCGGTGGGCTGGCACACCGTTTTATCTTCGGACCGGTAAGCGGATGAAGGCGCGGTCGTCCGAGATCACTGTGGTCTTCAAAGATCCGCCCCATAGTATTTTCGGGGACGAAGGCGGGCAGCGCCATAACGAACTGTCGATTCAGTTACAGCCCAACGAAGGCATGACACTTGACGTCACGATCAAAGAGCCTGGCCCAGGTGGCATGCGGCTGGTTGATGTGCCTCTTGATATGACGTTTGCCGACGCGCTTGGACCAGAAGCTGATGATGTGCCGGACGCGTACGAGCGGCTGATTATGGACGTGATCCGTGGCAACCAAACGCTCTTTATGCGCGGTGACGAAGTGGAAGCTGCTTGGAGTTGGACCGATCCTCTGATTGCAAAGTGGCAGGCCCGTTCCGATGTGCCCAAACCATATGATATCGGCTCAAACGGGCCAGAAGACGCGCTGATGTTGATGCACCGTGATGGTCGCCGCTGGCGCGATATAAAGGGGTAGATCATGAATTTTCTCGAATACGCGGACGAAGAATTGATGATGATGGCGCTGGCGGATCGGATCGCTGGTGATCTCGAAGAGGTTCTGCTGACCCATGACACCGCTACTTTAGCCGTTCCTGGCGGTACAACGCCCGGGCCTGTCTTTGACATATTGTGTGGTGTTAAACTTGACTGGTCGCGTGTCCGCGTGATGCTTAGTGACGAGCGGTGGGTACCTGAGACATCTGACCGCTCTAATACCAAGCTTCTCCGTGAGCGGCTTCTTGTGAGACAGGCGTCCGCGGCACAATTCATCCCGTTTTTTACGGGCGATGAGACACCAGAAGTTGGTCTTGTCAAAGTGAACGATACGATCGGAGCATCTCTACCAGTCTCGGTCCTGCTGTTGGGGATGGGGGCAGATATGCACACCGCAAGCCTGTTCCCGCACGCTGACGGTCTTGATGCCGCACTTGATGACAATGCCGCACCGGTCGTGCCTATTCGCGGTGGTGGTGCCACCGAACCGCGTGTTTCATTGAGTGGACCGGTGCTGAAATCAGCCCTTCATACGCATGTTGTTATCAAGGGCGCCGAAAAGCGCACCGCACTTGATAATGCTGCAGGCAAGCTGATTGAAGCCGCGCCGATTAACCTTGTTTTGAACGATGCAACTGTCCATTGGACGGGCGCTGCTTAAGAAAGACTGATGCCCATGTGGAATGATCTGAAACAACGTGCCGATGCGGCGCGCGCAAATTCAATTCTTGAGCTGTGCCAGCAAGATAGCCGGTTTGAGGATTTCTCGATCAAACATGGCAATTTACTTTTTGACTATTCCAAAACACATCTGAAAGCCGCCGATTTGGACATGCTCGTCGATATGGCAAAAGATGTGCCTACACGCCGTAGCGCCATGTTTTCTGGTGAAAAAATTAACGAAACTGAGGGGCGTGCTGTGCTCCATACGGCTCTTCGTCATCTTGATGGCGGCCCTGTTCATGTGGACGGGGATGATGTCATGCCCGAGATCACGGCAACGCTTAAGCGGATGCAACAGTTTGCCGATGATGTCCGGGCGGGTGCTTTTAAAGGGCAGGGTGGTACCATCACAGATGTGGTGAACATTGGAATTGGGGGCTCAGACCTTGGACCAGCGATGGCAACGCTTGCTCTTGCGCCTTATCACAACGGGCCGCGGACGCACTTTATCTCAAATGTAGACGGTGCTGATGCTGCGGATAAACTTGCGCTTCTTAATCCTGAAACGACACTTGTTATTGTCGCGTCAAAAACGTTCACAACCATCGAAACAATGACAAATGCGACAACCGTCCGCAAATGGATGGAGACAGTTGTCCGCGATCCTGCGGCGCAATTTGTGGCGGTGTCGACAGCAGCCGAAAAAACTGCCGCTTTTGGCATTCCTTCCGAGCGTGTTTTCGGTTTTGAAGATTGGGTGGGCGGGCGCTATTCCATGTGGGGTCCGATTGGCCTGTCTTTGATGTTGGCTGTTGGCCCCGATGCGTTTGAAGAGTTCTTGCGCGGTGCGCAGGACATGGATGTTCATTTCCAAACAGCAGACCTTGCTAAGAATATGCCTGTCATGTTAGCATTTATTGGTCTTTGGCATCACCAAGGTATGGGCTTTCCGACACGGGCCGTTTTGCCCTATGATCAACGTCTAAGCCGCTTGCCAGCTTACCTTCAACAGCTTGAAATGGAGAGTAATGGCAAATCAGTTGCCATGGATGGTAGTGCTGTTGAAACTGTGACGGGCCCTGTTGTTTGGGGTGAGCCCGGCACGAATGGACAGCACGCTTTCTACCAGTTGATCCACCAGGGTCGTACTGTTGTCCCGTGTGAATTTATTGTTGCCGCACAAGGTCATCAAGAACATCTGACCGAGCATCATACGCTACTTTTGGCGAACTGTTTGGCGCAATCCGAGGCGCTGATGACTGGCCGTTCAATGGATGTTGCGCGTGGGCTCATGGCAGCGAAAGGCTTTGAAGGCGCTGAACTTGAACGCCAAGCTGCGCACCGTGTTTTCGAGGGCAACAAGCCGTCTACGACACTGATTTACCCTAAGCTTACACCGTTTGTTCTGGGGCAGCTTATCGCACTTTATGAGCACCGCGTTTTTGTCGAAGGTGTGATCCTTGGCATCAATTCTTACGATCAATGGGGTGTCGAACTTGGCAAGGAGCTTGCTGTCAGTCTGACGCCAGTTGTTGAAGGCAATCAATCAGCTGACAACAAAGACAGCTCCACCCGCGGTCTTGTCGAATACGTCCATTCGTTGCGTGGCTAACGCGGTGTTGCACTGTCTAAACGGGCCATCTTTTCTTTAAGGGCCTCCGGTAGCGCGCGCTTTGTACTGTCTTGATTAAGCTGAACAATAACGGCACTTCCGGTGGCGTGTAGCGTGTCGCCATAGACCGCATATTCCATCGTGAAGCTGGTGTTTCCAAACTGCGCGGTCCGCGCAGTGGCGATATAGTCTTGCCCCAAATGCATTTCGGCTTTGTAGGTCACATTAGCGTTGGCCAGTACCAATCTGGGACGGTCCGCGCTTTTGTAGTCTGACAAGCCATAGTTGCGAAAATAATGAATTCGGACGACCTCAAACCAACTCATATAGGCCACGTTGTTTACGTGTCCGAGCGCATCTAACTCGCCAAAGCGGACTTTATCCGCCACCCCGAAGGCCCAAGGCTCAGGAATGCCCACAGAGCGTAGTTGTGTGGTGTTGAGCGGAGTAAGGAAAGGAAGTGTCACAGGGTCACCGGTGGTTATTTATGTCCGGCTACCATGCGTGATCGCCTGATATTATTCCAGCCCGTTAACGCTGCCCTATATACCGTCTTGGCCGCGCAGCTTTCGAGCATCGAGGTCTACGCCGAGCGCCGCCGCCTTCTGCCACCTGATCCGCCGCCAGACCCTTGATTGAAGCTGACATCAGGTAGATTGGTAATACTGCGCAGGGTCGGGAAGAGGTCCGTTTTATGGGGAATGGCGTTGGCGTTTACGAAATGCTCTTGGAACTTTGGCTCAATCGCAGTTTCAACTTTCTCGATCTCGCGGACGGTTTTGCTGATGTCAATTCGGGACTGACGGTTGCAAAGCGCAATGCGCGCGCCATGGCCTGCAGCGTTGCCCGCAGAGGTCACTTTATCCAGTGCTGCGTCAGGGATCATACCAAGCACCATCGCGTGTTTGGGGCTAATGTGGGCACCAAAAGCGCCCGCAAGAGTTATGCGGTCAACTGTCTCAATGCCCATTTGGTCCATTAAAAGCCGCGCACCTGCATAAAGCGCCGATTTGGCGAGCTGGATCGCGCGAATATCACCTTGGGTTACCGTGATTACGGGGCCGTCATGGGCTCTGCCGTCGTACAATACATAGCTATGTGTGCGACCATCGACGATACACCTGTCTGTGCCTGTTTGTTCCGCCGAGCCAATCAGGCCAGAGGGGTCAAGAAGGCCTGCCATGCGCATTTCCGCAACGGCTTCGATGATGCCAGAGCCGCAAATACCCGTGATGCCTGTCGCGGCTGTTTGGCTGGCAAAATCTGAATCGTCGGACCACAGATCAGAACCGATAACACGGAAGCGCGGCTCTTTTGTGGTAGGGTCAATCTCTATGCGCTCAATCGCACCCGGCGCTGCGCGTTGGCCGCTTGAGATTTGGGCCCCTTCAAAAGCGGGACCCGTGGGCGATGAACAGGCGAGTACTTTTTCTTTGCTGCCAAGCAGGATCTCTGCGTTGGTTCCAACATCAACGACCAAGGTCAACTCGTCTGATTGATCTGGCGCCTCCGAAAGCGCGACCGCCGCTGCGTCAGCGCCTACATGGCCCGCGATGCAGGGTAAGATGAAAACCCGCGCTGATCGGTGCATTGCCGTCAGGTCAAGGTCAGACGCCGGCAACTCAAGCGCTTCTGAAGTGGCCAAGGCAAAAGGCGCTTGCCCAAGCTCAACCGGATCAATGCCAAGGAGCAGGTGGTGCATCACAGGGTTACAAACGAACACTGTTTCGACGATGTGTTTCGGGTCAATGTCGCCTTGGGTTGCAAGAGTTTCCGTCAACTCGTTGATTGCGGCACGCACGGCGTTCGTCATTTCAACATCACCGCCGGGGTTCATCATCACATAGGATACCCGCGACATCAGGTCTTCGCCAAAGCGGATTTGTGGGTTCATGAGCCCCGCAGAAGTAAGAACATCACCGGTTGTCAGGTCACATAGATGTGCAGCGATGGTGGTGGAGCCAAGATCGATTGCAAGACCGTAAAGAGGGCCCTCGAAAAACCCGGGCCAAACATCAATCACACGCTGGGGTCCGTGATCGGGGCGGTGCAGTGCGACTGTGACGGTCCACTCGCCCTTGCGCAGACTTTTTTGCAGTTGATGCAGAACTTTAAGATCGGCCTCTACATCATTGATATTCCATTGATTTGCTAAGGCACGCTTTAGTCTCTCAAGATCACCCGTAGGTTCATGCATATCCGGCTCGTCGACGCTGACCAGATAGAGCCGTGTTGCAGGATCAAGAAGAATGGGGCGGGTCGATGCCTCTTTACGAACAACTTGTTTGTGTACTTGTGAAGTCGCAGGCACGTCGATGACAATGTCGCCTTGAACTGTCGCCTGACAGCCAAGACGCCGTCCTTCGACCAAGCCGCGCTTGTCGTGATAGCGCTGCTCAACGCTGTTCCATTCCGAAAGCGCGTCTGGATGGACGGTCACGCCGTGCTTGGGGAAATCACCAAATGAAGGCGTGATCTGACATTTCGAGCAAATCCCACGCCCGCCACAGACTGAGTCGAGGTCCACTCCCAATTGACGCGCGGCGGTCAGGATCGGCGTGCCCACGGGAAACGTGCCGCGCTTACCTGATGGCGTGAAAATAACGAGTGGATCAGACATTATGTGTTCCTCGAAATCGTAGTGATTAACCCAATCAATGAGACTTAAGTTTAGCCGCGGCGGCGACGGCGTCCACCTGCACGCCCACCAGCGAGGGCGGCATCCGGGTCTTTATTAAAATTGATCCATGCAGCGCCAGACGGGTCATGATCCATCAAGAAGTTTGCAGCGCGAATGGCCTCCATCTCTTTGCCGGGGCGCGCCAAAGTGCTGCCCATACCCATGAGTTTAACGAAAGTTTCATCGTCCATATCATCTGGGATAATCACACCTGCTTCGAGCAGCTTTTCCTTACGCTCCGCAATTTTGATGGGCCCAATTGGAAGAGCGATCGGGTTCATGATTGCAGAGGTCATGCCAGCAGTCATTGCCATTGGCAGGAAGGCGTTGTTGATGCCGTGACGGTTTGGAAGGCCGAAACTTACGTTAGACGCACCGCAAGTCGTGTTGACGCCAAGCTCATCGCGCAAACGGCGCACAAGGGTGAAAACCTGCAGGCCAGCAGTGCCCATCGCGCCAACGGGCATCACGAGTGGGTCAACAACGATGTCATGGGCAGGGATGCCGAAGTCAGCGGCACGCTCAACGATCTTCTTGGCAACCGCAAAACGCACATCGGGGTCCTCGGAGATACCAGTATCATCGTTCGAAATAGCGACCACTGGCACGTTGTATTTCTTCACGAGCGGCAGGACCAGTTCCAGCCGTTCTTCCTCACCCGTGACTGAGTTCAGCAGAGGACGACCTTCAGCAGCGGCAAGACCATTTTCAAGCGCGCCCGGAACAGAGCTGTCGATACAAAGCGGCACGTCGACGATTGCCTGAACGCGCTCAACCATTTCGCGCATCAAAGGTGGTTCGACAAAGTTGTTGTCCGCATAGCGGGGGTCTTCGGCCATTTTGTTGGTGAAAACTGCACCAGAGTTAATATCGAGGATATCGGCACCCGCAGCAACCTGCGCAATTGCGTCGGCCTCAACCCGTGAAAAATCACCCGCTTCCAACTCCTCGGCCAGCTTCTTACGACCCGTTGGATTGATGCGCTCACCGATCACGCAGAACGGCTCGTCAAACCCGATAATCGCTGTCTTGGTCTTTGATTCAATTACTGTACGGGTCATTTTTAGTCCTGTGCGTTAAGGGCAGGTGTGCCAGCTGCGCCACCATTTTCGGTGACCCATGTTGCGTTTGTTTTGATGCCGCCCAGCGGGAAGAAGTGGACGTGTGTGATGTTGAAATTCGGGTTTGCGGCTTTGTGTTCGGCCAGTGCAGTCAGAAATTCTGTTGGCTCGAACGGCAGCAGCAGCTTGGTTACATCTTTGGCGCGTTTTTGAAGCACCCGCAAAGACGCGCCCACACCGCAGGCGATAGAGAATTTGATCAATGTCTGCAGCTTTGCAGGCCCCGCCACGCCAATGTGGATCGGGATGTTGATGCCAGCCTCAGCCAGATCATTTGCCCATGCGATCACAGGCTTTGCTTCAAAGCAGAACTGCGTGGCAAGAGCCATTTCGGCGTCAGAGCTTTCAGAAAACTTTTGCTTCCATTCAAGGGCTTGCGTGACGTTTTTCATGCTGCCGTCGGGGTCAATGTCTTTGTTGCCCTCAGGGTGGCCCGCTACGTGAAGGCGCTTAAAGCCAGCCTCGCCAAATGCACCTGTTTCAAGAAGCTGCATTGAACTGTCAAAATCGCCGTGTGGTGTGGTGACGCCGCCGGCAAGCAAAAGCGCTTGGTCCACATTCGCTTCACCCTGGTAACGCGCGATCCAGTCTTTGAGAGTGGCGGTATCTTTGATGATGCGCGCAGGAAAATGTGGCATGACATCAAAACCTTGGCCGTTCAGACGCGCGGCGGTGGCAACCATATCCTCGATGGGCGTGCCTTCAATGTGTGCGATATAAACTCGTGTTTTTTGCGGCAGCAATGCGCGAAAATCTTCGATTTTCTCAGCTGTGCGCGGCATGACTTCGATTGAGAAGTCTTGAAGGAAACTTTCCAGAACCGGATTGACGGGGGCGGGTGCCAACGCTTCTTTGCGTCCAAAGTTCAAAAGGGCCATTGCGGTGTCTCCGTCTAACTGGGCTGCGTCTACTGGGCCGCTTGCGCGGTATTTTGGGCGGCGTCATGCGCGGATGCCCAGCCATCTGCATCGATAAGCTGCTTTAGGCGTGCTTGGTCGTATTCCGCATCAATGCGTGCAACTTCGGCCTCTGCCACGTCTGCATCTGCGCCTTCAACGGTGTAGGGGGGCGCTTTGTGCCATTCGGCCAAATAGTCATCACTTTCCGCCGCACCAGATTTCATCGCTGCCCGGTCAATGGCTTGCTCGAACCGTTCGGGCAAAGGCAGTTTTGTGCCGCGCCGGCCTTTACCAACGATAACCTGTGCAGGCATGTCGCGCCAATAAACGATTGTGACTTCGGCCATGTGATTCCGCCTTCCGTTAAGCTGTTACGTGACACTCGCGCAGCGCGCTCAAAAAACGACGCTTGTTTTCGACATGATGTGCGCGCCATGCGACTTTCATTCAATTTACATATCCGCTCACCAACACCTCTGCGAGGGCAGTACCGTTGAGAATTATACATCATCTTTATGCAGGCAATTCTTGCGCGGGGCGGGATGCGGGTTTATGATGAAGGTAACTTGATATGAAAGGCGTTTATGATGACGCCACTGCGTCCCTCTGGTGCGGCCGCGGTCCCGAAATTGGTAGAACGACCCGCGCCTCGAAGAAAAGGCTCGGACAAAGCGCCGCTTTATGCGGCACTTGATCTGGGCACGAACAGTTGCCGCATGCTGATTGCGCGCCCCGAGGGCGCTCAATTCCGCATTGTGGATAGTTTCTCGAAATCCGTCCAGCTTGGGGTGGGGCTCGAGAGCAGCGGAAAGCTAAGCCGCGCGTCCATGGCGCGTACGGTGCAAGCGATGCGTATCTGTAAGCAAAAGCTGAAGAAGCATGGAGTCAAGCGGATGAAGCTTGTCGCCACCGAAGCGTGTAGACGCGCAGGTAATGCACAGGATTTCATCCGCTACATCAAACGTGAAACGGGACTTAGCCTTGATATTATTGCGCCTGAGGAAGAGGCCCGCTTGGCGGTTATCTCCTGTGCGCCGCTTGTGTCGCGCAGAACGGAACAGCTTTTGGTGGTTGATATCGGCGGTGGTTCGACGGAATTGGTTTGGATCGATTTGTCACAAGTTGAGCCCAATTCCCGCGCCCAAGCCATTATGGCGCTGCATCAGGGGTTTGAATTTGCAGGCGGTGCCCGTGTTGTTGACTGGATCTCCGTGCCTTTAGGTGTCGCGACGCTGCGTGAGCAATTCAGCGATGTGGCCGATGATGCGGCATGTTTTGCGCTTATGTCATGGTTTTTTGAGGAAAATCTTGCGCCGTTTGCGCCTTATGCCGAAGAACAGTCCCGCGAAGGGTTTCAGATTATTGGCACCAGCGGCACTGTAACTACAGTCGCCGCTTCACATTTGGGATTGCGGCGTTATGACCGCTCGAAAGTGGATGGCATGCGAATGACGTCTGATGAAATTGATGCTGTGATACGAGACTACCTTTCAATGGGGCCAGAGGGTCGCCGCAATGACCCGCGCATTGGCCGTGATCGGCACGCTCTGATCATGTCCGGCTCGGCGATTTTGCAGGCCTTGTTGCGCTCGTGGCCAACGGACCGGTTGTCTGTTGCGGACCGTGGTTTGCGCGAAGGGTTGCTTTATGCACAGATGTCTCAAGATGGCGTTCTGGAGGACGTGACTTATGGTTAAAAAACCCGGTGAAAACACGTCAGGACGCGGACAGCGGGACCTGAAAGTAAAAGTCAAATCAGCGCGCGGGCGTCGGATGTCTTCAACGCTTTGGTTGCAGCGCCAACTTAACGATCCTTATGTAAAGCGTGCCCAGGCGGATGGATATCGTGGACGTGCCGCATATAAAATACTGGAACTTGATGATAAATTCCGGTTTTTGGTTCCGGGCGCACGCGTCGTTGATTTGGGCTGTGCGCCTGGTGGGTGGTGTCAGGTCGCGACCAAACGGGTTAACGCCATGGGAGATCGCGCCGGCAAACGCCAAGGCACAATTCTGGGGATTGATTTGCAACAAGTAGAGCCGATCGCAGGCTGCGAGTTGCACGTTCTGGATTTTCTTGAAGACGGTGCCGATGACAAAGTCAAAGGTTGGCTTGGCGGGCAGGCGGACGTGGTTATGTCCGATATGGCGGCGTCCAGTTCCGGTCACAAACAGACGGACCACCTACGTATTATGGCGCTGTGCGAAGCGGCTGCTTATTTTGCGTTCGATGTGCTTGATGAGGGAGGGACGTTTGTCGCCAAAGTGCTTGCCGGTGGTGCGGAGGGTGATCTGCAGAAATTGTTGAAGCAGCAATTCACGAAGGTTCACAATGTGAAACCGCCTGCGTCACGTTCCGATAGTTCAGAGAAATTTGTTGTGGCGACGGGCTTCAGAGGCGGTGCGCATTAGGCTCACACTTGCGGGCGTCTGCACAGTTTGTTAGCGCTCTCATTCAAGGGGTAGGAGTGGTACCTTGGCTGACGATACACTTTACGATTTGTTTATTATTGGCGGTGGCGTGAATGGCTGCGGCATTGCGCGTGATGCCCAAGGGCGCGGGCTTAACGTGGCGCTTGCGGAGATGAATGACCTTGGATGGGCCACATCGTCCTCATCGACCAAACTGTTCCATGGCGGGCTGCGGTACCTGGAGTTCTTCGAATTTCGCTTGGTAAAAGAAGCACTGATCGAGCGTGAAATCTTGCTAAGTGCGATGCCGCATATCTCTTGGCCCATGCGTTTTGTGCTGCCGTTTCACCGTGACATGCGTTTTGAAGGCAATACCCCCACGTCTAAGCTGCTCAGTTTCGTGATGCCGTGGATGAAGGGGCGAAGACCGTCTTGGCTGATCCGTGTTGGACTATTTCTTTATGATAACATGGGTGGTCGAAAACTTTTGCCTGCTACGAAAACTGTTAATTTAAAGACGGACCCTGTTGGTGCGCCACTTGATGACCGTTTTGCCAAAGCGTTTGAGTACAGCGATTGCTGGGTTGAAGACAGCCGTCTCGTGATCCTGAACGCCCGTGATGCCCAAGCACGCGGCGCCAACATTATGCCGCGCACCAAAGTCCTTTCTGCGGATCGTTTTGACGATCATTGGAAAGTTACCGTTGAGGGTGGACAGGTGTATCACGCCAAATGTCTTGTGAACGCTGGCGGCCCGTGGGTTGAAGATATTATACGCGGGACAATTCGGCAAAACACGACAGAAGGTGTACGCCTTGTCCGCGGCTCGCATATTGTCACCAAGCGGTTGTTTGATCACGATAAATGCTACTTTTTCCAAGGTGAAGATGGCCGCATTATCTTTGCCATCCCCTATGAAACTGACTTCACTTTGATCGGCACAACGGACGCGGACCATGACAATGCGGACACCCGTCCGCAGATCAGTGATGAAGAACGCGACTATCTGATCAATTTTGTGAACGGCTATGTAAAGCAGGACATCACCAAAGAAGACGTCGTGTGGACATATGCCGGTGTTCGGCCGCTTTATGATGACGGCGCGACAAGCGCCACGGCCGCGACCCGTGATTATGTCCTGAGCCTTGACGAAACGGCCGCCCCTGTTTTGAACATTTTCGGCGGGAAAATTACGACCTACCGGAAACTGGCTAAACACGCTTTGGCCAAGCTAACAGATATTTTCCCTAAGATGAGTGGCGATTGGACCGCAGGTGTTCCGATGCCTGGGGGGGACTTTCCCGTAAATGGCGTGCAAGATTTGGTGACAGATTTGCAGGCTGCATATCCGTTCTTGGATGATCGTTGGGCACTGCGAATGATCCGCGCCTACGGAACCGAAGCGCGGGATGTTTTGGGTGATGCCAAAACGATTGATGATTTAGGCACCGATTTTGGGGCAACGTTGACAGAGGCCGAATTGCGCTGGATGCGAGACGCTGAGTTTGCAACATGTGCTGAGGATGCCGTTTGGCGGCGCACGAAGCTGGGTCTGCGATTAAGTGCTGAACAAGTGTCCGCAATTGATGCGTGGTTTGTAGATAACCAGCTGTAATTATGTTGTTTTATGGGGCGGACAGGTGTCTCATTAGCGTCGAAAAGCGGATAAAAGGGAGAGCGTAGCATGCGATATATTATGGCAATTGATCAGGGTACCACGTCAAGTCGTGCTATCCTGTTTGACGAAAATATGCAGCGCCAAGCCACAGCCCAAGAAGAATTCCCTCAGCATTTCCCGCACTCTGGCTGGGTTGAACATGACCCTACGGATCTGTGGTCCAGTACTGCTGCGGTTTGCCGTTCGGTCATGGAAAAGGCTGATATATCCGCAGATGATATTGTCGCGATCGGCATCACAAATCAGCGCGAAACAACAGTGGTTTGGGATAAAGAGACAGGCCAGCCGCTTGGAAATGCAATTGTCTGGCAGGACCGCCGGACATCTGCGCTTTGTCAGGCTCTGAAGGCCGATGGGCATGAAGCACTCATTACCGAGCGAACGGGATTGCTGCTTGATCCCTATTTTAGTGCCACAAAACTGAAATGGATATTGGACGAAAATGAGGGTGCGCGTCAGGCGGCCAAAAATGGTAACTTGCTGTTTGGGACTGTTGATAGCTTTATCATCTGGAACCTGACAGGCGGTGCGTCCCATGTAACAGACGCCACAAATGCTGCTCGCACCATGCTTTATGACATTCGCAACGGACAGTGGGACGCGGACATCTGTTCGCTGCTTGATATCCCGATGGACATGCTGCCTGTCGTCAAGGACAGTGCGGGGCATTTCGGAGACACGCGCGCCGATTTGTTTGGAAAACCCCTTCCAATTCTTGGAGTTGCTGGAGATCAACAAGCGGCTACAATCGGGCAGGCTTGTTTCAAACCCGGTATGCTTAAGTCGACGTATGGTACTGGCTGCTTTGCGCTTTTGAACACGGGCGAGACACTTGTCCGCAGTGAAAACCGACTTTTGAGCACGATTGCGTATCAGCTTGATGGAACCCCGACATACGCCCTTGAAGGGTCTATATTTATCGCTGGCGCCGTTGTTCAATGGATGCGTGACGGTGCCAAAATGATACGTGAGGCAAGTGAAACACAAGCTTTGGCTGAGGCAGCAGATGAAACGCAGCCGCTTTATCTTGTGCCCGCGTTCACCGGACTTGGGGCGCCGTATTGGGATGCGGATTGCCGTGGCGCAATTTTCGGTTTGACCCGTGGGTCGGGACCGGCAGAGTTTGCACGCGCCGCCCTTGAAAGTGTGGGTTTTCAGACGCGTGATCTGCTTGAAGCTATGACTGCAGATTGGAGCGGCGGTGCAGAGGCGGCCGTTTTGCGGGTTGATGGCGGAATGAGCGCCTCAGACTGGACCATGCAGTTTTTGGCGGACATCATTGGGGCGCAAGTTGACCGGCCCGAGGTTTTGGAAACCACAGCACTTGGTGCGGCTTGGCTTGCGGGAATGCAGGCTGGCATTTATCCGGACCAAGCAGGATTTGCTGACAATTGGGCGCTTGATCGTCGGTTTGAGCCAAAAATGACTGATGATGATAGATCGCAGAAATATGCGGGATGGAAAGACGCCGTTCGCCGGACATTGAGCTAAGCTGTTTCTGCTTGGCCTGCCAGTTGTTGAACACTACGGTGCGCCAATGATCAGAGCCTTTTGCATAGCAGTGTGTGTTTTTATCAGCGTTGCGACATCGCTGCGTGCCGATCAGATCACCGTATTTGCCGCATCAAGCCTCAAGCCCGTTTTTGATAAACTCGTCCCGCTATATGAGACTGAGACGGGGGGGCGTGTCTCTGTGTCGTTTGCTGGCACGGCCACAAACGTTCGACAAATTCAGCAAGGCGCACAGGCCGATGTGTTTGTGTCTGCAAATATTGTTTGGGCCGATGTGCTTCAAAGCGACGAAAGCCTTGTCGTCCAAGCAAGAGCAATAGTCGCAAAGAACCGGTTGGTTTTGATAAGTGCGACGGAGCGTGGTTCATTTGAGCTGAACGACCCGCAGCACTGGAACGCGGCGCTTCGGGGGGGGCGATTAGCGGTAGGGTTAACCCAAGCTGTGCCCGCCGGAATTTATGCGCGGCAAGCGCTTGAGCGGCTAAGTATATGGGATGATGTGCAAGATACACTTGTTGAGGCATCTAGTGTGCAGGGCGTGCTGAATTTCGTCAGACGTGGCGAAGTGCCTCTTGGGATTGTTTACTTGACGGATGCATTAAGTATCACCAAGGGTGTTTATGAAGTCGCTTTGTTTGATGAAAACTTGCACGATCCTATTGAGTATCCGGCCTTGGCTTTGACGCAAGCGGGTAGCGATTTTGTGGATTTTCTTTCTCGGACTGAAACGCAGAGAATACTGTTAGATATGGGATTTGAGGCGCCATGATGGCCGAGGTCTCGCCGCAGGTTTGGCAGGCCGTCTGGCTGTCTCTAAAAGTAGCTAGCGTTGCGACCGTTTGTGCGTTGCCGGTGGCCGTTCTTGTGGCATATCTACTCACGCGTGTGGTCTTTTGGGGCAGGGGCTTGTTGACTGTTGTTGTCTACCTTCCCCTTGTTTTACCTCCGGTTGTGACGGGCTACGCGTTGCTTTTGATGTTTGGCTCAAACGGTTATGTCGGTTCACTCCTCGCGGACTTGGGGATTGTTTTCGCTTTTCGCTGGACCGGCGCAGTGCTGGCGGCGGCGATCATGGGGTTTCCCCTTATGGTCCGTGCAATCCAGCAAGTGCTTGACGCATCGGATAAAGGCTTGGAGGCGGCGGCAGCCAGCCTAGGGGCTTCAAAAATAATATGTTTTCTTACAATCACATTGCCCCTGATCGCACCCGGCATATTGGCTGGCGCCATACTTGGATTTGCCAAGGCACTTGGTGAATTTGGTGCCACAATAACATTTGTTGCAAGCATCCCGGGCCAAACTCAAACCATCCCGTCGGCAATCTACAACTTCTTACAAATCCCGAATGGTGAGTCCGTAGTCATGTGGTTGGCCGGAATATCAGTTCTATTGTCTGTCGTCGCACTCACGGCCGGTGAGCTGCTCGGACGCTGGATGAGAAAGCGTGGCTTGTGATGTTTGATCTGCGGGTACGGCATCAATTCAACGCGGCCAGTCTTGATGTGCACGTTCGCTCGGATGCCCGCGTTCTGGCGCTTTTTGGACCGTCCGGCGCTGGCAAAACGTCGCTGATCAAAGCGCTTGAGGGGAGCTTTGCACCACAGTTCGCTGTCTTGAGTGTGGCGGGCGAAACACTGTTAGACACAAGGCAGTCAATTTGTGTTCCAACGCACCGCAGGCGGCTTGGGGTGATCTACCAAGACGCGCGTTTGTTTCCGCATATGACCGTTGATGGAAATCTTCGCTATGCTGAACAGTTTGGTCGCGCAAAAAAACTTAATGGCGCGTTTGAAGAGGTAGTTGATCTGCTAGGCCTTGAACGCGTCTTGCACCAGCGGCCTGCAACGTTATCCGGTGGCGAGGCACAGCGCGTTGCCATTGGTAGGGCAATTTTATCTCAGCCTCGTGCCCTGCTTTTGGACGAGCCGCTTGCCGCAGTTGATCAAGCAAGAAGGGAAGAAATTATTCCGTACCTGCTGCGCCTTAAACGCGAGCTTTCTTTGCCGATGATCCTTATAAGTCACGATTTGAACGATGTTGTCCGACTTGCTGATGATGTTGCCTTGATTGATGAAGGCCGCGTGGTGAAGCAGGGAGCGCTGGCTGCTGTCTTGGCCAATCCTGAACTGTCACAGTTCTTTGGCCCGTCTCAAACCGGTGCTGTTATTAATGGTCACGTCGTTGCGCATCATCCTGATGGCATCACCGAGATTGCTACATCCGCAGGGTCCGCGATGTTGGCCCAAATTGAGACTAAAGTCGGCGCGGATGTGCGTATACGGGTCCTTGCAAAAGACGTGATGATTTCGCGTGAAAAACCGATTGGGTTAAGCGCGCTCAATATTTGGCATGGATCCATCGTTAGTATCACGCCCGCAGGCGCGCGCGGCGGTGTGGTTGACCTAAAATGTGGCAGTGATCACATCCTGGCTTTTGTGACAAACCGATCATTGCAAGCCCTCGCACTTGAGGTGGGCGCGGCGTGTTGGTTGGTCGTTAAGTCTCTGTCTTTGACTGACCCCCAAATCTCATAGTCACCGTGTTTATAGACATATAGTTCCTCAAATTTTATTCATTTATGGTCTGGGGCACCGCATTTGATGGCGCCTCTTTAAGCATTTTTTCATGTCTGACGGTCAACGCTTGCGCAAAGGCTCCGGTATCTCTGGGCCATATGTTTGAGCAAAAAAGGGTTTTCCGCATGGGCTTGAAAAAGATCAATATCTCAACTTGGCTGCCAATTGCGATGGTGCTGCTGGCCGCCGTTTCACTTACGATTACTTCGTTTTTTTCGTATCACGACACGCGCGAGGTGTTGCTGAAAGACGCCGAATTACGATTGACGGGTCTTGCTGCTGATCGTCGGTCCAAGCTCGACCTTTGGTTGGAGGGCGTCGACAAAGAGTTGGAGACGATTTCAGAGGCTTCTGCGGCGGTTACGGCGCTGGAAGATTTTTCCTATGCGTGGTCGGGGCTAAGCTCGGAGGGCTCTGCAACTGCAGCACTTCAGCGGCAGTTTATTGATGAAAACCCTTTTGCTTTGGGCGACCGCGACAAGCTTGAGGTGTTGAAAACTGGCGGGCGGTATAGCCAAGCTCACCAAACGCACCATCCGGTTTTGCGTACGCTTGGCGAGCGGGGCGGTTATTATGACCTGTTCTTGATCGATAATTCTGGCAATGTGATCTACTCGGTGGAAAAAGAGGCTGATTTTGCCACGAACATTCTCACTGGGCCGTATAAGTCATCAGGCCTGAGCGTAGCTTTTCAGAAGGTTGTTCAGATTGCTAATGGTGAGTTGAGCGAGACTGCTGCATTCACAGATTTTGAGCCATACGCCCCAAGCGCGGGTGCGCCAGCAAGTTTTGTTGGGCGGCCCATTTTCTCACAATTTGGAAATATGGCCGGTGCGGTCGTTTTACAATTGCCGACCGATAAAGTTGCAGCCCTTTTGACCGACGCAGCCGGTCTTGGTGAGACTGGTGATGCGTTTCTTCTTAGCTCTGACGGTGAGTTGAAAACCCAGCCGAGAACATTTGCTGACCAAGTGCCGCTCCAATCAGTTCTAGATGAAACAGCTCTCGAACGGCTTTACAATTCCGAAGCTTCCGTGCTGCAGGCCGTCTTTTTTGGTGAGCCCGTTCTTGTCGGAAAAGCCACGCTGAACTTTCATGGAACAACGTGGAAAATGGTGGTTGTCTCGCGCATGTCAGAGGTTTTTGAACGTGCGGCTGAATTGCGCAACAGCCTAATCGTGCAAGTTGCGGCGACATTGGCGATTATTGTTGTGATTGGCTTTTTCTTGGCTCGCTCTGTGAGTAAACCATTGCTCCATGTGGCAAGCGACATGCGCCGCGTTGCAGGCCGTGACTATGACACGACTGTTCGAGGACTTTCCCGCGGTGATGAAATTGGTCAAATCGCGGGAACTCTTGACGAATTCAGGACAAAACTTGGCTCCGCTGAAGAACAACAACTGGAAGCGATGCTGAAAGGCGCTGCCTTTCAAAGTGGCTCTGGGGCGATGTTTGTTATGAACGGTCAGAAGCATGTGGTCTACGCCAACGAGAGTTTCTTTGAGTTGCTTGGAACCCTTGGATTGAACTGCGACGAAGATGATCTGGATCAACCTATCGCAAAGCTTGCGCCATTCCTCGAAGATGCAGTCACCAAGGCGTCGAGCTTTCCCACGAAACTGGACGTGTCCCACGAAGATCAGCAAATTTCTGTAACGATGAATGATATCATCGGTGAGAATGACGAAGTTATGGGCATCGTGGTCGAAGTTGGCGATGTAACTGAACGACGTACAACTGCGGCTATTTTGGACGCAATCGAACAGCAGCAGGCGAAAGTTGAACTGACGCCAACTGGTGACATTATTTCGGCCAATGAGATCTATAAGAACGCCGTTGGTGAGGAGGGGATGCGTAACGGGTTCTTTGCGAACTTCCGTGACCTTGCGGATAACAGAGCACTGCGTTGGCATGATGTTATTGCATCAGGTGGCTACATGGGGCTGTTTGAACTGACGCTTAGCAGCGGTCAGACTGTCAACTTTGAGGGTGGCTTTCATTTTGTACGTGACCAAGATGATGACGTCCGCCAGGTTGTACTGCTCGCCAACGACGTAACCAAAGTGCAGCAAGCGATTGCAGTATCAGAGGCCGCCCGCAAAGAGACAGCACAAGCGCAAAAGCAGGTTGTTGATGCTCTAAAAATGGGTCTGGACCGCTTGGCTGATGGCGAGTTGACGGTGCGTTTGCATGAACCCTTCCATGAAGACTACGAAATGTTGCGCGATAACTTCAACCGCACCTGTCAAACGCTGATGAACGCTATCGCAGGCGTTGGCGAAAATGCAGAGACTATTCGCGGTGAGGCTGCTGAAATTTCGAGTGCAGCAGACAGCCTGTCGCAACGCACGGAACGGCAGGCAGCATCTTTGGAAGAAACTGCAGCCGCGCTTGATGAGTTGACGACATCCGTGGCTTCTGCCGCTCAAGGCGCAAAAACGGCCAGCGATGTGGTTATTGAGGCACGTACAAACGCTGAGGAAAGCGGTGAAGTGGTTCAACAAGCTGTTGTTGCGATGGGTGAAATTGAAAGTTCATCGGGTCAAATTTCGAAAATCAGCGGAGTAATCGAGGATATCGCATTTCAAACTAACTTGCTGGCCCTCAATGCCGGCGTTGAGGCGGCGCGTGCGGGTGATGCCGGACGCGGGTTCGCAGTTGTTGCCTCAGAGGTGCGCGCGCTCGCACAGCGATCTTCTGACGCGGCGCGAGAAATCAACGACTTGATTGCCCAGAGTACAACCCAAGTTCAAAAGGGTGTTGGGCTGGTCGGCAATACGGGGACTGCGCTAACGGGGCTGGTTCAGTCCGTAAAGACAATCGCAGAGCACGTCAGTGAAATTGCACAATCCGCGCAAGAGCAATCTGGCAACCTTGCCGAGATTAACAGTGCGATCAACGAGTTGGACCAAGTGACCCAACAAAACGCCGCGATGTTTGAAGAGACCACGGCAGCCAGCCATTCTTTGACACAACAGGCAAACGCCTTGCGCGCATCTATGGCAAAATTTGTTACAACCAAAGGCGTACAAAACGTTGTGGACATGCAACCGAATAGAACCGTGAAGCAAGTCGTTGAAACCAAACGCCCCGTAGCCGTAGGTGAGACGGGCGAGGCCGTGCTCGATGATGGTTGGGAGGAATTCTAGGAGTGATCCGTTCGCCCCTAAATCCTCAAAGGTCTGGCTCAGTGACCGCGCGCTCCCAAAGTGGGGTGCGCGGTCAACGTGATGGTTTAGTGGTGCCACTCATCCAGGGTGAAATTAAAGTATCAGCAAGGCCTTTGGAATGCATCTCAACGTTGTTGGGCTCGTGTGTGTCGGTTTGTCTATTTGATCCCGAGACAGGTGTTGGTGGTATGAACCATATGCTGTTGGCAGGAAAACTTCTTAATGATCCCAATGGTGTTCGCGCATCGACGAACGAAATTGAACGGTTGATTAATGCGACATTGAAGGCTGGTGCCGTTCGCGCAAATCTTCATGCTAAATTATTTGGCGGTGCGCAAATTACGCGTGGCTTGACGACTGTTGGTGAGACGAACGGGGCCTTTGCGGAAAGCTATCTGCAACGCGAAGGTATCGACGTGGATGCTAGCAGTCTTGGTGGTGACAAAGCGCGACGGGTTCATTTCTGGCCCACGACAGGTCGCGTAAAAATGAAATTCGTCGAAGATATCGTCGTCGCGCCACCGCGTATTCCGCGTTCAGTTATGAAGGATGTGGGTGATGTTGAGCTATTTTAAAACGCGGCTGCGCTTTTGCACAAAGTTGTTAAAAAAGCTCAACTGCGCCGTTTGTTGCGCGGTTGGGTGTATCCTTCAGACCCAGTGCAACAAGGCTGATTTCCAGCTTCACAGACTGCAAGACTTCAGAAACTTTTATCACTGGGTTGGCATTCAAAAGTACCACGATTGATGCGATATCATCATTTATTTGTTGTGCGCGATCTATTTCCTGCAACTGCGTGATGCCGGCCTTTAACTGATGGGGCTCGGGCAAACCAATGAAGCCGGCCTCGATATTATCAAGGCAGGTTCTGAGTGCGTGATTTAGAGTCGCTATTGCTGCAATCAGCTCTGCGTGGGGTAGCTCAGTCCGCATCAAAGGCGGCCCGTAACTTGTTCAATGCACTTCAATAGATCGGCGTTTTGAAATGGCTTCTTGATAAAGTTGTTCATGCCAAGTTTTTTGCCGTGCTCAATCACCTGAGGGTTCGTCGTGCCAGTTATCAAAATGAACCCAATCCCCTTAGTCGCGGGGTTACTGCGCAGAGCATGCAGAAGGTGCAGCCCGTCCATCTCGGGCATATTGTAATCCGACAACACAAGGTGGACGGGCGTCTTAGCAATCATTGCTAGCGCTGTTTTTCCGTCCGGCGCGGATAGTACTTGCCGAATGCCAAAACCGTCGAGGCTTTGTGCAAGAAGGCCGCGACTTGTCGACATATCGTCAACGATCATAACGCGAATTTGGTCTCTAAGTGCCATACTAGCCTCGTGAATTTGATTTATAAATAGTTGTGCCAACCGCTTCAAAGCCGAGCTGGTGGGGGTCATCAAGCCGCTCTGAGTGTCCTAAAAACAAGATCCCGTCGGGCTTTAGGGTGGCCTGAAAACGCGGCCACAAACCCGCCTGTATCGCTGCGTCGAAATAAATGACAACATTTCGGCAAAAGATCAGGTCGAACTGTTTGGTCATTGGCCAATCCGAAATCAGGTTAAGGGTTCCGAAAACAATGTGTTTGCGAATGTTCGATGAGACAGTTCCTGAAGACAGGCCAACGTCGTTGCCAAAGAGCGTTTTGTTTACGCGCCCAAATGCAGAGGCCGGATCTATGGGGGTATAAACACCGGTTCTGGCGCGTTCGACCACTTGTGGGTCAATGTCAGTGGCGAGAATACGAAAGTTGGACTGTGGCCCAAATTCGTTCAAAAGTAATCCTGCGATCGAGTAGGGCTCTTCACCTGTTGAGCAGCCGGCTGACCAAATACGCAAAGGCTCGGACTGTTTGAGCCTAGCTTCCAATTTTGTTCGGTATTCTCCAATAAGGTAGTCAAAATGATGTGGTTCCCGGAAAAACCGTGTCACATTCGTTGTGAGAGCGCTTAACATATGCCCAAACTCTTCCCCTTCAGCATCTTCAACGCTTTTGAGATACTCGGAGAAATTTGATAGCCCTGTCGCGCGTAACCTCTTGGCCAAACGGGATTGCACCATCGGCTTCTTGGCCGTTTCCAGTACAATTCCCGTTCGTGCATACATCATTGCGGCAACTGCTTCAAAATGCGCGTCAGTAAGCAGCGCTGTGCGCGTTTCCGATGTCATTTTATGCCGCGTTCGTTTCTTTTGCTGGGACAGCCGCTTTCAGACTTAGCAACCGTATCATACGGTCATTTTGGATAATCAGCCCATCCACAAACCGTGTTGTGTTGTCCCCCATTTCGGGCGGTGGGTCGATTGCATCCGTATTGATGGAAAGAATATCAACGACTGCGTCTACCAGCAGGCCAACCGTTTGGTCGTCAACGTTAACAACGATGATCACGTCACGCGGGCTTACCTCGCGTTCGGCCAAGCCGAACCGAATAGATAGATCAACGATAGGCAGCACACTTCCGCGCAGATTAATCACGCCCTGCATGTAGGGCGGCGAATGCGGTAGAGGCGTTGCTTTGCTCCACCCACGAATTTCACGCACTGACATGATATCGAGTGAATATTCTTGATCGTTCACTTTGAACGACAAAAGTTCAATTTCGCGCCCGGTTTGGGAGGGGGTCTTTTGGTCCATGGTCATCTCCAATTATGCGCTTGGCGGTTGTGCTGTGTCCGTATGATCTATGCCGCGCACAACGATGTCGCCTGGATCAAGGATTAGAGCGATCTTGCCGTCTCCTAAGATCGTTGCAGCGGCGACGCCTGGAATGTTGCCATAAGCATCCTGCAACCCTTTGATGACGACCTGCCTTTGATCTTGGATTGCATCAATCACGATTGCCGCTTCTTGACCGTCGTCATTGGCAATAAGCAGCGCGATACAATTCTTGAAATCCGTGCGCTTTGGGCTGAACCCAAGTTTTTCCGCAAGATCAATAAGCGGCAAAAAGCGCTCCCTGACCTGCACCAGCATGCTATTTGCCCCAAGTGGCTTAAGCTCATCTGGCCCCAGCATCATTGTTTCGCTTATCGCGGCCAGGGGCATCACTACGGACTGCCCGGCAACATCGATCACCATGCCATCAAGAACGGCGAGGGTAAGCGGCAGGCTGATGGAAAATGTCGTGCCCTGCCCAGGCACGGAAGTGATCGTGATACGCCCCCCGAGACTTTGAATGGCGCTTCGCACGACATCCATCCCGACACCACGGCCAGACAGATTAGACACTTCGGCCGCCGTAGAGAACCCCGGCATAAACAGCAAATTGTCAATTTCGGTATCGCTGAGAAGAACATTTTCTGGAATGAGACCTTTTTCAATAGCGATCTGCTTCACGCGATCGCGGTTGATGCCACCACCGTCATCACTCACCTCAATCACAACGCGACCCGATCGATGCGCTGCGCGCAGGCGGACGACACCTTGCTCTGCTTTGCCGTTCGCAACGCGTGTCTGCGCCGCTTCAAGCCCATGATCAACGGCGTTTCGGATCATATGGGTAAGAGGGTCTGCAAGCCGTTCAATGACCGTTTTGTCGACTTCTGTGTCGTCACCTTCGGTGATCAATTTAACGGATTTTTTCACTGCGGCTGAACTTTCACGCACAATACGTGACATCCGTTGGAACAAAGATTTTACGGGCTGCGCGCGGATCATCATCACGCTGTCTTGGATGTCGCGGGTAAGGCGCATGAATTCCTCAAGGCCTGTTTCGACCTCTGTAGAGTTTGCGGCCTGTGCTGACACGATGCTTTGAGACAGCATCGACTGATTGATAACCAACTCGCCCACAAGGTTAACCAGCCTGTCGATACGGTCCACATCCACGCGAACTGTCGCTTTGGGCGCCGCTACTTTCATGCTGTCTGGTTCGGTAGAAGGCTGCTCTGCCGGCTTCACATCAGTCGGTTCTTCAATGTGGTCGGGTGCGAGGGCCTCAGATTCTGCAACACTAGCAACATCTGGCAGGTCGATCGGTGGGAGTGGGGCGTCTGTTTGTGGCGTGATTTGCTCAATTGTGCAAAGCCCATCAACGAAATCGAAAACCTCAAGAACGTCTTCGAACGTACGATCAGTGTCGACAGAAATGTGCCACGGTATAAAACACTCTGCATTTGCCAACTCGCCTAAATTCGGCAGCTTCGTCAGGTCGGGTGTGCAGGTGACAGTCCCAAGTTCTGTGAGCGCGCGGAAAAGTTTGGCTGGTTCGTTGCCGCTTGCGTAGAGCTCTGCGCTGGCCTGAAACTTGAATGAATGCTGTGCGGGCTTTGGCGCCACATCATCCAGTCCGAAGTCTTCGTCTAGATCAAAGCTGAGTACGAGAGGCGCAAATTCAACGGTTTCTTCAACTTCGTCCGATAATAGCGCTTCGAGGTCCGTCAATGTTGCCGCTGTTAGGTCGGGCTCAATCGGTAATTCATCGCGCGACAGCCGCACGAGATCTTGCAAAATATCGCCCGCTTGAAAAAACGTGCGCATGATGTCGGTGTCAGGTTCAAGAAGGCCAGAGCGCACATTATCAAGCACACTTTCATAGCAATGTGCAAAATTGACCAAATCATTGAGCCCGAATGCACCCGCACCCCCTTTGATGGAGTGGACGGCGCGGAAAACCACGTTGATGGTCTCTGCGGAGCGCTCGGGGCTGTCCATTGTTTCAAGGCCGTCTTGGAGCGCTTCGAGCAGCTCATCACATTCAATAAAGAACGAGGCCTTAATTTCAGCAAGGGGGTCAAGTTGGTCAGTCATCTGCTTTTACCCCGCAACCATTTTAAGCGCGCGTACGAGTTTTTCGGGATCGAACGGCTTCACAATCCAGCCCGATGCACCGGCACTTCGGGCGCGCGCCTTGAGGTCTGCACCGCTTTCAGTTGTCAGAACCAAAATTGGCGTACCCTTGAATGCGTCGCGAGCGCGGACCGCTTCGATGAAACCAAAACCATCGAGGCGTGGCATGTTGATATCTGAGATAATTGCGTCTGGCGGGTCCATTGCCTCAAGGGTTTCAACACCGTGCACCCCGTCTTCGGCCAGCGTTGTTGTCATACCGGCAGCATTCAAAGTGAGCGCGATCATGTCGCGCATCGTCTTGCTGTCATCGACGGCCAAAATAGAAAGGCTCATAGCGCGCCTCCTTGCGGAATAATCTGTGCAAAAGGTGCGCCTAGAAACGCGGTTTGGCCGGCGAATGCATCGCTACTTGCTGTGATTGAAAAACTAACAGGGTGGGACTGATGCGCGGCCATCAAGGCCTGTAGGCACAGTGTGCCCACGCTTTCTACAGCGCTTGCATCAATTGCGATATTCGGCGCGGCGGTCGTGAGACCCTGCAGAACACCTTCGTAAGCCGCTAAATCCAGCTTGGCAGGTAACGTCAGAGTGGCGGATGGGGCCTGAGAGCCATCTAGGGCGCCCAAATCTGTTCCAGTATTCACGCAATCACTCCTGTTTTGTGCCGTGTTAAGGCTGAGGAGTAGCGGGTGCTCTGTTAAGAAAAGGTTTCCGGCGTGGCTTTGATTTTTAAAATTTAGCGCGAATTTTTGAGGAATTGCGCACAGCCGATCATAGCTGCGTTGTCATCTTCTACGATCTGTACGGAAAAATCGTCCATAAACGTAGCAAAGCGCCCTTTATCACGAAAGTTCTCGCCAAAACCCATACGCTCAAAATAGGGTTTCATGGCGCGTGCCACGCCGCCTACAAAATAAACGCCGCCATAGGGCAGGTGGATCAGAGTAAGATCCCCCGCCACCGCGCCCAATATCCGAATGAAACTTTCCACTGTCTTTAATGCAATTGCATCGCCGTTCTCTGCGTCATTCATTAGATCGGCCGCGGATTTCTCAATGCCGCCCGAGCGCCATGTGTAAACACGTTCAAGGCCGCGACCGGAAAGAACATCTTCCACGGCCGCAAACCCGTGTGCGCTTTTGACGTGGTTTGAAAGATCAAGGTCCTGAGCATCACGCACAGGCAAGCCGATATGGCCACTTTCCGCGGCGGCCACATGCACACCGTTGCGCAGAGTAATGACGCCCGCACAATTAAAGCCTGTGCCGACGTTCAATACCAGTTTCGTACTTCCGTTTGGCGCCGTTGGGGCATCAATGACAGGGGCCAACGCCTCAGGTTCCAATCCTGCCAACCCGTATCCTTGGGCCTGTAGGTCGTTGATAATATGCGCTTCTTTCGCGTTCGTCTGATCAATCAAATCTTGCGGGCGGATGATCCACGACAGATTTGTCAGCGTACCGATACCGTCCTTGATGGGGCCCGCCAGTGCTACGCATATGCCGTCAATGTCTTGGTCTTTGTGTGCACTCAAGTACTCGGTCAAAATGCCAGCAAGTCCATCGCGGCCCGCATTCAAAAAGCGCGCGTTTGTAGAGACGTCCAGAACACCGTCACGGGCCAAGCCACAGCGGGTGTTTGTACCACCAATATCCACAACCAGATCGATGCCAGACTTCGATTTTGTCATACCAAAAGGCCCCTTAGAACATGCTTGGCACTCCGTACCTTCGTCTGGCGTGTTGGGCAAGCGGTTGAAAGCCGTACTGTAACGCAATTTCCTCTGGCCAAATCTGTGCATCTGTGGGAAAGGGCATTGTCAAACGAAGCATTCCAAGCTGCACCTTAGGGGGATCAATTATGGAAATTCGCGAGGCACTTACCTTTGATGATGTTCTGTTGGTCCCTGCGGCCTCTGATGTGTTGCCGTCCACGGCTGATACGTCGACTTTTGTAACGAAATCGATCTCGCTCAACATTCCGCTGCTCAGCTCTGCGATGGATACCGTCACAGAAGGTCGCATGGCCATTGCGATGGCGCAGGCGGGTGGTATGGGTGTCATTCACCGTAATTTGACCATCGAAGAGCAAGCGCGCGATGTGCGCCGTGTGAAACGCTTTGAAAGCGGCATTGTGTATAACCCGATCACCCTGACTGCGGATCAAACCCTTGCGGATGCAAAGGCGTTGATGGAGCGGTACCGCGTCACTGGCTTTCCTGTCACGGACGCTGATGGCCGCGTTGTTGGTATCGTCACAAACCGCGATATGCGTTTTGCAACGGATGATAATACGCCTGTTTCTGTGATGATGACGTCAGATAATTTGGCGATGCTGCAAGAGCCAGCCGATTTGGAAGAAGCGCGCAGCCTTATGCGCTCGCGGCGGATCGAAAAGCTGTTGGTTGTTGATGGTGCTGGCAAGCTGACGGGTCTTTTGACCCTAAAAGATAGCGAGCAGGCGGTCATTAACCCCCAAGCCACCAAAGATGAGTTGGGGCGTTTACGTGTTGCTGCCGCTTCAACTGTAGGTGACGCAGGTTTTGAGCGGACCGAGGCGTTGATTGACGCGGGTGTTGATATGGTCGTGATTGATACGGCCCACGGGCACTCAAGCGGTGTGGCCGAAGCGGTGCGCCGTGCCAAAGCAATCGCGGGTCACGTACAAATTGTTGCGGGTAACGTGGCAACTGGTGCAGCAACGCGCGCCTTGATCGATGCAGGCGCGGATGCTGTCAAAGTGGGTATTGGCCCGGGTTCTATCTGTACCACCCGCATGGTGGCAGGCGTGGGGGTCCCGCAACTGACGGCAATCATGGATTGTGTAGCTGCAGCAGGTGACATCCCGATCATCGCAGACGGTGGTATCAAATTCTCAGGTGATTTTGCCAAAGCAATCGCCGCAGGCGCATCCTGCGCGATGGTTGGCAGCATGATCGCGGGAACGGACGAAAGTCCTGGCGAGGTCATTTTGTATCAAGGCCGTTCGTTCAAATCCTACCGCGGTATGGGGAGCCTTGGCGCCATGGCGCGCGGCTCAGCCGACAGGTATTTCCAAAAAGACGCGGCCAGTGACAAACTGGTTCCAGAAGGGATCGAGGGACAGGTTCCCTACAAAGGGTCTGCGGGCGCAGTTGTGCACCAATTGGTCGGCGGTTTGCGCGCTGCAATGGGCTACACGGGGTCCGCAACAGTCGCGCAGATGCGTTCTGGCTGTGAGTTTGTGAAGATCACCGGCGCGGGGCTGAAAGAGAGCCACGTGCATGATGTTCAGATCACGCGCGAAAGCCCGAACTACAGAGTTTCTTGATATAACAATGCTGTATGGGGTGATGCTCATATAATACATGAGGATTAACCAATGACCCCTGCAGCACGCTATGCCGCCGCAATTGATGTATTAGACCAAATTTTGGACGGCCAGCCTGCGGAAGCGGCACTTTTGAAGTGGGCGCGCGGCAACCGTTACGCAGGTTCCAAAGATCGTGCAGCGGTTCGTGATCATGTGTTCGATTGTTTACGCTCCAAAGCGTCTTTTGCAGCTAAGGGCGGTGGTCAGACGGGGCGTGCGATCGTTGCGGGATGTTTGTTGGCGCAAAATGCTGATCTAGATGAAGTTTTTTCTGGTCAGGGTTATGCGGCTGCACCCCTTGCTGATGCAGAACTGGCACGTCTTGCCCCTGATGCGGATGCAGTGGATCTACCTGAATGGCTATTGCCAAAGTTGCGCGACGTTGCAGGGCCTGATTTTCAAAAGCTCACTGAGCAGTTTCGACAGCGGGCAGATGTCTTTTTACGTGTGAATACGCAGAAAACTGACATTAAGAGTGCCGAACAGGCGCTTGATAAAGAAGGAATTTCTACTTCAAATCTTGCCGGAGCCACTACAGCGCTGCGCGTCACATCAGGGGCGCGGCAAGTCGCCCGAAGCGCGCCGTTTTTGTCTGGTGAAGTTGAATTACAAGACGCGTCCAGCCAAAAAGCATGCCTGATGCTTGGTGCGGCGGATGGTGAGACGTTGCTGGACTATTGTGCGGGGGGTGGCGGCAAATCACTTGCACTGGCTGCTATGGGCTACACAGTGACCGCCCATGATGCTGACCCGAAGCGCATGAAAGATATCGGCCCACGTGCAGAGCGGGCAGGCGTCACAATTCCTCAAGTTACCGAAATTACCCAGCAATTTGATACTGTTGTTATTGATGCACCGTGTTCAGGCAGCGGGACGTGGCGCCGTACACCTGATGCGAAATGGCGCTTTACGCAGCAAGATTTGGCGGATCTGGTCGAACTTCAGCGCGATATTATCGGGCAGGCTCAAGGCCATGCGCTGAAACGGGTGGTTTACATGACATGTTCGTTGCTACGTGATGAAAACGAAGATCAAGTCGCGTTTGTTGAGGCTTCGCTGCCAAAGTGGACATGTGTCCGCCAAGAACGTTTTGCGATGGATCAGGATGGCGATGGCTTCTTTTGTGCGATTTTTGAGCAAGCCTAGAGTGTTTAGCATGTCGGGTATTTAGCGCCTGTTAATCAACTTTACTGTAATGAATACACTTTAAGGTTGTGTTCACCTAAAGATAACCCGCATTAAGTGTTTATTAACCAGTAACGGGCATATGTGCGTTGGTTAGATGGGGAACACTTGGATGCGATTTGCACCAGCGACACAAAGGCTTTTGCGTGATGCGGGGCTTCAACTTGGGCTTTTGGTGCTTGGGGTGGGGCTAATCGGTCTGTCTACGCTTACGGATATTCGTCTTGACGAAACCGTTATGGGCGTTGGCGTTTTGCTAAGCTGTGGCGCGTTGATGTGGTCAGTTATTGGGGCGCGGCGTGGTGCGTATTCTGAGCGCTTAGAGTTACTACGCGATGTGTGCGAAGCTGATCCTGTTAGAACGTTTATTGTCGATCCAGAAGGTGAAGTGCTGTTTCGCAACGCAATGGCGCGCACTGATCCAACGGCCACAGCTGATGCGGTTGGTAAAGACCTGACGATGGCTGCGGTCATCCGTCCTTTGTTTGCTAATCCAGCAGGCGTGGTGAACCGCCTTCATACGCAAGCGACCAAACAGGGCACCGGTCAAGAGGATCTGATTACCCGACAGGGGCAAATGCGACTTAGCGTGCAGCACCTTGAGGGCTGCGGTTTTGTGTGGCGGCTTGAGCAAATGCGTCCAACTGGCGGTGTCGGGCAGGGTGATAGCATCGCACTTCCCATGATGACTGTGTCTAAAACCGACACGGTTCTTTTCATGAATGACGCCTGCCGCAAATTTCTAGGCGGGCGCCCGAAACGGCTGGGCGATATCATACGCGACATGCCGCTTGCCTCTGATCGCATTCACCGTGTCGCTACAGAGCAGGGGCACGCCAGCGTTCGTGTGTGTGACGTGGCGGGACCTGACGGGCGTCGCGAGATTTTCTTTTTCCCAGTGACTACGGCCGAGCCAACCACACTCAGCGGCCCCGAACCCCTTGCGGTGCTGAACAGTTTGCCGATGGCAGTTGTGACAATCGGGTCTGACGGCATTGTGCAAAGTGCTAACGCCGCCGCCTGTTTGGCCCTTAAGGAAGATCAGGTGGCAGGCAAGCCAATCGCGGCCCTTGTGGGCGGGCTTGGTCGCGATGTGAGCCATTGGGTGGCCCAAGCTGCGGCTGGTCACAAGTTGAGCAAACCTGAAGTATTGCGCGTGTTGAATACGGATCAGGACAGATACCTTGAAATTACGCTGTGCCAGCTGGACGGCATGAACAGCAATTCGGTTGTGGCGCTGATCAATGACGCAACCGAGCTCAAGACCCTTCAGGCACAATTTGTTCAAAGCCAAAAGATGCAGGCGATTGGCCAACTGGCTGGCGGCGTTGCGCATGATTTCAACAACTTGCTCACCGCCATTTCTGGGCATTGTGATCTTTTGTTGCTGCGTCACGATCAAGATGATGAGGAATATCCCGACCTTCTTCAAATTCACCAAAACGCCAACCGCGCGGCCTCGCTCGTACGTCAATTGCTGGCGTTTTCACGCAAACAGAACCTTAAAATGGAAGTGGTTGACCTGCGCACCACGCTTTCTGAGTTGACCCATCTTTTGGACCGGCTTGTGGGCGAAAAAGTGCAACTTGAACTGACCCATGACCCCTCGCTCGGGCCTGTGCGCGCTGACAAGCGACAGCTTGAGCAGGTCTTGATGAACTTGGTCGTCAACGCGCGGGATGCCATGGCCGATGGTGGTAAAATCACCATTGATACAGAGGCTTACACGGTCACAGAAGTGCAGGAACGTGATAGTGCTGCCGTGCCAATCGGTGATTATGCCAAAGTCACCGTTTGTGACGAAGGCATCGGTATTCCGCCTGAGCAGCTGAGTAAGATCTTTGAGCCGTTCTTCACGACCAAGAAAACAGGTGAAGGGACAGGGCTTGGCCTGTCGACGGCCTACGGCATCGTCAAGCAGACGGGTGGCTTCATTTTTGCAGAAAGCGTTGTGGGGCGCGGTGCGTCGTTCACGCTTTTGTTCCCGATGTTTGATGGCGCCACAGTCGCAACACCGCTACCGCCAGCAGCAAAGCCCGTTGAGCAAGTCGTTCAAGATACAGGCGTGATCATGCTTGTAGAGGACGAAGCGCCCGTTCGCGCCTTTGCGTCTCGGGCGCTAAAAATGCAAGGTTTCACCGTGATTGAGGCGGACTGCGCTGAAATGGCGCTTGAAAAGCTTGAGACCATGGATACCAAGATTGATATGTTCCTCACGGACGTTGTGATGCCCGGTCTTGATGGGCCAACGTGGGTCCGCCAAGCGCTTAAGGGCCGTCCGGATACGCGCGTTGTATTTGTGTCGGGCTACGCGGAAGACGCGTTCAAAGAAGGGGAACAAGCGATTCCCAATGCTGTGTTCCTGCCTAAGCCGTTTTCGTTGTCTGAATTAACCAATACCGTCAAAGCGCAACTACACGACGAGCCAGCGTAAATACGCTGATCTTCATGTTTTTATGGGTATTCAAGCTGCGTTTACCTAGGCGCGCTATGAGCTAACTACGATTTATGTTGAAATGTTCTCCTTTTGATCTCATAACGAGGACAACAGAACAGGGCGTGAACATGTGAGTGATTGCTCAGGGTGTTGCGCTGTGAAATAAGGGAAGAAACTCATGGCACAGGCAGATCTACTCACGATGGAAAAAAAAGCTTCTGATAAACAAAAAGCGCTCGATAGCGCGCTGTCGCAGATTGAACGCCAATTCGGCAAAGGCTCGATCATGAAATTGGGCGGTGAGAACGCCATTCAGCAGATCGAGGCGACGTCAACTGGCTCACTCGGCCTTGATATCGCTTTGGGCATTGGTGGTTTGCCAAAAGGCCGTATCGTTGAAATCTACGGTCCCGAAAGCTCTGGCAAAACCACGCTGACGCTTCACTGTGTTGCCGAGGAACAAAAAAAGGGCGGCGTTTGTGCGTTTGTTGACGCGGAACACGCGCTTGACCCGCAATATGCCAAAAAGCTGGGCGTTAACCTGGATGAGTTGCTGATCTCACAACCCGACACGGGTGAGCAGGCGCTTGAAATTACTGATACGCTTGTTCGTTCTGGCGCAGTTAATCTTGTCGTTGTCGACTCTGTTGCGGCACTGACGCCAAAGTCGGAGCTTGAGGGTGATATGGGGGACAGCAGCGTGGGTGTGCACGCCCGTTTGATGTCCCAAGCGATGCGTAAGTTGACGGGTTCGATTGCGCGTAGCAACTGTATGGTAATCTTCATTAACCAAATCCGTATGAAGATTGGCGTGATGTTTGGTAGCCCAGAGACAACTACTGGTGGTAACGCGCTTAAATTCTATAGTTCTGTTCGCCTCGATATCCGCCGCATTGGCGCCATCAAGGACCGCGATGAAATTGTTGGTAACCAGACCCGTGTGAAAGTTGTGAAAAACAAAGTCGCACCACCGTTCAAACAGGTCGAATTTGACATCATGTACGGTGAAGGCATTTCCAAAATGGGCGAACTGCTCGATTTGGGTGTGAAAGCAGGTGTCGTTGAGAAATCTGGCGCTTGGTTCAGCTACGGCGATGAACGCATGGGGCAAGGTCGCGAGAACTCCAAGAACTTCTTGCGCGAAAACCCCAAAGTTGCGTGGGAAATCGAAGATAAAATCCGCGCCGCGCATGGTTTGGATTTCGAGATGCCCAAAGAGGAACAAGTCAAAGATGATGGTGACGATGTCCTAGACGAATAATGGGCGATGCACGTTAGTCTGTTGTAACGCTAACTTAGAAGAGGCCAGTACATAAGTACTGGCCCTTTTGGTTTGTAAGTGAGGTTTCGCCGCAGGTGCAATGACCATGGACACCTTGGGCCTGCAGGGATAAATCAGAGTGAATTAACTTGCCACCGATAACCCTAAGGGCCTCCTGATGCGTACGCTGAATGACATTCGTTCGACCTTTCTGACCTACTTTGAAAAGCAAGGGCACGCGGTCGTGGACAGCAGCCCCCTTGTGCCGCGCAACGACCCAACCTTGTTGTTTGCGAACTCTGGGATGGTGCAGTTCAAAAATTTATTCACCGGTGTGGAAACCCGCGACTACCAACGTGCGACGACCGCGCAAAAATGTGTACGCGCAGGTGGTAAGCATAACGACCTTGATAACGTGGGCTACACCGCACGCCACCACACGTTTTTCGAGATGCTGGGCAATTTCAGTTTTGGCGATTACTTCAAGGCAGACGCAATCAAATTTGCTTGGGAGTTGATCACAAAAGAGCTCGGGATTGATAAGAACCGCCTCTATGTCACCGTCTACCACACCGATGATGAGGCCGCAGATATCTGGAAACGGGTTGCTGGCCTGCCTGATGAACGGATCATTCGCATCACCACCGATGATAACTTTTGGATGATGGGGCCGACTGGTCCATGCGGGCCGTGTTCCGAGATTTTTTACGATCACGGCGATCATATCTGGGGCGGACCTCCCGGCTCCCCTGAGGAAGATGGTGATCGGTTCGTTGAAATCTGGAACCTTGTTTTCATGCAATACGAGCAGCGCGAAGACGGCACCCGCGTTGATCTGCCGAACCAGTCAATTGATACCGGCATGGGGATCGAACGTGTCGCGGCGTTGTTGCAAGGTACGAATGATAACTATGGCACGGACCTTATGCGCAACCTTATTGAGGCCAGCGCAAATGCCACGTCGTCGGATCCTGATGGTCCGGGCAAAACTCACCACCGCGTGATCGCTGACCACTTGCGTTCAACGGCATTTTTGATTGCGGACGGTGTGACGCCGTCAAAAGATGGCCGTGGCTATGTTTTGCGCCGGATCATGCGCCGCGCGATGCGCCACGCCCATCTTCTGGGGGCCGCTGATCCACTGATGCACCGTTTGGTGCCGGCACTTGTTGGCCAAATGGGTGCGGCCTATCCCGAATTGGGTCAAGCACAGGCTTTGATTGAAGAAACTTTGCGTGCTGAAGAAACGCGTTTCCGCCAAACGCTTGATCGTGGGTTGAAGCTCCTTGATGAGGAGTTGATCTCGCTGCCAGACGGCGCCGATTTGCCTGGCGCCACGGCGTTCAAGCTGTACGATACGTTCGGTTTCCCGCTTGATCTGACCCAAGACGCGCTTCGCGAAAAAGATCGTGGTGTAGATACAGATGGCTTTGATGCCGCCATGGCCGAACAAAAAGCCAAAGCGCGCGCGGCGTGGTCTGGTACGGGCGAGGCCGCTGATGCGCAAGTTTGGTTCGATATCGCGGATGCCCATGGGGCGACTGACTTCTTGGGCTATGACACTGAAAACGCCGAAGGTCAGATCATTGCGATCATCAAAGATGGTGCTCAGGTCCAGACGGCAAAAGCTGGTGACGAGGTTCAGATCGTACTAAACCAGACCCCGTTTTATGCGGAAAGCGGCGGTCAGGTTGGCGATATGGGCCAGATCAGTTTTGATGGCAACTTGGCCACAGTGGCTGACACCAAAAAGCAGGCAGATGTCTTTATTCATTTCTGTAGCATTCAATCGGGTGAGTTAAGTGTTGGTGCCGGTGTGGAACTTGCCGTTGACCCAACGCGGCGCGGGCAGATCCGTGCGAACCACTCTGCGACGCACTTGTTGCACGAAGCTCTGCGCGGCACTTTGGGTGAACACGTGGCGCAGCGCGGCTCATTGAACGCACCAGACAGATTGCGTTTTGATTTCAGCCATAACGCAGCGATCAGCCTTGAAGATCTGCAGCGGGTTGAAGCGGAAGTGAACAGCTACATTCGGCAGAATACAGCGGTAGAGACACGAGTGATGACGCCTGATGATGCGCGTGACATGGGTGCGCAGGCACTTTTCGGCGAAAAGTACGGTGATGAAGTGCGCGTTGTATCAATGGGCCGTGCGGACACTGGCAAAGGTGCTGATGGTAAGACGTATTCGCTTGAACTTTGCGGTGGCACGCATGTGCGCCAGACGGGTGATATCGGGCTGTTTGTGGCGCTTGGTGATAGCGCATCGAGTGCCGGTGTGCGCCGTATTGAGGCGCTGACCGGTGCCGCAGCCTTTGAATATCTAAGCGCGCAAGATCAGCGATTGGCGCAAGTTGCGACATCATTGAAGGCGCAGCCTGCGGATGTTGCTGAGCGGGTAAAATCGCTGATGGACGAACGAAAAGCGCTGCAAAACGAAGTGGCACAACTGCGTCGCGAGCTAGCCATGAGCGGCGGTGCTGCAGCAGCACCGGCAGTGGAAGAGGTAAACGGCACCTCGTTTCAGGCGCAAGTTTTGCAGGGCGTGACGGGTAAAGACTTGCCTGGCATTATTGACGAAATGAAGTCGCAAATGGGCTCGGGTGCTGTGTTGCTAATTGCTGATGCGGGCGGAAAAGTCGCCGTCGCTGCCGGTGTGACGGATGATAAAACAGCCACTGTATCTGCGGTTGACTTGGTAAAGGCGGCTGTTGCCGAAATGGGCGGCAAAGGTGGCGGTGGCCGTCCGGATATGGCGCAGGGCGGAGCAAAAGACATTAGCGGTGCTGATGCCGCGATGACAGCAGCACGAAAGGTTCTTGAAGGATGAGCGCACTTTGGATCAGTCACGTTACGGTCACCGATGACGTGGAATACGCCAAATATGCCAAGTTTGCGACCCAAGCCATTGCCGAACACGGCGGGGTATTTTTAGCCCGTGGCGGCGCGTATGTTCAAAAAGAAGGCGTAGAGCGGCCACGCAATGTAGTGGCGCGGTTTGATAGTCTCGAGATTGCCGAAAAATGCTATAATTCAGCCACTTATCAGCAGGCATTGGTCCATGCGCGGGTGGCGAGTGAGCGTGAATTGGTGATTGTTGAAGAAATCTAGACGCTTAGAAAGTTTAACTATCAATGTAAAACGGCGGCCCTTTGATTGGGCCGCCGTTTCTATGTCTGGAGTATTCTAAGGGTAGATTACGCTGAACGTGACGCGCGTTTACGCTCATGCGGGTCAAGGTGGCGTTTGCGCAGACGCACTACGTTTGGTGTCACCTCAACCAACTCATCATCGTCGATATAGGCAATCGCTTCTTCAAGGGACAAACGGATTGGAGTGGTCAAACGAACAGCTTCATCTGTGCCGGACGCGCGGACGTTTGTCAGTTTTTTGCCCTTAAGAGGGTTCACCTCAAGATCATTTTCTCGGCTATGCTCGCCAATGATCATACCTTGGTATACGTCCTCTTGGCTTCCGATGAAGAAACGACCACGGTCTTCAAGGTTGAAGATTGCGTAAGCAACAGACACACCGTTTTCCATTGAAATCAGAACGCCAGCGCGACGGCCAGGGATCGATCCTTTATGTGGTGCCCATCCGTGGAAAACGCGGTTCAAAACGCCTGTACCGCGCGTGTCGGTCAGAAATTCACCGTGATAACCAATTAGGCCACGTGACGGGATGGTCGCAATAATACGGGTCTTGCCGCCTTGTTGCTTCATCTCGGTCATCTCGCCTTTACGTGCACCAGTGATTTTCTCGATCACTGCGCCGGAATACTCATCATCCACGTCAATCGTGACTTCTTCAATTGGCTCAAGACGCTGGCCGTCTTCTTCGCGGAAAAGAACCTGTGGACGTGAGATTGAAAGCTCGAAACCTTCGCGGCGCATGTTCTCGATCAGAACGCCCATCTGCAATTCACCGCGGCCCGCAACTTCAAAGGCGTCACCACCGGCGGTGTCCGTGACACGGATCGCTACGTTGGTTTCGGCCTCTTTCATCAGGCGCTCGCGAATAACACGTGATTGGACTTTTTTGCCGTCACGACCCGCAAGAGGGCTGTCGTTGATGCCGAAAGTCACTGTGATCGTGGGCGGGTCAATCGGTTGGGCAGGGATCGCGTCCTCAACAGAAAGATCACAGATCGTATCGGCCACGGTCGCTTTGGTCATACCCGCAAGGCTTACGATATCGCCTGCTTCAGCCACATCGATCGGAGACTGTGCAAGACCGCGGAACGCCAGAATTTTAGTAACGCGGAACTGCTCAACTTTAGTACCATCGCGAGACAACGCTTTTACTGTTTCACCAGTACGCAACGTGCCTGCCTCAACGCGGCCAGTCAAAATGCGGCCGATGAACGGATCGGCACCCAGCGTGGTTGCCAGCATGCGGAAAGGCTCTTCACGCTTCTGGATTTGCTTGGGGGCAGGGACGTGATCAACGACAAGCTTAAACAGCGCATCGAGGTTCTCACGGTCGCCGTCAAGGCTGTCGTCACACCAACCGTTACGGCCGGAGGCGTAGAGCGATGGGAAATCAAGTTGCTCGTCAGTTGCGTCAAGCGAGGCAAACAGATCAAAGACTTCGTCAAGCGCGCGATCAGGTTCCGCATCAGGCTTATCAACTTTGTTCAGAACCACGATTGGCTTGAGCCCAAGCGCGAGCGCTTTCGAGGTTACAAACTTGGTTTGGGGCATCGGACCCTCTGCGGCGTCCACGAGCAGAACAACACCGTCAACCATCGACAAGATGCGCTCTACCTCGGCGCCGAAGTCCGCGTGACCGGGGGTGTCAACGATGTTGATGCGCAAACCGTTCCATTCAACGGATGTCGCTTTGGCGAGAATCGTAATGCCGCGCTCACGCTCCAGATCGTTGCTATCCATGGCGCGCTCGGCCACTGCTTGGTTCTCGCGGAAAGCACCGGACTGTTTGAGAAGTTCGTCAACAAGGGTCGTTTTGCCGTGGTCAACGTGGGCGATGATCGCAATATTGCGCATATCCATTGGGTTTTTGCCTATATAGAGGGACGTGTTGTGTGCGCCTTATAGTGGCTTTTGCAAAAAGGCCAGAGACAAGGTGCGAGAAGCCGTTGACGCCGCCGAAGACCGGCGCTAAACCGCGCCTACTGTGTTACGCCGGTGTGGCGGAATGGTAGACGCAGGGGATTCAAAATCCCCCGATGGTGACATCGTGTCGGTTCGAGTCCGACCACCGGTACCACAGTAAATTGAATGCCTGCGCCGCACGGTTTCGGCGGGCATTTAGAGGTCTTCTGGAAAATGTGATTCTTAGTCGTGACAGTTAAGAGCGGTGTGGTCTTTGCTTTCCGTGGTGCAATTGCGAAGAAATATTCAAACTAGGTTAATGATAATCGCGGTGTTTGAAGCCCAGATGATTGTTTCTGAGTAATGGTTAACCCCTGGACGCTGTTTATGGCAGCTGATGCCTGTAACGCACCGTATTTCAAAGTTCTTCATGATTAACGATGAGTCGCGATTAGGCTCGCATGTTGAAACAATCCATCAATAACCTCTGTCAAATTTGTGTCCAATACAGCCACTCATTGCAATGATACCTCTTATTTTGTTCATCTAACGTTATTTTTGTCTTTGGTGACTGTATGCTCTTACCTTATGCAGATCGCGGGCCGATCCTAGTGGCCCCATTCGCTAGTAAGTGAATGGTCCGGTGCAGAGCACCTTCCCGACATTGCAAGACCTGTATCGCTACGGCGCAAATGTGCGCGCGCAGTTATATTCGGCGTCTTTGCCAATGCGGACTTCGTATTCAATGGGCAGCCGCCCGAAATTGATGCCCGTGAATTTATCAAGGTGGTGTCAATATTGGAGTAGACTAATGAGCGACTACACTCTTGATTGGGCCTCTGTTTCGGGCATCGACGGCGAAATAACTACGCTGAGCAACGGCAGTTCAGATGTGGCCGTTGTTATTGACACGCCCCCGAAAGGTGCTGGCGCCGTAACCGAAGTGACCGAGTTCAACGGTGTTCAGGCCCTCACATCAGAGCATGCGGATCAGCCGAATGTTGCGTCGTTAAGTTTTTCAGCGCCTATCACGGATGTGACGTTTAACTTGCTCGACATCGACCGCAGCAATGCGGACGGGTGGGGCGACACCGTCACAATTATCGCGCGGGATGTAGATGGAAAAGAGCGTCCTGTAACGTTCAGCAATGTCACTGACGCGCAATCCGTTGACGGCAATTCGATCACGGGGATGGCTGAACTATTTGAAGCGCCTCCGGTTGGTGTGACCATCTCTGGTGCGGTGAAAACGCTGCAGATCATCCACGTAAAGTCGGAAACGGATCTACCAGCAAGCGGTATCATTGGTATCTCTGAAATTGGGTTCAACTTGGTGGTTAACGAGGATCCCGACGGTTATGTGGATGGAACATTTGATGATGATCTGATTGATCATAGGTTTGAAGATATCGACGGCGATGAGATTGATCACGCTGACGCCTTGCTACCCCGTGCGCAACCAAATGATGATGTCGTCTTGGCGGGGGTGGGTAATGACACGGTTTATGCTGCTGACGGCTATGATGATGTGTTTGGCGGTGAGGGTAACGACCTTCTAAGGGGCGGTGCTGGCAAGGATTACGTCTCTGGCGGTGCAGGTGACGATGCCCTTTACGGCGATGACGGCGCAGACAGTCTGGTTGGTGGCGTGGGGGACGATACGCTGGACGGCGGGCTTGGCCGCGACGTTCTTTCTGGCGGCATTGGCATCGATAATCTGATCGGCGATGGCGGTTTTGATATCCTTACAGGTGGCTTTGGCAACGATGATCTGCAGGGTAACGATGGCGATGACACACTTATTGGTGGCGCAGGTGCGGATACGCTTCGCGGCGGTGATGGCAATGACACCCTTGTTGGTGGCAGAACGGACATAAGCCAAGTAATTGATTTCAATGGGTTTGAAGCAGGCGAGATACTAACGACCCAACTTGCGCATCAAGGGTTTACGGTTAGCAGCGGCAACCCCAAAACCCCCGTAATGGTGTTTGATAGTGCGCAGCCAACGGGCGGTGATGCGGACCTTGCCAGTGATACATTAGGCAAAGTCCTGATCCTATCTGAGGACCGCGACAAGAACGATCCTGACGATAACGCGGGCGGCGGCAGTTTTATTTTTGATTTTGATGGCCCCAGCACGGTACATTCCCTGACGCTTTTTGATGTGGAAAGCGGCGCGACTGTTTCGCTTTTTGACGATCAAGCCGTGTTACTCAGCGTCCAGACAACATCGACCGACGATGGCGAGGCGATTACCCTCGACATTGATCAATCCGGTACCGCACAATTGGTTGTGACACTTCATGGATCTGGGGCAATTGATAATCTGTTCCTTACGATCGACAATGCAGAAGGTGATCTTGGCGATACGCTGATGGGCGGGGCTGGGAACGATGTCCTTACAGGCGGTGCTGGTGCCGATACGATTGACGGGGGCGATGACCGTGATGTCATCGTGGGAGGAACGGCAGGTGACGTTGTAACCGGCGGTACGGGGTCAAATACGGCCAACGATGCGGATGACGTCGATATTCTTGATCTTCGGGGGCTTGGCCCTTTTCGGGTGGTTCAGCGCAGCCTTGATGCGGATGAAAACTCAACTTCGGGGCGAGTTGAGTTTCTGGATGCCGACGGCGCGGTCACCCATTCGCTTGCTTATGCTGAGATCGAGAAAATTTTAGGGGATCGCGTTAACAGCGCACCGATTGCGCGCGATGATACGGCGGCCACAGTGGAAAGCATTCCGATCACTGTCGATGTGATTGCAAATGACGAGGACCCCGAAGGCGGTGCACTAAAGATCACCTCAGCATTTGTTTCAGCGACCCAAGGCACCGTCGAGATCATCGCCAACAAGATCGTGTTCACACCGGTTGACGATTTCACAGGCGAAGCCGCAATAAACTACACCGCAGAAGACCTTGAAGGGAACGCGGCGGATGCAATTGCTGTTGTTACTGTCAATGAGGCACCTCGGGACGGGACCATTATGGGGACCTCGGGTGATGATCTGATTGATCTGGCCTACCGCAGTGATCCTGACGATGACCGTGTTGATGCCCTTGATGAAGTGGTCACAGGCGAAGGACCCAATGACGACATCATCGTTGCCGGCGACGGCAATGATACGGTGTTTGCGGGCCTTGGCGATGATGATGTCAGCGGTGGCATTGGGAATGACGTTTTGCACGGTGAAGCGGGGGCGGATCACCTGTTTGGTGGAGGCGGTGATGACATGTTCCGGGTCGCCTCGGCAGCGGACGGTGCGGGTGATGAAATCATCGGCGGTGAAGACCCCGATGGGCAGGACACAGATACGCTGGATTTGCGCGGAAGCGGGCATTTGCGTGTTGAGATGGACCCCGATGACGAAGAAGCGGGCACTGTGCGGTTTCTTGATGGCGCGGGCGGCGCAGTCACGGGATCGCTTAGGTTTTCCGAAATTGAGAATGTTATCCCTTGTTTCACCCCGGGCACGCGCATCGCTACAGATAAGGGCGAGCGCTTGGTCCAAGACCTGCGCGAGGGGGACCGCGTGATTACACGGGACAACGGTATCCAAGAAATCAGATGGGTTGGCCGCAAAGACGTGAACCACAAAGGGCTGGCCGGCGCGCCGGAGCTCAAGCCCGTGATCATTAGGGCAGGTGCGTTAGGGAATGACCTGCCAGAACGCGATATGATCGTCAGTCCGAACCATAGAATGCTGATCGCCAACGACCGAGCAGAGCTGTACTTCGAAGAGCGTGAGGTGCTTGTCAGCGCTAAACATTTGGTAGGCAGTGATGGAATTGAGCGGCTGAACACGCAAACTGCCAGCTATATCCACTTCATGTTCGACCAGCATGAGGTTGTGTTGTCTGACGGTACATGGTCCGAGAGTTTTCAGCCCGGTGATTACACCATGCGGGGGATTGACCGCGCTCAGCGCGATGAGATTTTTTCGCTGTTTCCGGAACTGAATAGCGATGCTGGCATGCAGGATTACACCAGCGCACGTAAATCGCTGAAAGCCTATGAGGCGCGGCTATTGGTTCCCAAGTAAGGCAGCCAAACCGCTCAGCCCACGGCTGGTGCGCCAAGTCTGCCACGCTTCTGGCGTATCAAGATCAAGGGTGGCGCGGTCGCCTTCAAGTGGGACCAAACCATGATTTTTAGTGTTGTCGGTAACGATAGATGCAGCGCCCCGATCCCCCGAAAGCCCGCCAAATTGTGCAAAGAGTGAGCGATCAAAGATCACCGGATGACCCGCTTTTCCATCGGCAGTGGCGGCCTGAAGGATTTTGAGGCGCGAGGCCTGAAATACGGCCCACATCATCGACAGATCACTGGCGGTAATTGCTGGCATGTCAGCGGGCAGGATCATCACGGCGGTTACATGGGACCGCAGGGAGGCGACCCCAGCTTTGAGCGACGCGGACATGCCTTCATGAGCGTTTTCACACACAACAGCGGTAGCGCCGTCTGTTAAACTCATGCGCGGATGATCTGCAGCCGGAATCGTCACGATAACATCATCGGTCACCTTTAGGGCGCGCTGAACCATTGCCGTTAGACAAGGTGTGTCGCTGACATCTTCAAAACACTTGTCAGCGCCGCGCATCCGCGTTGAGGCACCTGCGGCGGGGATAAGAATGGCGAGGTGCATCAGGTATTTCTGCTTTCTGGTGCGCGCCTTACCCGTTCACGGGCGGTTCACGTTTTGATGAGGCGCGGGCTTTGCACTGCCACTCTGCCACAGCTTCTGTTTATGGTTTAGTAAGGAACAGTATAGGACTTATCATGTTGAAAAAAGCTCTGTTTGCGGCGGTAAGCGCGACAGCCCTCATCTCCTTCGGCTCATCTGCACTGGCGGCCTCTGTCAGCTTGTCTGAAGGGTGGAAAAACCAACGGCTGTCACTGTTTTCAAAGAACAATTACGACTTCGGTCAGAGCCTGGGCATCGCATCAGATGGGGCTGTGTCCATTGCGTGGCGCAAACTGCCGCGCAGTTTTTGGGAGGCCGAACGCGCCTCGTGGAACTGGTCCGTGAGCCAATCTGTTCCTGCAACAGATCTGAGCGTGAAAGGCGGTGATGATCGCAACATTTCGATCTATTTCCTCTTTGCCCCCGATGATCAGGCTGAAAAGCTGGCTGGCGCTGGCATCAGATCGCTGTTGGGAAATGATGACCTGCGCGTGATCCAATATGCATGGGGCGGTAATCATAGCCGCGGCGCTTTGTTGCAATCGCCTTACCAACCGGGCCAAGGGGTGACGGTTGCGTTGCGGCCGGCTGGCACGGGAACACATTCTGAAAGCGTAAATTTATCGAATGATTTTCGCAAAGCTTTCGGCGGAACATCGGGCAAACTTTTGGGGATTGCCGTCTCTGGCGATAGTGACGACACCGATAGCATTATTCGTGCGCAGATCAGCAACTTGCAGATTGACTAAGCTTAACTGGCTGAGCAAATGAAAAGGGGCGGTCCAATCGACCGCCCCTTGTTTATTCTTTAATGGAGTATGTTCCATTTACTTCTCGGGGATCAAACCACGGGGGAAGAACCGCAAAACCAGTAGCAAGATCAATCCCATGGTCAGCAAACGCATATGTGCAACACTGGCCAGAAGGCGTTCTTTGATCCACCAAGCGTCAGGCATCGGGTCGGTGATAAGGCCCATAAGGGCCGCACCGTATGGTTCTACCTGAACCCACAGGAACCAGATCAGAAAGCCACCCAAAACGGAGCCGTAGTTATTGCCCGAGCCCCCAACGATCACCATCACCCAGATAAGGAATGTGAAACGAAGCGGCTGGTAACTGCTTGGGGTAAGTTGACCATCAAGCGTGACCATCATCGCCCCCGCAACGCCGCAAATAGCCGATCCCAGAACGAAGATTTGCAGGTGCCGCGCCGTGACATCTTTGCCCATCGCGCGCGCAGCGGTTTCATTGTCACGGATAGCGCGCATCATGCGGCCCCATGGGGATTTCAGCGCCAGCTCTGCGGCAAGGAAAATCACCAACAAGACAATGACAAACAACACCGAATAGCTGAGTTTAACATAAAGCGTCGAGGCCGTGACCGGATCGATATTGAGCGAGGCTGCGCGCTCTACGAACTGCGCACTTTCTTGCAACTCAATTTCTGACGGCACAGGGCGCTCAATGCCGATGACGTTTTTGACCCCACGCGCAAGCCAGTCTTCGTTTTTCATCACCGCGATGACAATTTCGGAAATACCAAGGGTCGCAATGGCCAAATAGTCACTGCGCAGACCAAGAGCCGTTTTCCCGATCACCCAAGCAGCTGCGGCAGCAAACACACCGCCAACAGGCCACGCAAACAGAATGGGCAGATTAAGCCCACCAATGTTGCCTGAAACCGCGGGATCGATTGCTTCGATACGTGCCACAGCGGGATCAAAAATGGCGCGGTAGATGAAGAAGCCGACAATAAGGAGAAGCGGCGTGGCAATGGTGCGCACGCGCCCTGTTGTTTTGCCACGCACAAAAATCGTAAGCGCGATTGTGGCAAATCCCATCAAAAGGGCTGCGATGACCTGGAACCCACCAGCGGACCATGCGCCCGGTGTAACGGGCTCCGAGACCAGCACAGCAGCAAGGCCGCCAAGCGCCAAGAAGCCCATGACGCCGATGTTGAACAAGCCTGCAAAACCCCACTGAAGGTTAACGCCGATCGCCATAATGGCCGAGATCAACCCCATGTTCAGGATCAACAGCGCCGAGTTCCAACCAGAGGTAAATCCGGTCAGTAAGATCAGACCAAAGACGGCGGCAAAGAGGGCGGTGTTTTTGAAAGAAACCATCAGACTGACTTCCCTTTAAACAGACCCGTCGGCTTGAAGAGCAAGACAATGACAAGCAATGCAAAGCTGACGGCGAATTTGTAATCAGTGGACAAAAGCTGCACGAGGCCGGACGGCTCAAGTGCGTCGGGTAGGGTGTAGACCAGCACTTTTTTCCAGGCATATGTGATGAGAACTTCGGAGTAGGCGATCAGAAAACCCCCGAAGATCGCGCCAAGCGGATTGCCCAAACCACCTACAACTGCGCTGGCAAAAATTGGCAGCAAAAGTTGGAAATATGTGAACGGTTTAAATGACTTATCCAATCCGTAAAGCACACCCGCAATTGTCGCCAGCGTTGCGACGATCATCCACGTGACCATAACCACACGCTCGGGGTTGATGCCAGACAAAAGCGCTAAGTCCTCGTTATCAGAGTAGGCGCGCATGGATTTACCGGTCCGTGTGCGGTTCAGAAAGTAAAAGAGCATCGCAACAACCAGCACAGCAACAACGATTGTGATGCCTTGGGTGGTTTTGAGTGCTAGTCCTTCGCGCAGGCCGGTCATTTCTTTGAATTCACGCGCAGAAATGATGAACCGCTCACCATCGGCAAAGCGGCGATCATCGGGGCCGATCAGAATGCGAACCAGACCGTTCATGATGAACATGACGCCCATGGAAACGATTACGAAAATCACAGGTGCTGCTTTTTGGGTGCGATAAAAGCGGTAAACGCCCGCATCCGTAAGCAGAACCAGCCCGATCGTTGCGGCGATCCCAAAGGGAAGCGCAAGAAGCGCTGTGGGGAGCGGGCCAAAACTGACGCCCCAGCTTTGCAGCACAACCGTTGCGCCGATTGTGGCCATAGTGCCGAACGCCATTGTGTCGCCATGAGCGAAGTTTGAAAACCGCAAAATGCCGTAAATCAGCGTAACGCCCAACGCCCCAAGGGCCAGCTGCGCGCCATATGCGGTTGCGGGAATAAGCACGAAATTTGTTAGTGCGACGATAGCGTTAAGATAGTCCATCGTTCAGCCTCCCAAGAATGATTTACGAACTTCAGGGTCCGCAAGAAGGTCTTTGCCGGTGCCTGTAAACGCATTTGCGCCTTGGACCAGTACATAGCCTTTGTCTGCGATTTCAAGCGCTTGGCGGGCATTCTGTTCCACCATCAAGATGGAAATGCCTGTGCGCGCCACCTCGATAATGCGGTCAAAAAGCTCGTCCATCACGATTGGGCTTACGCCAGCAGTAGGCTCATCCAGCATCAAGACCGTTGGTTTTGTCATTAGAGCACGGCCCACGGCCACTTGCTGACGTTGCCCGCCTGACAGCTCACCTGCTGCTTGATTGCGCTTGTCACGCAAAATCGGGAACAATGTGTAGACCTGTTCCATCGTGTCTTTGATGTCATCCGTGCGGATAAACGCGCCCATCTCAAGGTTTTCTTCGACAGTCATGGATGTAAAGATGTTTGATGTCTGCGGCACAAAGCCCATGCCTTCGCGCACGCGCGCCTGAGGGCTGAGTTTCGTGATGTCTTTCCCGTTCAGAAACACGCCGCCTTGGCGCACATCCAGCATGCCGAAAACGGCCTTCATTGCGGTTGATTTACCGGCCCCGTTAGGTCCAACGATGACGGCAATCTCGCCTTTATCGACGCCGATGGTGCAATTGTGCAAAATGTCGGGGCCTTTGCCGTAGCCGCCTGTCATGTCGCGCCCGATCAAGAATGGCTCGCTCATGTCGTCACCTCGGCCTGTGCTTTGTCTTTGTTTTTGAGGCCAGTGCCCAGGTAGGCTTCGATGACCTGCTCGTTGGCTTTAATCTCGGGCAGGGTGCCTTCGGCAAGGACTTTGCCTTCTGCCATACAGATCACGGGGTCGCAAAGCCGGCCGATGAAATCCATGTCATGTTCGATCACGACAAATGTATAGCCACGCTCTTTGTTGAGCCGGATAATCGCGTCCCCGATCGTGTTGAGAAGGGTGCGGTTCACACCGGCGCCAACTTCGTCAAGAAACACAATCTTGGCGTCAACCATCATGGTGCGCCCCAGCTCCAGTAGTTTTTTCTGGCCGCCAGAAATCTGCCCCGCTTTGTGATCGGCAAGGTGCTCAACGGTCAGAAATTCCAAAACTTCGTCGGCTTTGGCACGCAACGCACGTTCCTGATCAGCGATCCGCTTACGGCCAAACCAAGTGTTCCAAAGTGTTTCACCGGCTTGCGCGCCCGGCACCATCATCAGGTTTTCGCGGCACGACATTGATGAAAACTCATGGGCAATCTGGAATGTGCGCAGCAAGCCCTTGTGAAACAGCTGGTGCGGTTCAAGTCCCGTAATGTCTTCGCCGTCCATTGTCACACGGCCGCCAGACGGTTTAAGAACGCCTGCTATCACATTGAAAAGCGTTGTTTTTCCCGCACCATTAGGTCCGATAAGGCCCGTTATTGACCCGCTCTGGATCTCGAGGCTAGCGCCATCGACTGCTCGAAAGCCGCCAAAGTGCTTGGACAGATTGTCCACTTTGATCATGATCTTGAGTTCTCCTTAACAAAACAGCCCGACGCAAGATCGGGCTGTTCTTTAGTTTTGTGATAGGTCGGCTTAGCGGTACTTGACCACTTTCAGCTCGCCACCTTCGAATGTGATCTGACGGTAGTTACCAGCGCTTTCGCCGGGTCCTATCAGTTCAACAGCAGACGCACCAACGTAGTCGATTTCTTCGCCAGCTTTGATCAGTTCGAGCGCTTTGCCCAACTCACCAGGGAAGATCTCGATGCCCGGTGCGTTTGCAACGTCCATCACGTGGTCTTTGTAGTCAGACGAGTCTTTGCTGTCTGCTGCTTGCATCGCCAGCATGATAAGTGCTGCCGCGTCATAGCTTTCTGCAGAGAAAGGTGATGTCGGGTTGAACTTGTCGCCGATCAGCTCTGCGTATTTCATCGCACCTGGGCTGTCTGTGCCCGGGTTTTGACCTGTTGAGCCGTCAATCTCTGAGCCGAAGTTTTCAACAAGCGCGTCAGAGATCATGCCGTCAGGGAAGTGGAACGTGTCGAATGCGCCGCTGTCGAGAGCCGCACGAACGATGCCCGAACCACCCTGGTCAACGTAACCAGCGACAACCAAACGGTCACCACCAGCAGATGCCAACGCGCCAACTTCAGCAGAGTAGTCTGCTTTGCCGTCTTCGTGTGCTGCAGAGATTGTTACTGTGCCGCCAGCTGCTTCAAACGCAGTTTGGAACGCATCAGCAAGGCCTTTGCCGTAGTCGTTGTTTGTGTATGTCAACGCAACTTCGTTGATGCCTTCTTCGAGCAGAACATCTGTCATTACAACGCCTTGGCGTGCGTCAGATGGTGCTGTGCGGAAGAACAGACCGTTGTCTTCTGCTGTGGAAAGGCCGGGTGATGTCGCGGATGGCGAGATCATGACAGTGCCGTTTGCCAAAGCAACGTTTGACAGGATCGCGCCGGTGACGCCTGAGCAGTCAGCGCCCATGATGCCATCAACTTTGTCGGATGTGACCAGACGCTCAGCAGCAGCCGTTGCCGCAGCGGCATCAATACATGTGCTGTCTGCGCGGACGCCAGTTACTTTTGCCGCGTCCAGCAGCATGCCTGAAGCAGTGACTTCTTCAATCGCTGCTTCTGCGCCGCCAGCCATTTGCTGTGCCAGAGATTCAAGCGGGCCAGTGAAGCCCAAAATGATTCCGAGTTTAACTTCTTTACCGTGGCCGCCTGCAAAGGCAGTTGTTGCCGTAACAGCTGTAAGTGCTGTCGCCATCAACAATTTTTTCATAACAATCTCCCATGTCGGATCTAAAATGTCCGTTCACGACATTACGCATAGATTCGCAAATAGGGAAGCAGTTTCCTAACGTAAACAGCCGATTAATGAGACAAAATGCGCAATAAAATTAGCCTAGTTCTCACCCTCGGCCGGCGTGCGCACCCCGTTCGCGGTAGGGTGTGGTGTCATAGTGGGACCGGTAGCATTTGGAAAAATGCGATGGTGACGCAAAACCACACGCAAGTGCTACATTAATGACACTCATATCCGTCTGGATCAGTAAGTTCCGCGCCTTTTGCAAACGCAATTCCATGTAATAGCGCTTAGGGCTGCGCGACAGATATCTGCGGAAAAGCCGCTCAAGCTGTCGGGTCGACATGCCCACGTCCTTTGCAAGCACACCGGGGCTGATCGGTTCTTCGATGTTGGCTTCCATCATCTGAATAACAAGGCTCAACTTCGGGTGCCGCACGCCAATGCGCGTGGGGATAGACAAACGCTGGCTGTCCTGGTCCGTGCGAATAGAGGAATAAATTAGCTGATCCGCGACAGAGTTAGCCAGATCTTGCCCGTGTTCTGCGGCAATAATCTTGAGCATCAGGTCAATCGATGCTGTGCCTCCGGCAGTGGTGAAGCGGTTGCCGTCCATCACAAAGACGGACTTTGTCAGCTCCACATCCTCGAACTCCTCGGCAAAGCTGTCTTGGTTTTCCCAGTGGATCGTCGCGCGGCGCCCGTCAAGCAAACCCGCTTTCGCCATTGTAAACGCAGCTGTGCACAGGCCACCCATTTGGACCCCACGGCGGCTTTCGCGGCGCATCCAGTTCATCAGTTTGGTGGTGGTAACCTGCTGTACCTCAAGACCGCCACAAATCATCACAATGTCATCGCGGCTCAACTCATCAAGGCCGCCCTGAAGCTGAAACGGAATGCCAGCGGAGCACGTAACAACACTATCATCATTCGCGCCCATCTCGCCCACAAGACGCCATTCATAGAGCGGCTTGCCCGCCATCATATTTGCAAGACGTAGCGATTCAACTGCCGCAGAAAAGCACAACAGTGTAAAGTTCTCGAGCAGGACAAACACAATCCGTTTAGGTTTGCCGTCCGTTTTCACCTCGATGATCTGACGTTTCTCCGCCATGTTCTTGCCTCTCCCGAAAACGCAACGTCAAATAGCAACAGCACCAAACTGCATCTTATTCAAGGAAAAACGCGCCGCGGGTGACAAAGCCCATTGGAACTGTGCAAAAGTCGGGGTATCAGCTTTTGTGCTAACGCTAACGTCGTGACGAGGATACCCGATGACCAACTGGACCAAAGATGCATGGCGCGCAAAACCGCGCGTACAAATGCCAGACTACACCGATGCTGCGGCATTGGCCGGCGTCGAGGAACAGTTGCGCCGATATCCACCGCTGGTTTTTGCAGGCGAAGCGCGCCGTTTGAAGGCCGAGCTTGCCGCCGCATCGCGCGGTGAGGCGTTCTTGTTGCAAGGCGGCGATTGCGCCGAAAGCTTTTCTGAATTTTCAGCAGATACTATTCGCGACACATTCAAAGTCATGCTGCAGATGGCGATGGTTCTTACCTATGGCGCCAAAGTGCCCGTTGTTAAAGTGGGCCGGATGGCCGGCCAGTTTGCCAAACCACGCTCTGCACCGACCGAGACCAAGGATGATCAGGAATTGCCGAGCTACCGTGGTGATATCATCAACGGGTTCGACTTCACGCCAGAGGCGCGCATCCCCGACCCAAAGCGCATGCTGCAGGCCTACACCCAAGCGGCGGCATCTTTGAACTTGGTGCGCGCTTTCTCAACCGGTGGCTATGCTGACGTTCATCAGGTCCACGCTTGGACACTGGGCTTTACGGGCAGCGGCGAGGCGCAGAAATACCGTGAGGTCGCAGACCGTATCTCAGACACGCTCGACTTTATGAAAGCTGCTGGTGTGACCCAAGAAACGGCGCATACGTTGCAATCCGTTGATTTCTACACGTCGCACGAAGCGCTGTTGTTGGAATATGAAGAAGCCATGTGCCGCGAAGACAGCACAACCGGCCTGCCTGTTGCGGGGTCTGGTCACATGATCTGGATCGGTGATCGGACACGCCAGCCGGACGGTGCTCACGTTGAATTCTGCTGCGGTGTGCAAAACCCGATCGGCTTGAAGTGCGGCCCAACGACAACAGCCGAAGACCTCAAAGTCCTGATGTCTAAATTGAACCCGACAAACGAAGAGGGGCGCTTGACCCTTATCGCGCGGTTCGGTGCGGGAAGCGTGGGTGATCACCTGCCGCGTCTCATTCAGGCAGTCAAAGAAGAGGGTGCGAACGTGCTTTGGTCATGTGATGCGATGCACGGTAACACAATCAAAGCGGCGTCAGGCTATAAAACCCGACCGTTTGAAAGCGTTCTGCGTGAGGTTCAGGAATTCTTTGCAATCCACCGTGCTGAAAACACAATCCCCGGTGGTGTGCATTTTGAGATGACTGGGCAAGACGTGACCGAATGTACAGGTGGTGTCCGTGCGGTAACCGACGAGAACTTGTCTGATCGCTACCACACAGCGTGCGATCCACGTTTGAACGCGTCGCAGTCTCTTGAGCTGGCATTTTTGGTATCCGAAGAGCTATCGGCCCTGCGGAATGCGACCCAACAGGCCGCAGCCAGCTAATCTTATTTTGGGATAAAAAATCAACAAAGTCCCGAGTTAGCGCTCGGAGCTTTTTGTATGCCTAAACAAATCGTTAATCCTAAGAAAGTGGATTAGCTATCGAATGTAAGTATCTGTAATTTTGGCCTTTTATTAGACTTAGATTGCAGTTTATCCGCGCTAATTACAGGGGTATCTTCTGTTGGTTGCGGCGCTGGTCTACTGCTTAGAATTGCGTCAGCTGTACTACCCGTCGGGTCTTTCAGCAGCGGCCGGACATCCGTCTCAAGAATGTTGAACCGGCGCGGTGCACGTCCAATTTTGCCGTTGGTGACAAACGCTCCCAAAACGCGGCTTACGTCACCGAAGTCTGATTTGAGCGGCAACAGGATGATCTTCGCGTCCAAACTGTCACGCCCAACACCTGTTTCAGCGCGCAGCGCAAGGGTGACACAAGCGGGGCTGTCGAACATTTGGTCAATGGCCTCGGCCATCTGTTGACGTTCGTGCGGGACAATAAAGCTCGACAATGGCATGCCGCGCACTTCCATCCCCATCAGATCAGACATGTGCATGCCCGCAAGCCGTAAACGCACAAGGCCCGGGGCGATGCGTTCACCAATAAATGCGTATTCCAACAGATTTTCTATGCCGCGCGGGTTCACATCCGCCCGATCTGGCATCATGCGTGTGCCGCGAAGCGCTTCCCAATACGCCTCTGTCTGCGCAATCGCTGGGAACCGAAGCTCTGCACGATGATCAAAGATCGAGACAACATTGGTAGGGGCCGCAAGACGTGGCGCATTGGGTTTAGAGGTCATGGCTCAAGGATCCGTGTAAAATCTGCAAGTCGACTAATCGTTACTATACCGTAAATTAGCGTG